>JAJFFE010000405.1 GCA_021776775.1 Planctomycetota bacterium | reverse complement strand
TCTTGCCCGCGGGCAGTCGAACGAAGCGTGACTTCTCAGCTCCGTCGGACCACAACGGCGAATTGACGTCGTAGCCGACCACCCCTTCGGCCGGCGCGAGCTCGGCGATCGACGCGAAGATCCCGGCGTCGCTCAGCCGCTTCGGGAACGGCAGCTTCTCTTCGGTCACCTGTCGTGTTAGCTGATAGATCGCACCATCGAGGCTGACCAAGTACAGCTCGCCGCGGTGATCTTCACCGAACGACGCCAGCGCCTTCGGCCCCTTCGGAAGCACGACAGATTCGTAACCAGCCTCGGCGCTAGCGCTCGGCCGCAGCAACCACATGCGGCGCTTTTCGTAGTCGCCGAAGAAGTACGATCCGCGAAACTCGGGATACTTGGACCCTCGGTAGACGTACCCACCGGTAACCGACGCGCGACGTCCCCAACCACGACCCTCCGGCTTGTACGCGAAGACCGGCGCGACGTGCGTGTCGCCGTTGAGCGCCACGCCGCCGCGAAACTTCTCCTTCGCTTCGAACGTGTTCCAACCGTAGTTGCCGCCGCGCTCGATGATGCTGATCTCTTCCCACGCGTTCTGACCGACGTCGCCACACCACAAACGGCCGGTGGCTCGGTCAAAGCTGAAGCGCCACGGATTGCGCAGACCGTACGCCCAGATTTCCGGAAGCGCGCCGTCACGTCCGACGAACGGATTGTCGGCCGGCACGACGTAAGGCGCCGCCGCGCTCGACGCGTCGACGTCGATACGCAGAATAGTCCCTAGCCACGTTGCGAGATCTTGCCCCGACTTCTTGGGATCGCCCGCCTTGCCGCCGTCGCCGAACGAAACGTACAGATAGCCGTCCGGTCCGAACTCTACTCCGCCACCATTGTGGTTCCGCCAAGGCTGCGCCTGCTTGAGTATGACCAACTCACTCGCCGGGTCGCCAAGCCCGTCGCTGCCGCGCGCGAACCGCGACAGGTACTCGTGTCGGTCATCGATCCCCGACGAGTACCGAACGAAGAAGTGACCGTTCTCGGCAAACTCCGGGTGAAACGCCAACCCGAGCAGCCCCTCTTCACTAAACCGCCGACCCACCCGATCCGTCAAATCGAGAAACGTCGTCTTCGTCTCCACCGCCGGATCATTGGCAAACCGAGAAATGATCCCGTTCTGCTCGAGCACAAACAGATCCGTCGACCCAGGAGCCACCCCCAGATACAGCGGCCGCGTAAACTTCAACTTCGGAAAGGCCTTCGCGTACCCCACGATCGGAACCTCCGGCCCATCGTCCAACGTCAAACGACAAGCATGAAGCCCCCACAGCGTCACAGCCAACAGCGGAACAACGATCAGCACCAACCGCCAACCACTCCAAGCGCCGTTCAAGATCATGGCTCTCTCCTCAAGTACAAAAGCAACACATCCACGAAGCCGCGAAGGTTACCACACCCAGACGACCTCTCGCCCGTCCTCTGAGACTACCGCCAACACCCACACCACGAACAGACCCAACCCCCTCAGCCAGCAACGCCAAACCAGGAGGTCGCACGCGCGTCGGCGCCAGCCGCCGCGCCAGCAACACCGCGAGTCCGGCCCCCCAACTCTGCTTCCCACACGACACAAAAAAAAGAACGCTTACCGTGCGGCAAGCGTCCTTTGAAAATTTGGTAGCGGGGGCCCGGCGACGCAGTCGCCAAAGACAACACCGTCTCGAACCGCGACCTCCATCGCACCCGTCGGCGCCAGCCGCCGGGCCAGCAACACAGCCGGCGAAGCCGAAATGTCAGCAACGCCAAACCCGGAGGTCGCCGGTTCGAGTACGGCCCCCACTCTGCTTCGAACACGCCACAAAAAAAGAACGCTTACCTTGTGGCAAGCGTCCTTTGAAAATTTGGTAGCGGGGGCCGGACTCGAACCGGCGACCTCCGGGTTATGAGCCCGACGAGCTGCCAACTGCTCTACCCCGCGACAGTGTTTCTTGCCGCCCAACCTGGCGTAAGGTGGTTGGGGAGCGCTCTCCGCATTTGCGAAGGGCGGGAGTTATAGACTTGGTACATCCTGGGGTCAAGACGCGTTTCTGTTTTTTGCTTCAATCAAGGACAATATCAACTGAACTTCTCCCACCGGACGTTCCACTGCGTTCGCGATGGCATCGGCAGATTCCCCCTCAGCGGCGAGACGTGCGATCTCAGCCTCGTTCGGGTCGCGAGTCACCGCGCGCCGCGGTTCGTCCGAACCCGCTTGGTCGTCCTGATCCGTCACATCGAGAAGGTGCACAGATTGCACCGACGGTTCGGTTGCGAACAGTTCGTCGGCCGCGGGCTCCGACGACTTGGAATCGATCGCCTTCGCTTCGGCGATCTTCGCATCGAGCTGGTAGAGCACCTTCTCGGAATCATCGAGCAGACGCTGCGCATGTCTCACGCGGGTGTCGAGGCGGCCCTCGATCTCGCGACTGATCTCTTGGACTTGCACGAGCAGTTCGCTGAGTCCTCCATCGCCGCCGCCAGAACCTTGGCCGCCGACGGACGTGGGCGGCTCGGGACGCACCAGTTCGCGACCCGCTTCGCGATAGTCGCGCGGAGCAGGCTTCGGCCGCGCTCGTCGACGTCGTCCCATGCGGAACAGCGTAAAGATCAGAATCAAGACGCCCACGATAAAAACGGGGGTGCGCCAGTCGTCCATGCGGTTCTCCCCAACGGCCAACCCTGAGAATCAGCACGCAGGTTCATGACAATCGGCGGCAGAGGTAGCGAGGTCGCTGCCGCGCGTAAACACAGCCGGTCCATCATTCGATTCGCGAACTAGCAGTTCGAGAGCGTATGAGTCAACCAGTGTGGCGATGGTCTCTTAGTCAAGACCGAGCGGGCATGGCCGAGTATACCGAAAAGACGGGGCGCGTGGGTGTGCAGTTGGAACCGCCGATCACCGGGGTGATGTCCGGGACATCACCCCCCACGTCGTCGCCGATCGTCACTTACTTCTTTGACATGACGTCATTGCAGATCGACAGCGCGCGAACCGCGTAGGCGGTGGTCACGTTCGGATCACCCTCCCACCAGCGATCGATCGGGTTCACCCAGGAGCCGTCCTCGGCCTGTAGGGCAATCAACCGACCGGCAAGTTCTGCCGCCCAGTCGTGCTCGACGCCGTCGGGCGTGGTGACCGTGCGAACCTCGAGCGCTTCGAGCGTACGGGCCATGACCATGTAGTAGTAGTAGAGACCGTTCCAGCCGCGAGCCGGGTGCAGCGGCGTCGCCATGCCCGGGTTCACTTCGACCGTGTAGTTCTTCTCGATCCAGGCGAACGCTTGCTTGCACAACGGGTGGTCCTTCGAGAGTCCCGCGTAGACCAGCGACTTCAGTCCGGCGTACGTCATGCTGCCGTACGACGAGAAGCTCTCGGTGCCGTCTTCGTTCTTGATGACCAGTGTCTTCGTAGAACCGGGCGCGTAGAACATGCCGCCGTCACCGGTCGTCTTGCTCTTGGTCTCTTCCCCAAAGTAATCGTTGTCCGAACTATTCTGACAACGCTTCAAGAAAACCAACGCGCGCTTGAACGCTTCCGAGTCTTCCGAGACACCGGCCGCCTTCAACGCTTCTATGGCGAAGTGCGTGTTGGATACATCGGGACGACGATCGGATCCGTAACCGATGCCGCCGAAGGCCGCCTTGTGCTTGGTCTTGTCGTAGCCGTGCTTCTCGTCGGCTTGCAGAGTCATGACGTACTCGCGGGCTCGCGCGACAGCGTCGGCGTATCTCTTCTTTTCGCGACCCGCGTCGAGTGCGATGAGCGCGAGGATCGAAACGGACGTCTTGTAGTTCTCGAGCCCCTGACCGGCGTTGTAGATGCCACCATCGGGCTTCGCCTTGCCGAGCATGTACTCGACCGCTTTGGTGATGAACGGACCGTCGGTCTCACGGTAAGCGCGCGGGCTTTGCGCGAGCGCTTGCACGACCAAGGCGGTAATGCCGACGTCGTCAGCGTAGGAGCCGTACGCACCGTCTTCCCGTCGGTGGTCGATCAAGTAGTTGCAGCCACGGTCGGCCGCCATCTTGATCATGTCGTTACTGCGTACCGGTCGCCACTTGACGACAGGCAGGGTCGGCTCTTGTTTCTCGGTGATTTGCTTCTCAGGGACTTGCTTCTCGGCCTGCGGTTCGGTGTTGCCTTGGGCCGCGGGCTTCTTGGTCTCCGGCTGTCCGGCTTGCCCGGAAACATCGGTCGCGGTGACGAAGGCCATGGCCAAGAGGCCGAGTACGAACGCGCTCGACGTGCGGGCGAACTTTGCTGTCATGAATGCTCCATGTTGTCTGCGCTGCCGCGTTGCGCGGCGCTACTTGCGAGTCGTGTCGTGTTGTTTCAAGTTCTGCCGCGTCGCGCTGGGCTTGATTGAATGGACGCCAGCGCGGAGCTTCAGCGTCCGCCCCCGCCCGATCCGCCACCAGAACCCGTAGCCTCGGCTTCCCCACCAGTATCGTCCGCCTTGTCGGTTTTGTCTCGACCGTCATCGTCCTTGCCGTAGCCCTCAGGCATCTTGAACGGCATGCGCTTGATGGTTCGGTCGATCTCGCCCTTCTTCGGACGGCGGATGATGACCGTCACGGGCACGATTTCGTCCTCCTGGCGGGTCACGCGAGGCAAGACGTCTGGATTGGCACCGTACTCGGGATCGGGATACGGCAGGCCAAGAGGATTGTCGAGAATTGCATACGGCCGGTGACAGAGCGCGAAAAACTGTCCGAGTTCGAGCGGCGCGTAGATCATCTCCGGCTTCTCGGCTTGCTTCGGGGTGGCGTCGCCCGGCTTATCGGTGTTCTTCTCTGGCGTCTTCCCTGGAATCTGCGCGGGCTTCTTGTCGCCGGTGACGGGGACGTCGACCGGAGTGCCGCTCTTCTTGGCGTCGTCGGTCTTGTCGCCCTTTTTGACCTCACCCTTTTGGAGCTTGTCGGCGTTCTCTTTCAACATCCGCTCGGTCGCGGGGTTGTTCGGATCGAAGAATTCAGACTCGGGGAGCTTAGGGATGAACTGTGACCCGGTGTAGACGAAACCGACGTGCTCCATATCTGCCTCGTTGAGGAAGTTGATGAGGCAATCTTCGACACGCCGTGTGACCTCGACCATCTCGCCCTTGTCGTTCTTCTTCTTGAACTTCAAGAAGATCACGACGCGGTCTCCCGCGATAGGGCGCAGATCGACTTCGTTCGTGGGCGGCTTCCCGGGTTTCAGTCCCAGCGCAAGCAGAGCGAGATTCAGTTCAATCGGGTTGATATCCAGCGATATCAGCGTCTCGTGCGATTTTACTCCCGGCGCGCAGGCCAGGAACTCGACGATTCCACGATCCATATTGAACCAGCCATCGACCTCCACGACCTTCTGCACCGGGTGCAGACGTACCGTGCCCATGTCGATGAAACCGCGCTTGTCTTTGGTCGGTTGCGGAGACTGAGGCTTCGTCACAGGTGCCCCGGTCGGAGCTTGACCGGTCGGAGCTTGCTCAGTCGGAGCCTGCGCCAAGACAGACGGTGGTACTGCGGCCGTTGGTGTTTGGTCTGCTCGAGCCAACGTGAGTACCAGCACGCACGCTGCGAGCGTGGCGAATTGAATGGCACCGCTACCTGAGACACAAACGAACGCCGCCTTCAACCCCGAGTAACGGGATCGTGCGACGGCGCAGGAAGTCTTGTTCATCACCGCTCCTTTGAGGCGGGTGCCGCAGGGCGCGGCAACCGTGAGGCGGGCGTCGTGTCCGTCGACGCCCGACCGCTGGATATCCCTCGGTCCAAGAGACATCCTCTCACGAGAGCTGGAACAAGTCTATTCTGGTCACCCCTTCTTCGGGATGTCGTTCAGGTCCCAATCGTACGATTGATAGCCGATCGAGACCCCTTCCTTGCTGAGCAGCTCCTTGGCGCGGCCGGTCGCGTGCAGAGCCAGGAACTCCCGAAGCGTGCCGTACTTCTTGACGAAGTCGTCTTTGAACCAGTCGAGGATTTTCGACACCTCGACTCCGTCACCCGAGACCTTCAAGTAGCGTGGCTTCTTGAGCGCCTCACGCACACCCTCGGCGAGCTGCGCGTCGATTCCTTTGCCGGTGTAGGCACCCTTACGCAGCGGCGGGCAACCGACCGACGCGCAGTTGATCGCGAAGTGCATGCGCGGATCGTTGAAGAGCTCCACCGGTCGCAGGAACTTGTGCTCGACGTCGTTCAGGGTGATCGTCTCGCCGCCGAGCTTGACGAACTTGGAGTCCCACGGCTTCGAGAGCTTCTTGATGGACTCTACCGGGTAGTTGCGAACGATTAGGTCCAGCGTGTAGGCGTTGTACGTGTTGATCAACAGCGCCAAGAGTTCGTCGCGGCTCAGCGATTCGATGGGCGCAGTGGCGAGTTGGCCGAGGTACTTCTGAAGGCTCGCGTGATCCTTCTTGATCCCCGCGTAGTCGACTCGACCGTCGCCTTTGACGTGCTTTTTCAACAGGGCGTCGTACTCGGCGTGATCGAACCCCTTCTTGCCGCCCCCAATCCCCGCTTGGACCGCGATGGTCAGTGGCTTGTTCTTCTCGATTTTTGCGCTCGGCACGCAGCCCGTGAAGAGAAGCGCAACTCCGAACAGGGGCGCGATTCGACCGAACGCCAGGCTCGATCCAAGTGAAGCAAGACTCCGCGACCAGACTCCTAGTGAAACTCGTTCCAACATCCCGACCTCCCGAGGCAATGACCCGATGCATAGATTAGATTCGTGGCACCTCCGATTCAGGGGCGCCACTCGGGTTACAGGATTGCTCCCCGAGCGCGCGGGTCAACGGGCGGGTTGAGATTCAGGTTCCGACACGTTCTCGGCAGTGGAGCTCAGCTGCGCCTCTAGCCTTCGGCCGCTGGGACCGCGGCGGAGTCGACCGGACGAACCGGAGTGCGCAGCGGTCGCGGACGGGTCTTGAGCGGCGTATCGACCGGTCGGCTGGGAACCATGCGTTCACGCTGATACGCCACGACCAGATCGACGATGCGTTCGATCGTCGTCACCGGCGCCATTCCGACCGTTTTTCGGAGACGCTGAACATCGGGCACTCGGCGCGGCATGTCCTCGAAGCCCTCCTCGTACGCGGTCTCGTACGGGATCTTGATGATTTCGGATTCCGAGTTCGTCTTACGCTTCACCAGGTCCGCCAGAGCGTTGATGGAGATCTCTTGGTCGGAACCGATGTTGTAGATCGTGCCGACCGTCGAGCTCTCTTCGCTGACGGCAATCCAACAATCGATCACATCGTGCACCGACGAGAAGCAACGACTCTGTTCGCCGCTACCGTAGACGGTGATGGGTTTCCCGCTCAGCGCCTGCTGAACGAACGTGGGCAGGACCATGCCGTAGTGACCGACCTGACGCGGCCCCACTGTATTGAACAGTCGCAGAATGGTGGTCGGCAGGCTCTTCTCGTTCCAGTACGCCAGGCAGAGGAACTCATCGAGCGCCTTGGAGCACGCGTAGGACCACCGCCCCTTCGGCGGCGCGCCGAGTACCAGCTCGCCGTCTTCGGTGAACGGAAACGCTTGCGACTTGCCGTACACCTCACTGGTCGAGGCGAAGAACACCCGCTTGGATTTCTTGGCGGCGTGCCGGAGAACCAGCTCCGTGCCCTGGGTATTGGTCTCGATGGTGCGGACGGGGCTCTTGATGATGAGCTGCACGCCGACGGCAGCGGCGAGGTGGTGGATCTGATCCGCCTGATCGATGAGCTCCGCCAGCAGCGGCTCATTGAACATAGTGTCGATCGTATAGCTGAACTGGGGGTGGCGTCGGAGGTGCTGGATGTTGTCCATGCAGCCCGTCGACAGATTGTCGAGGATATGGACCTGGTGTCCACGCTCGAGTAATGCCTCGGCAAGGTAACTGCCGATAAACCCGGCTCCGCCTGTGATCAGGTGGCGCATCTGAACCTCTTGCGACTGAGAACGAGCCCTCTACTCAACTCCCTCTTCGGCTCGCGACGCTCCGCCCTTTCGCGATCCGTCGCCGTAAAATGTCCGGGACAGCCGATCGCGTGGGTCACAACCCGGTGTGGTCTCGACGGATCGGGCCGCTTCAACTATCCTTGGCGGCTTCATCGTCGTCCCCCCCAGAGAGGCCCTCCGCACCCCAAATGTCTTCCGAAGCCCAGAATCGACTAGAGCTTATCGAGCAGCTCGCCAGCCGCATCCGTATCGCGTCGCGGTTCGAAATCCGAACCACGCGCCTTCGGGAGCTGGAGCAGCTCCAGTGCCAAGAGGGGTTCTGGGAGGATCAAGAGGCCGCGGGCAAGGTCATCCAGGAACTGAAGATCAACAAGGCCGTTGTCGACGACGTCATCGAACTCGAGACCGGGATCGGTGACGCCAAGACCCTGCTGGAGTTAGCGGTCGAAGAGGACGACGCCGCCTCGCTCGAAGAGGCCGACTCGGAGATGCGCCGCCTGATCAAAATGGCCGAGGCGCTCGAACTGCGCACGGTTCTCAGTGGCCGGTACGACGAGGGCAACTGCTACCTGGAGATCAACGCCGGCGCCGGAGGCACGGAGAGCTGCGACTGGGCCGAGATGTTGAAGCGCATGTACCTGCGCTGGGCCGAGCGCGACAACTACAAGGTCGCGATCCTCGACGACAATCCGGGTGAAGAAACCGGAATCAAAAAGTGCACGATCCACGTGCAAGGCGCTTACGCGTACGGCTACTTACAGGCCGAACGCGGCGTTCACCGACTGGTGCGTATCTCTCCGTTCGATGCCAAGAGCCGGCGACACACGTCGTTCGTCTCGGTCGACATCACGCCCGAGGTCGGCGATATCGATCTAGAGATCGACGAGTCGGATTTGCGCGTCGACACCTACCGCGCCAGCGGCGCCGGTGGGCAACACGTCAACACCACCGACTCTGCGGTTCGAATCACCCACTTGACCACGGGGATCGTCGTTCAGTGTCAGAACGAGCGATCGCAGCACTCGAACCGCGCCGCGGCTATGCGCGAACTGAAGTCGCGCTTGATCCAACATGAAGAGAACAAACGGAACAAGGAACTCGCGAGCATTGGCGGCGAGAAGGGCGACATTGCGTTCGGAAACCAGATCCGTTCCTACGTGCTCCATCCGTACAAGATGGTGAAGGATCACCGAACAGACGTGGAAACCGGCAACGTGGACCACACGTTAGACGGCGACCTGACGCTCTTCATCGAGTCCTACTTGCGCTGGCGGGCAGAAGGAGACAACAACTAATGGACGCAATTACAAAAACGGATCCCGAAATCGCTCGCTTCGTCCATGAAGAGGAAGACCGCCAAAAAGGCGAGGTCAACCTCATCGCCAGCGAGAACATAGTGTCGAATGCCGTACTCGATGCACAAGGCTCGGTACTCACCAACAAGTACGCCGAGGGCTATCCGCACAAGCGCTACTACGGCGGATGTGAAGTCGTCGACGAAGTCGAAGATCTCGCGCGCAACCGGGCCAAGGAACTGTTCGGTGCCGACCACGCCAACGTGCAGCCGCACTCGGGTACGCAAGCGAACCTCGCCGCGTACGCCGCGCTCTTGAAGCCGCACGACAAGGTCCTCGCCATGGACCTTGCCCACGGCGGCCACCTGTCGCACGGGTCCAAGGTGAGCGCGACCGGCAAGTTCTACGACTTCAAGCACTACACGCTCGACCAAAAAAGCGAACGCATCGACTTGGACCTGGTCCGCAAGATGGCCAAAGAGCACCAGCCGAAACTGATCGTGGCCGGGGCCAGCGCTTACCCGCGCATCATCGACTTCGCCGGGTTTGCCGAGATCGCCAAAGAGGTCGACGCCATGCTCATGGTCGACATGGCGCACATCGCCGGGTTGGTCGCGTCGGGCATGCACCCGAGTCCCGTCCCCCACGCCAACGTCGTCACCACCACCACGCACAAGACGCTACGTGGACCGCGCGCCGGCATGATTCTTTGCCGAGCCGAACACGCCAAGAAGATCGACTCGGGCGTCTTTCCGGGGAACCAAGGCGGACCGCTCATGCACTTGGTGGCGGCGCGCGCAGTCTGCTTCAAAGAGGCGATGGGCGCCGAGTTCAAGAAGTACAGCAAGGCGTTGGTCGACAACGCGCAGAAGCTAGCCGAGGTGCTGTCCGCCGAGGGTGTGCGGCTGGTCTCGGGTGGTACCGACAACCACATGGTGCTGCTCGATCTGCGTTCGGTCGATTCGACCGGGGACGTCGCCGAAGACGCTCTGAAGCGTGCGTCGATCGTGGTCAACATGAACATGATCCCGTTCGATCCCAACCCGCCGCGCCGTCCCAGTGGACTGCGCATCGGCACGCCGACCATCACCAGTCGCGGCATGGGGCTGGCCGAGGTCGAGAAGATCGGGAGCTGGATCGCACAGATCGTCAAAGATCCGACCAACGAAGCGCTCGGCACCAGCATCGGCAAGCAGGTGAAGGAACTCTGCTCCGGCTTCCCGACCCGCATCTGAGTCTGACTGTTGTTTTGCGTGTCTGCGCAAAGTGCTCGCGTCAAAAAAAAGAACGCGCCAGCGACCGAGGTCGTTGGCGCGTTCTTTTGTAGCCGCCCCTTATCGTTCACTCGCGGCGAGCGATTAGAGCATGCGGCTGGCAAGCCCGGTCGCGACACGCACCTCTTCGAGCGTCGCCCGAGCTACTTCCCGCGCCCGCTCGGCTCCCGCCACCAAGACGTCCTCGACTTCCTGCGGCTTCGCTTCGAGTTCGGCTCGTCGTGCGCGGAACGGTCCGAAGAAGTCCATGAACGCCGCGAACAACGCCTGCTTGGCGTGGCCGTAGCCGTAACCGCCCGCGCGGTAGCTCGCGGCCATCTCTTCCACTTGATCCGGCGTCGCCACCAGCTTGAACAACTCGAAGATCAGATTGCCTTCCGGCTCCTTGACGGCGTCCACTTCCAGCGAGTCGGTGACAATGCGACTGATCGCTTTCTTGACGCGCTTCTCGGTCTCGAAAACCAGAATCGCGTTGCCGTACGACTTGCTCATTTTTTCGCCGTCGATGCCCGGCACCTTGGCCGCGCCGTCCGGAATCAGCGCTTCGGGCAGCGGGAAGACCTCGCCGTAGGTGTTGTTGAACTTCTGGGCAATGTCGCGCGCGACCTCGACGTGTTGCTTCTGGTCCTGGCCGACCGGAACACGTTCGCCCTTCGGCATGAG
>JAJFFE010000404.1 GCA_021776775.1 Planctomycetota bacterium | reverse complement strand
TCGTGGAGTCGTGGTTGGAGTCGTGCCCGGCGGAGGAGCCGTGACTTCGAGGAGTGGCTCGACGAGGGGTGGTTGCGTTTCGACCCCAACGTTGGAGTCACGTGACGGTCGAGGCGGCGGTGAATCGCTACGGGTGGGGCGACTGCAACAGAGTAGTACGATGGCGGTAGAGAGCAGAGCAATAGATACGAGAACGCAGCTACTGGTTCGCAACATGGTGTTCCTTCCGCGACTTGAAGAATAAACATGGTCGGCGGAGCCCGGCCGCCATGAGGTGAGAATCGTCGGGAGAGTTCGGGCGCTCACTGCCGGACCGGACCGAACGTGCAGATAGCCGACACCGGCCCGGCCGTGAAAGCCTTCTCTTTCAACGCTTGTTCAGGCTACGGAGCTTCGACGTACTTGTTGCAGCCGTCGTTTGGTGAACCGGAGTTGCAGCCGGTGGCCATCATGCAATTCGGTAGCAGCGAGATGTACTGCGGCGAGCCAACCTCGACGCACGCGTACTCGGCGCACGTGAGAAACAGCGTCCACGGGGATCGCTCGATACACACACACGAGATGCGAGCGCGCGTTTCCCACTTACCGATCGACGACAGAATGCAACACCCGGGCTTCGACATGGACTCGCCGCACTCGGGTCGAATGAGCAGCGACGTCGGGCACTCCCCGCCGTTGGGTTGGTTGTCAGCGACGATCGTTGCGCCGCCGTAACCGATGGTCACGGAACTCGAAGAGACCGGGCAGCTTTGCGACCCCTCGCTGGTGATATCAGTGCGTGTGATCCGGGCGCCCGACCCCGGACAACCACCGTCGTCGCGGCACCCTTGCCCAGCCGGAATCTGGCCCTGCGTGGTGCGCGGTTGTGCATCGACTCCCGACGTCGAGAGGGCCAGTAAGCAAACCGCGAGAAGGCGGACCACGGTGTGACGCGATGGAAATATCGAGCTTGGCATACGATGCTCCTCGGTTCTCGGGCGCGGTCGTCCGAAGGCGGGCGGACACGCCCGTGAGTTGGGCGGAGGGGTAACACCAGGCAGCCGAGAATCTAACCGATGACTAAATTGCATGAAAGTGATTTAACGCAAATAAGGTGAAAGACACCGAGCGATTCGATCCCACCAGCACGGTCGAGATCTTGAACGCCGCCACCCTGAACATGCGGCCGGACGAGGGCCCGCCGGACGTGATCGTCGACGGGGGACCGGAGAACTACAACCCGGGTGTCAACGACCTGGTCGAGTCCGGCCGTCTTCGCCGACTGCTCGCGCTGACCGAGGTCATCTTCTCGAACTCCATGATCGAGTCGTGGTGGCGCGTACTCAAACATCAGTGGCTCTTTCTGAACACGCTCGACTCGGCAGCATCGGTTCGCAAGCTCGTGGAGTTCTACGTCGAAGAACACAACACACGACTTCCGCACCATGCCTTCCGACTAGAGTTGACGAAATACGACGGCACACGAAGGGGAGGTTTGTTCAGCCAACCCGCGCGGCACGGCGTCGAAGTGTCTCCACAAGTAGGGCCGCGCACGACGGTTGATCCGAGACTCGCGAGATCTGGACGATCAGTGCAAACCATTGGATTCCATGATCTTCGTTGACTCGATGTCCCAGCGTGTTTACCCCTAGGGGCGTATCGCCGGAACGACATGGTCTTTCAATGATCACCAACGGGCAAAGAATTTCTTGAAGGGGGTGGCTGGTGCGTCTTGCATTGCTGTTCGTATGTGTCGGCTCAGGGCTCGGGTTTTCGCAATCGCTTCACGACGAGCGTTCCTTCACGGGCCCGACGGGTCCTCCGCCAGCCTTTGCCAGCGGCGACGTGCTCCAGGGTCCAGCTCCGCACTTTGGACTCGATCCCCTCGGCATATGTTTGGATCCGGTTGGCGTCGTGCACGGCGTGCCGACGTTGTACGTTGTCGATCTCTACGACGGTCTCACGTTTCTCTACGACGCGAACGATCTTTCGTTGCTGGAGACCATCGCGAGTCCCGCCGGGGTTACCGTGGTGAGTGGCATCACGACCGATGGCAGCTCGCTCTACTGGGTCGCCGACGAAACGCTCTACCAAACCGGTATGGACGGCAGTTCGGTGGCGACAGTCGGCGCGCTCGGTCTCCCTGGCGGAGGCATCGCCGGCGATTGCTGTCTCGATGCGGCCGGTGATCTCTGGGTCGTCGATGTCACGTCCGATCAGTACTCCCGACACAGCACCACTGACGGAGCGTACCAAGGAGATACGATTGCCAGTCCGAGCGGCGTCGATGCGTTCGGCACCGGCATCGCGTTTCGATCCGACTGCGCATTCTTCGAGATTCCACACGGGGCGTTCTCGAGCGGGCAAGTCACCACCCTCTCCGTCGTCGATACCACGGGCGTGACGTTGGACTCGTTCTCGATCGCGCCCCTGGGCGCCTTCGCCAGTGGAATCGCAGTCGCGTTGCCGTCGCCATCGTTCGGTATCTACTCGGTGTTCGTGGTGGAGGCGGCGACCGGAACGCTCCTGGAGATCGAAGGACTCGACCCGTGTCCCGTTCCCCAGTCGGACTGCCACGCAAACCCTAGCCAGAGTCAGAAGTACGGCTACGCACCGCTTCCGGTCATCTTTCAGACCACGCCGGGCTTCCCGATCACGGCCGTGCTTCCGACGACGTTCTCATCACTCACCGTCTCCGGCCTGGCCGACACGATCGAAGACGTGACCTGCACCGTCGACGTGACCCACACGTTCGTGGGAGATCTCGACGTTTCGCTGAAGTCACCGACCGCAATCACGGTGCAACTCCACGACTCCGCCGGGACCGATGCCGATGATCTATTGGCAAGCTTCGATGACGGCGGTCGTCCCTACGGTCCACCGTTCGGCGTCGGCGATACCATGCGCCCCTCCGGTCCGGGAACGCTGGCGGACTTCGACGGCATCGTCGGCAACGGCATCTGGACCCTCACGGTCACCGATAACTTCACCGGGGAGAACGGAACTTTGAACGCGTGGGCGCTCGGACTGCCGACTGGAATCGCCGTTCCCGATGACGATCCCGCCGGACTGTCTGCCGTACTGACGGTCGCTGACACCGTTCTCGATTCGATTGCCGACGTCGATGTGGTGATCGAAGTCGGGCACGCCGACCCCAGTCAGTTGCAGGTCAGCGTAACGTCGCCCAGCGGGACGACTGTAGTGCTTCACGATCAGACCGGCGCCGGCTCCGACCTGAGTGTGCGTTACGATGACGACCCGATCCTCGGCGGTCTCAACGACGGCTTCGGCACCGCGATCCCGTCCGGACCGGGCGTCCTCGCCGACTTCGACGACG
>JAJFFE010000403.1 GCA_021776775.1 Planctomycetota bacterium | reverse complement strand
ACCATTCGTCGGGCCTCGTCCGCCCTGGCGTTGTTGCAGCTCCTCGAAGGAGTTACTAATCCGACTTGCGTCCCTGCGCCTAGCCAGGACGGTCGAATTCCTCGACGACTATGTCAACGAACTAATGAAACAGGACACTAGAAGCCGAGACGGAGTAAGCCCTGTTCGTCCTCTTCGGCCCGCCTTGGTGTGTTCGTTTCGGATTTGCGTAGTCCCTGACCAGGGACCGCTGACGACGACAATGACCGGTGTAGGGTTGGCCGCTTCACTCCTGTTCGCATTCGTGTTCTGGCCCGTGGCTCCCGTGAACGCGACCCCAGCCGAGTTGCTACGCCGCGCGAGCGACCGATATCAACGGCACCGCGATTTGGAGTTCTTGATCACCCCACGGTCGGAAGCAATCGATCTTCTCGGCAAGCTGATGTCGAACTCGGATGACTCGAAGGCTGCGGACGAACGCGCGGCAAAGCAGAAGGACCAGCTCGCTCCGTTTCGGTTGATCCTCGGTGCGCCCAATCGGCTCTTGATCGACCCCGATACAACCGATCTGATTTGAACTCAGAGAACCAGATCGGCTATGGCGTTCGACACCTGTCCGACGCGTACCGATGCGAAATTCGACAGCACCACGATCGTGACGTCGTCGTCGAGGTAGCGCGATATGTGTGTGCGAAAGCCAACCCACGCTCCACCGTGCGAAACGCGGCGGTGACCGTTGTGTTCGTCGACGGCCCAACCGTAACCGTAGCCGGTAGCGTCGCCGTTGGTCAGAGTGGCTGTGGTATATGCCGAGTTCAGCATCTCGTGCGAGACGATGGAGTTGTGGGCGAGGGCGCGATCCCAAAAATAGAGGTCGTCGAGCGAAGCGTAGAGGCCGCCGGCGCCGACGATCCAGTTGCCCGGATGGTCGTCGTTCTCTACGAACTTACCCTGCTCCCCCGGGGCGTAACCCACGGCGCGATGGGCAATGGTCACCTCCGGACGGTCGCGTACGGTCGCGGTTAGCATTCCGGACGGTCGCAGCACCGCGTCGCGAAGATACCGACCGAAGCTTTGGCCAGTCACCGCCTCGACGATCAACGCGAGTTGCTCGTACCCCGGGTTCGAGTAGGCGAAGCGTACTCCCGGCTCGAAGAGCGGCTCCCCCCACGATTCGTACACTTTCGACGCATCGACCGCCGTCAACAACGGATCGTCATCGGCCGACGGCAACTGGTACTGCAACCGTTCCAATTCGGCGTAGTACTCGGGGAGGCCCGAGGTGTGGTGCATGAGGTGTCTAATGGTGACACCGCGCCCAAACCGAGCCAATGTCGGGAGATAATCGACGGCGGCGTCGTCGATGGACAACCGACCCTCTTCTGCCAACTTCATGATCGCCATGCAGGTGAACTGCTTGGTCACCGACGCCAGTCGAAACGGGACGGTTCGAGTGATCGGTCGCTTTGACTCGAGATCCGCGATTCCATACCCCTTGGCGTGGACGACAACCCCGGCCCGGATCACCATCGCTGCGATACCGGGTCCCTCGGCGTCCGCGACGTGCTGCCCGACGGCCGCGTCGATCTGCTGGCCCAACTTCTCATCGGGCTGCGTCGGCGGCTGAATCGAGCGGCAGCCGATCGAACAAACGAGAAGAACGACGATCAAGACCAGAGCACCCCGCTGAAACACGAAGCCAACCACTGCTGCCCCCCTCTGACTCTGCCATATGAACTATCGGATAACCCGTGTTTCCGACATCGGGGAGTTTACCCGAACTGACCAGCGGGTCTAACCGCAATGAGCGGCAGTCGAGGTGAACACTGGTCGAGGACGCTCAGAGAAGGCGGCGCGGATCGCGCCCGGCAAAGGAATTCCTTGCCCTTGATCGGCGCCGGTTACGTGATGATGGTACTGCCGCTGTCTGTTCGGCGAAGCGTCCGTCTGGCTCGACAGGCTCGAGGTTTCCTCGACGCGCGTTGAACCGGGGTTGCACCTCGCTTCGCCTCCCACCCCTTGGACAACTCCGAAGGAGTGCTTCATGCCGTTTCGTTTGCTCGTGGCTTCTCTGTCGCTCGCCGCTGGTCTCTTCAGTACCCCCTTGTTCGTGTCCGGTCAGGGCATGGACGTCGTTCGGTTCCACCAAGGAGACGCACCGCACGACCGCCATGGACGTGCCGTCGCAATCCTCGATGACTTCACGGGAGATGGTAGCCCGGAGTATGCAGTGGCAAGCCCTCGGTTCGGCATCGTGGAGATTCGCTCCGGCGTCGATGGAGCGTTGCTCGATGAGTTCGTCGGTCCGGCCATCGAAGATGACTTTGGAATCTCCATCGCACGGATCGCTGACCAAAACGGCGATGGGAGCGCAGACTTGGCGATAGGGGCTTGGCTCTACGACGGAGTGCTCGGACGTGACACCGGTGCGGTGTTCATCTACTCCGCCTCTACCGGGGCGGTTATCGGAGTGATCGAAGGCGATCAGGAGAGTGAAGAGCTCGGCACGGTGGTCGCTGACGCGGGCGATGTCGATGGAGATGGGGTGGGCGACCTCCTGATCGGCGCTCCCGGTTACACGAGCGTCACCGCCGAGTTCGCAGGTCGAGTCGTGGTTTACTCGATCGCCACCGGTTCGATCCTTTGGCAAGTGGAAGGCTCGAACGCGAATCAGCACTTCGGGCGAGAGGTCACGACTGCCGGCGACCTGGACGGCGACGGCATGGCCGAGATCGCCATCGGAGATCCCAGCGCAGCACTTGGCGAAGGTCGCATCGCAATCCACGCCGGTGTCGATGGGAGCTTGCTTCGAACGGTCGCGCCTCCGCTTCCCGGAGAACGCGCCTTTGGTACTCGCCTCGTAAACCTCGGAGACCGTGACGGCGATACCCTCGACGAGTTGGGATGTACGAGTCGAACCGCGACGCAGACCGTGGGCAGCGTGATTGAAGGCGTTGACGGCACTTTCTTGACACGGTACGTCGCGCCGATAAGCGGCGGGTTCACGGTCCAGGCGCTAGCGTCGGCTCCGGACGTCGACGGTGACGGAGTGGGAGACGTCCTGGTCCACGGTGCCGGTGACGCGCGGTACTGCTCAGGAGATGCCGACGTGACTCTCGACCAATGGTCGATGGAAGCGCTCGGTCTCGGCCGTGACGTTCCCCGCACCGCCGGGTTCGCCGACTTCGACGGCGACGGTCACCCTGAGCACCTCCTTGGCTATGACTATCTGAGGGGCGCAACCGAGTCGCGAACCGGGGCCGCCGCAATCATCGAACGCCGCGCTCCGGACTTCATCCGGGCCGATGTGAACCAAGACGGCGCACACGATCTCAGTGATGCGCTGCGCGTGCTGGACTACTTGTTTCAATCCGTCGACGTCCCGTGCCTGGCCGCGGCCGATGTCGGAGACGACACGGTCGTCGACATTACCGACGCGGTGCTGCTACTTGGTTTCCTATTCATTCCCGGCTCGCCGCCACCGTCCGCGCCGTTTCCGATGTGTGGCCCCGACCCAACCGACCCGCTCCCTTGCAGCACGATTGCTTGCCCGTCGGCGGCTCCCATCGCTGCCGTGTCGGTTCCGGCAACGGCCACTCTTCCGCCGCTACCGGTTTCGCCGGTGACGTTCTTCGGAGCCGGCTATGGGATGGAAACGGTGGTGTGGTGTGTCGACACGTCGGCGAGCCTCGGTTGGGGTGGCGAGATCGCCAGCGTACAAGCCGAACTGACGGCGGCCGTGAACAGTTTGGAGCAGTGGCAGCTATTCGACATCGTCGCGTTCAACACGACGGTGAGTCGCTTCGCCAACGAGACGATCCACGGCAGCGATGACAACGCGCAAGCCGCTGCCAGCTGGATAGACGGCCTAACGGCGACCGGGACTTCGTGCATGCAAACCGCTTTGCTGAACAGCGTCGCCATTGCCAATCAATCGCTGCGTCGCGATCGTGGAATCATCTTGCTGAGCGACGGCTTGCCGACATGCCGCGGGACCGACCAGTCGATTGCACTGCTCGCCGCACTTCAGGAGAGCAACTACCAAGAGCTTCCGGTCCATGTGATCTTGTGGGCCAGCGATCCCGACGCGATCTCAGTGATGCAGTTGATCGCTGCTCAGAACGGAGGAACGTTTACGTTGGTTCAGTAGCCTAAACAGGGTCTGTCCTCGGGTCCGTACCGGGCGAGGACGGACCCGCTCAGCGGGCGGCGGGCAAAATCCTTTGGCCACTGGTCCGGCGCAGCTTACGATCGTGGCGGAGGTCGCCATGCTAAGAATCCGACTCGTCGTCACCGCGTGCGCACTGGTTATCGCACTCCCCGTTCTCGGTCAAGTTCAGACCGCCACGTTGCGGACGGTACCGCCCACCGATCCCGTGTTGACTCCGTTCAATATTCCGATCGAACTCGACCACACCGTGGTCTTCGGATTGACGGGGTGGTCGTTTGCGCTGTGTCACGACGCCACGATCTTGGAAGTCATCCAAATCGAAGAAGGGCCCGTGCTGCAGACGGCGAACGGGGGCGACCCAGTAGACTTCGTCTCGACCACCCTGGTCCCGGGCGAAGGGTGGACGTCCGGCATGCTCGTCGACTTCTTCGGAGCCAACCGGCTCAACCCCGGCGACAACCTTCACATCTACACCGCGACCTACGCGCCGACGAGCCTTGGCTCCACCACGCCATGCTTCTGCGAAGGCATCGGTGAAATCCCAGTCACAACTTGGATGCTGTCCGGCGACGCCTACTACTATCCCAGCTACGAGTGCCCCACCATCGCGATCGACGGCATGGGTCCGGTGTTCCTATTCCGAGCCGGAGCGTCGGCCTCGACGTACGAGTTCTTTGGTGGACACGGCGTCGTCTGTCAACAGGTCTCGATCGAAGAGTTGGAAACCACGCCGTCACCGACTCCGGTGTCGGGGTTCCTCATGACCCTGCACCATGACGAGCAACTGCTCACGGTTCTCGGGGCTGAACCGACCCCCGAACTCGTCGCCCTCAATGGTGGGACCGAGCCGGTGTTCTGGAGCGTGGACTTGCTCACCGACGGTATCTCCATCGCAACCGAACTCTCGACCACGGGAACGACAATAGAGTTCATCGACAGCACGCCGGTCGCCTTGGTCGAATACGAAACAGTCGCCGCGGCCGTGCAATCTCAGCTAGCCACGTTCGAAAGCACCCTCTACTGGGACGACCCGTCGGGGTCGGACAACGCCGTGACCACGCCGAGCGGTGACGTCACCCCCGCCTTCTTCGACGGCACCGTCACCTTGACCCCGGTCTTTCACCGCTTCAGGCGCGGCGACTGCAATGGCGACGCCACGCTCAACATCGGTGACGTCATTCACGTTCTCAACGCCGTCTTCGGCATCGGTACTGTCCCCTGCTTAGAAGCGTGCCGAACGAATGCGGACCTGTTCCTCGACTTGGCGGATGGGATCTATCTGGCCAGCTACCTGTTCCTGCAAGGACCGCCACCGCCTTCCCCGTTCCCGAACTGCGGCAGTGTGGCGGGACAAGATTGCGCTATCGCGGATGCGTGCCCGTAGTCGAAGCACCCCGCGATAACGCTCTCTTTGTGGGTCGCCCCGCCGGTTGAAACTAAACCGATAGTCGACGAGCAGGATACTGTACGCCACGACGAGCCCGACCATCATGATGATGCCCATGGTAGCCATGATGCTCAGGTTCGTTCCGGTCACGAACCGAAGCGCGCCCACTCCGGTCAGTCCAAGCGGCACGGTCAGCAACACAATCACCGGGTCGAGGAACGATCGGAACTGCAGAACGAGGACGAGATAGACCAAGATCACGGCCAAGAGAAAGCCTTCGAGGAAACTGGTCGAACGACGCGCTTCCGAGTCCGCATTGCGTGAGCTCTCGGAACTCTCAGTGAACTGGATCAACGAACAGCCCTTGCGATGATCTACGAATCACTAGCGTCGTTTCCTGTCCACGATCGAGCCCATCCAACGATCGGTGACCGTGGACTCGTCCGATCCCTCAAGCGTTCAGCCGTCCGAAGGCAGTTGAGGAAGGAAGACGCGACGCACCCGGCCAGCCACGACTTGCCAACGAGATCGTTGAGCCTCGTCGAGGTGCGCACTGACCTCCTCTTCGAGCGCCGAGAATTCGCGATGCACGGTCTCCAGCGACGTGCGACGGGCCGACGCGATACGACCATGTCGGTCGGCTACAACCTCGCGAATTCGCTCAATCTGTGGATCGCTCAACCTCAACTGCCTCGTCAACCGGGCAACGATCGCCTCGGGTAGAAGCCCAGGTCGGGCGTCGAACTCTTGAATCCGCCGATGAACGACACGCGATGTCACCACCGCCCCGACCGCCCCGCCGGCGGTAAAGATGCAGACGGCTACGACGACGCGGGCCCACCACGGCAGAAGCCTGGTGCTCTGGGGTGCATTCATGTCATTCATTGTTCGTGCCTCTCGATCCCTTCCTTCCCCTAGAGGCCCGGCCGAAAAGTCAGAGGCACGGTGCGCGGCGGTCTTCGACGGAATCTCACCATTCGTAATCTTCAACGAATCAACCAATTCGCCTGCAAATTCCGAACGGCAATCTTCCGCCGAACTCCACCACTCACCGCACCTGC
>JAJFFE010000402.1 GCA_021776775.1 Planctomycetota bacterium | reverse complement strand
GCAGGTGCGGTGAGTGGTGGAGTTCGGCGGAAGATTGCCGTTCGGAATTTGCAGGCGAATTGGTTGATTCGTTGAAGATTACGAATGGTGAGATTCCGTCGAAGACCGCCGCGCACCGTGCCTCTGACTTTTCGGCCGGGCTTCTAGAGCCCGGATCATTCATGACGCGCAGACTGCGGGGCTTCGCCTGATGAATAGTCCGGGCTCATGGGTTGGAGTTTAGGCGTAGCTAGTCCGGGCTAGAGTCTTGCGCGAAAGCCGTGGCGGAGAACGTCGCTGCGGTTACGCTCTTTAGCGGTCCGTAGCGCTTGGTGGCAGAGTGCGCCTTGGTGAGGTGGGAGCGTTTGAACGTCTTGGGGATTCATGCGAGCTTTTGGCACGACCCCGCCGCCGTGGTCGTGGTCGACGGCACCATCGTCGCGGCGATGGAGGAAGAGCGCGTCAGCCGAGTCAAGCACGCCCCGCACGCGCTACCGGTCGAGGCGAGTCGGGTCTGCTTGGATCTCGCCGGGTTGAAGCCCGAGCAAATCGATCTAGTCGCGTACTCGTGGTCCGCCTCTGAGCTGTCGTCGCATCGGGCGGAGTACCTTCGGCGCAATCTGTTTCGTGACCCGCGAAGAACGATTCGATCCGTGTTGCGAGACCGGCGCACGGTTCGCACGCGCATGTCGAAGCTCTACGATACCCTTCGTCTGCTCGGCATCCCGAAGAACGTCGAGGTCGAATCGGTTGAGCACCACCTCGCTCACGCAGCGAGTGCGTTTCATACCAGCGGGTTCGAAGAGGCTGCCGTGCTTTCGATCGACGGAACGAGCGACCGGGTCACCGCTCTCGCCGCCGACGGCAGGGGCTCAACGTTGACGCCTCGCTGGCAGCTGCTGTATCCCGATTCCCTCGGTCTGTTCTATTCAACCTTCACGGACTATTTGGGGTTCGACATCAACGATGGCGAATACAAAGTCATGGGTATGGCGTCGTACGGCGACCCGGATCGATTCGACCTGAGTGACTTGTTGAGCTTTTCCGGGGGCGATGTTCGACTCGACCGGAAGAGCTTGCTCGTCCCGAAGCGGCGACGCTGGCGTGAGCACGCCTTCGGGGCGCGACTCGTCGACCGTTTTGGGCCACCGCGATCGGGAGACGCGTTGGAGCCACCGTTCCCCGATCTCGCCGCTTCGGTGCAGAGACACTTCGAACAAGCGGTACTCCACCTCCTGGAAACTCACCTCGGTGAGACGCTGGCGAAGACTCGTCGTCTCTGCTTCGCGGGCGGGTGCGCGCTCAACGTCGCCCTGAACCGGAAGCTGATTGCGCTCGATACGGTTGACGAACTGTTCGTGCCGCCCGCTCCCCACGATCCTGGCACCGCGGTCGGGGCGGTTGCGGTCGCGTTGGCAAAGCGAGGGCAGACATTGTCGCCTCGACCGTCGCCGTACCTCGGTCCCGGGATCGGTGATTCGGCGGACATCGAAAGAGTCCTCCGTTCCCAGCCGCTTCCGTTTAAGCGGATGGACGACGCGGTGGTCGGCGCGGCGGAGTTGTTGTCGCAGGGAGAGATCGTCGCCTGGTGCCAGGGGCGCATGGAGTGGGGGCCGCGGGCATTGGGGAATCGAAGTATTCTCGGTCATCCCGGCCGTCGGGGCGTGTCGGACGAGATCAATACGCGCATCAAGTTTCGCGAGCCGTGGCGCCCGTTTTGTCCCTCGGTATTGGCGGACCGTGCCGGGGAGCTGTTCAGCACGGAGCATGAATCTCCCTACATGACGTACTGCTTTTCGGCGACGGAAGCGGCGAAGAGTCGAGTGCCGGAGGTTGTTCACGTCGACGGCACGCTCCGGCCGCAGACGGTGACGCGTCGTCAGAATGCCCGCTTCCACGATCTTCTATCCGCATTCGCCGAGCGCACCGGGCTGCCGTGCTTGATCAATACCTCGCTCAACCGTCGAGGAGAGCCGATGGTGTGCAGCGTCGACGACGCCTTGAACATGTTTGACGGCAGCGGGCTCGAGCATCTCTTCGTCGGGGACTACTACGTGGTGAAAGATCCAGCCCGGTTCTGAGTCGCGTTGTCCCGTCGCGCGAACGAGGTATGATCCCGGCAGATTCGGCAATCCCCGCGAACCAAGAAATGGCCTTCGGTGGAAATCGGCGTACTGGTATCTGGCGGCGTCGACAGTTCTGTCGCACTCCATCGACTCAGAGACGAGGGAGCGGGTCGGCTGCGGGCCTACTATCTGAAGATTTGGCTCGAGGACGAGTTAGCCTCGCTCGGTGAATGCCCGTGGGAAGAAGACCTCTCCTACGTTCGCGAAGTTTGCGACTCGCTCGAAATCCCGCTCGAGATCGTCCCGCTGCAACGGGAGTATCACGACCGAGTCGTGTCCTACACCATTGAAGAGTTGCGCGCCGGACGAACTCCAAGCCCCGACATCTTCTGCAACCAGCGAATCAAGTACGGTGCGTTTCACGAAACGGTAGGCGATTCCGTGGATCGAATTGCCAGTGGCCACTACGCCCGCGTCGGCGAGGTGAATGGCGAGTGCGCGCTCCTCAAAGGGGTCGACCCGGTCAAGGATCAGACGTACTTCTTGTCGCACTTGTCGCTCGAACAGCTACAGCGCTGCCTCTTCCCGATCGGCCACCTTCCCAAGAGTGAAGTCCGGACGCTGGCGCACCAGTACGAACTGCCCAATCGCGATCGACGAGACAGCCAAGGCATCTGCTTCCTCGGGAAGATTCGCTTCGACGACTTTGTTGAATTCCATCTCGGCGAGCGTCCGGGAATCATCGTCGAGCGTGAGACCGGGACAACGCTGGGATCGCATCGTGGCACGTGGTTTCACACCATTGGGCAACGGCGCGGACTCGGCCTGAGTGGGGGGCCGTGGTTTGTCGTTGGTAAGGACTTGGACGACGACGTCGTGTTCGTTTCGCATCAGGAGCAGCTCGTCGCCAACAGTCGCTCAGAGTTCGACGTCGACCGACTACACTGGATCGGGTCACCACCGGGTCCCGGTGTCGATATTACGACGAAGCTCCGACACGGGGCCACGGTCTTTCAATGTTCGCTCACCATTGATCCGTTGCAACCGACCGGGCACGTGACCCTCGATCGGTCCGACGCTGGGGTTGCTCCCGGACAGTTCGCGATCCTCTACGACGGGGACCGTTGCCTCGGGGGCGGCGTGATTCGGTGATTCACACGTAGGCTACTCTTTTTGCGTTCGCTCGTTTTGAGGAGATCGTTTGATCGACATCATTCTTCCGCTCTTGGTTTTCTTCGCGGAGCCGAACTTCCCGGTCGTCGACGTGTCGGAGATGTGTGCCGTCCCGAGCGGAGCTGTCGTCTGCGAAAACGTCGAAGGGCTCGCGGCCGAACTGACTCCCGGTCGGGTGTTGGTTTGGCGTCATGGCTCGTCGTTTCCCGCCGAACTCTGGCCGGCGTTCGTGCAGTTCCTCGAGCGGGGAGGTTCGTTCGTCTACCTCGGTGGAGAGCCATTCACGCGAACCGTCGTCGGGACGCCGGGGGCGAGAATGGTGCAGTCTCGCTCCATGTCATTACTCAAAGAACTTCGACTGAACCAGTGTCACCGGATCCAGATTCCGAGTGGTGCGACCGTGCTCGAATCGGGCCAGGTGCTTGGCGAGGCGACGTGGGGCACCGCTCTCGAGCCGCGACTCTCCGATACCAAAGACTTCGTCCACGAAGACGGGGCGCCCGGATCGCGCGACGGCTACGTCCATCCCTTGATGCGCCTCTCTTGGGGAAGCGAGCCCGACTACCCTCAGTTTACGTCGACGCTGGCCGTCGATCGGATTCGCGGTCGTTTTGCCGGCGGGCGGTGGATCTTTCGTCTGATCGACACCGCCTGCTCCGAGCAAGAGGTTCGCGGCTTGGCGTCGCTCGCCCAAGGTGAACCGTGTGAGTTGCGTGTCGACCCGACTTACGGGTGCTACCACGCGGGCGAACGTCCCTCCCTTACGGTCGGAGTGACTCGTTCGCGCGGGGGTGAGGCGTCGGGCTACCGTATCGATCTTCAGCTCGTCGGACCTTCTAGCGACGCGGCCGACGGTCCGCCCCTGTGGACTCACTCGCTCGAGTTGTCGGTTGCCAAGCACGGGTTCGCCACGGTGCCGATAGCGCTCGATGGCTTGAAGCCCGGGTTGTATCGAGTGCGGGCCAAACTGCACGAATCGAAGAGTGGCAATCGAGTCTTGCCTCCATTCACGACCGGGTTCTGGATCCGAGACACCGAGCTGCTTCTATCTGGCGATACGCTGACCTTCGACGGCTCGACCCTGCTGCGTAATGGTGCGTCGGAGCCGGTGGTCGGTGTGACGACCATGTCCGGCACAGTGCATCGGAAGTTTCTGTTCGAACCGAACGCTGCGGTTTGGGACGAGACGTTTCGGGAGTTGCGGGACTGCGGTGTGAACTTGGTTCGGACGGGCATCTGGTCTGGGTTCCGTAAGATCTCGCTCGATCCAGGAGCGATCGACGAAGCGTTCCTTCGCAACCTGGAAGGCTACTATCTCTCGGCCCGTCGCCACGGAATCCCCATTCTGTTCACATTCTTTGCGTTCGTGCCTGAGAGTTTCGGCGGCGCGAGTCCTTACTTCGATCCCCGGAGCATCGAAGGACAGCAGGCGTATGTGTCGGCGATCGTGTCTCGGTTCGTCGGTGCTAAAGAGATGCTGTGGGATCTCATCAACGAACCGTCCTTCGCGTCGCCGGATCGGTTGTGGTTTGGCAGACCGCACGGTGACGCGCATGAGTCGGCCGCGTTCGTCGCCTGGCTAAAGGATCGCTATCGGGACGCTCCCGGAGGTTGGGAAGCGGAAGTGCGGTCGCGTTGGCGGCTGCGACCGGACGAAGCGATCGGGCTGCCGGTGGAGGCCGATTTCTCCGACCGTCAAGTGATGGAAGCGCACCGTCCCTATCGCGCGAAAGAGTGGCTGCACTTTGCCCAGGGTGCGTTCGCTCGGTGGGTGAGCGATATGTCTGTTGCCATTCGTTCGGCTGGGTCGAACGCATCTATCACGGTTGGGCAAGACGAGGGTGGGCTCAGCGAACGGCCCAACCCCTTGTATCACGCCGATCGCGTCGACTACACCTCGATGCACAGCTGGTGGTACAACGACGCGCTCTACTTCGACGGTGTCATGGCGAAGGCGGCGGGAAAGCCGTTGTTGGTGAGTGAGACCGGCATCATGAACCGGGAGTTGTTGTCCGGAGAAACGATCCGGACCCCGCGAACCTCGGCTCAACTCCTCAGCCGAAAGATCGGCTACGCGTTCGCGGCGGGGGCGTTCGGTGTCGTCGAGTGGTGTTACGACGTCAACCCATACATGGCCTCCGACAACGAAGTCGCGATCGGACTCAAGCGGGTCGACGGAAGTTACAAGCCGGAGCACGACGTGCTTCGGCAGTTGGGCCGATTTCTGACCCGGGAACCGTCGAAGTTCGTCGAGCCGAAGCCGCCCCGGGTCGCCGTCATCCACATTTCTTCCGATCACTACTCGCCCCGCGGCACCCAGCTCGATCGTCTCAAACGAACCATCGACATATTCGGGCGCGAACTGCGGGTCCCAGTGCAGGTCGTGGCGGAGTACCGAACCACCGGCGCGCTCGACGACTTCGACATGATCGTCGTCCCGTCGGCCAAGGGGATCGCGTCTTCGGCGTGGCGCGACATCGTGGCCGCAGCCGAGCGTGGCGCGATCGTCCTCGCCTCCGGTTACTTCGAATTCGATGACGCGGGCCGCCCGGCACACCGATTGGGTGTCGAGCGTCGAGAGCTGTTCTCGGTCGAGGCCGTTTCGGGGCTCGCCCAGCCCGGTCGCTTTCCGTTGGACGTCATACAGTCGGAATTTGCGGTGGATCGTGAGTCGTACGTTCAGGCGCGGGCGGTGGGTCGCGGGTTCATCGTCCACGCGGCGTTGCCGGTAGAAGCCGCGACGAGCGATCGTCTCGCTCACCGTTTCTACCGAGACGGGCTGTCTCGAGCCGGCGTCGCTCCCCGTGTTCGAGTCGTACCGGATGACCCGGCGGTCTTGGTTCGTGCCTTCGAGTATCTGGAGGAAACCCTAGTCGTCGTCGTCAACGAACAGCCGCGCTCGGTGTCGCTGGAACTCGTCTTGCCACAGGGACGGACGACGGTGTTGCTTCCGCCCGGAGAAGCGACGTTCTACGTCTTCGATTCCAACGATCGCCTGCTTCGCTCGAGCCATCGTTCGCCCTAGCCCGGACTGGATCCCCGGCCGAAGACACAGTTCGAACGGCACTTCCGACGTTCGTCGACGTTGGGCCACGGTGATGCTTCCTCTCGGCGTCAACTCACGCCATTTGAGGGGCCTGTCCCATGTTCCAAGTCTCGAGCTCTCTCCGTCGCTCGTGGTCGACGGTGTCTGTCGTTCTCATCACGCTGATCCTGGCGTTCGACGCGCGGAGTGCGTCCGCGGCGTCGCAGGGTGCGAAGGTCCAACCGCCCGGCGAATCAGCGACTTCCAAACCGACCAAAAAGGAGGCGCACGATTTTACGAGGGACGGGGTCATTAGCCCCGGCAAGATTCCGCTCATCGACTTTCTCCGATACCTGCAACTGCACACGGGAAAGCTGGTGCTCTATCCGAGCACCGGTCGAGATGCGTTCGCTCCCGATCGTAGCATTCAGATATTGGCGCGAATCGAGCCGGTCACCGCTCCGATTGTGCGCAGTATCTTGCAGACCAATGGCTACACGACGTTCGAACGCATACTTGCCGACGGAACCGTCGTCATTCAGGTTCGCCACCGTGACTCGAAGAGAGTCGTCGATCCGGCCGAGCCCACTCCCATCCTCACCGCCGGTGATCTGACCGAGGCTGGCCGCTCGCTGTTCGGCGGCAATCGAGTTGTGCCTCGACAAGGCGAGATCGTCGTCTCATTGATCGACCTCGTCCGCCGGTTGCAATCGACTTCGTCGTCCCGGGTCACCGGTGACCGATTGAACGGCGATCCGACCATCCTTGTGGGCAAAGCACTGCCGGACGCCGCGGCCCAGGTGTTGGCCATGCTTCGGCTCTCCGGGTTTCGAGTCGAGGAGCGAATTCACCCCAACGGTACTAGCGAGCTTCTGGTCTTGTCCGTTCAGCAGCGCGCGCGCGTGCGGGGCATGTTGCTTGTGGTGGAGTTGAAGCACCGGACCGCACAGGAATTTCGAACCGAACTCATGCGAATGCTGAAGGAGCCAGTCGATGGCGACTTAGCCGTGGCGACCACCCGTCAGGGATTCGGACGCTTTGCGATCGAATTGGCTTCGCCGAAGGCCCTCGTCGTCCGTTCCGACAGAGACACGTTGCAACGAATTGCCGCGGCTGCAGAGATCTGGGATGTTCCGGATCGTCCTTCGCAACGATAAGACGTTCGGGCAACTTCGATATCGAAAGAGCTTTCAGCACGCCGGCTGCAGAAGACTCGATCTCCTGAAGCGATCGGATTAGGATTCGCGGACGGAAGCGACGCGCTTCGTCGCGGCGTCGCTGGGCGCTCGATTCCATATCCCCTCTTCCTTCAGAAGCCTCGGTGACATTGGTGCTCAATCATGTGATTGTCCCAGACGGCGCCTCGTCGACGCCGGTCTTGCTCGTTCTCCATGGAATTCTCGGTAGCGGGTCGAACTGGATGACATTCGCCCGCCGATTGACCGAGCGTCGGCCCGACTGGCAAGTTGTCCTGGTTGACTTACGTGAACACGGGCGATCGATTGGTCAGCCGCCACCGCACACCGTCGGTCGGGCGGCGGAAGATCTGCTCGCGCTAGAGGGCCATCTCCACGGTCCCGTCCACGCGGTTAGCGGACACTCCTTCGGGAGCAAAGTTGCAACGCTCTACAGCGGGCTGCGATCTCGGCTCGGTCGACCGCTCGAGCAACTCTGGCTCTTGGATGGGGATCCTGGTCCCCATCGTCCCAAAACGGAAAGTTTGCGGGGCGATGACGTTGATCGAGTCTTGACCGCGCTCGCCGCGCTCCCCGAAGAGTTCACAACTCGGGACGAGTTCATCACGCAACTCGTCGAATTTGGGCTGCAACGACCGATCGCGGCGTGGCTCGGAACGAACCTGCGTCACGTGGATGCCCACTACCGATTCCGGCTCGATCTGACCGCGATCCAAGACCTCCTCGACGACTACCGAGCGACCGACGCGTGGGCGACGCTCGAAGAGAACCCGTGCGATACGCACTGCGTTCTCGGCGGTCGTTCGCCCGTGGTTCCCGAGAGTTCGAAGTCGAGATTCGAGAGATCAACGACCGTGCACGTCCTTCCCGACGCCGGACATTGGGTCCATGTCGACAACTTGCCCGGCCTTCTCGAACTGTTCGTCGAGCACCTTCCCTCAACGTAAGTGTATTGTCAGTGGTTGGTTGGCGTTGCGGAGGTCGACCGTCGCGGCGATACGGTCCGAATCGTCCCCTTGGGATGATCAAACGCCCGCTCCCCGGTACGAACTTGTTTCCCCGTCTGCGCTGGCGCGTAGCGTCGCATGGTCCGATATGGTCTAATGTCCGTCCGCAGCCGCATCTATGCGAACGCCGAGGGCATCGGTTTACGTTCGCGGAAGGGAGCGAGGAATGGATCACCATACTTGGCGACGTCCAGTTGAGGACGGAAGAGCGCTTATCGAGCTTGCTGTCACAGGGTGTATCGTTCTCGTTGTTCTTGTCTCGCCGATCCGTCACGCGAATGCCGCGAACATTCCAACTGGCCCGGTCAAGAGCGGTGGAGTCTCCGATACCAATGATGGGGAATCGAGAGCAACTGACGTCGCCACGGACACTGACGTCGCCACGGACACTGACGCCGCCACGGACGAGGGGATCGAAAACGGGACGCCCGTGCTTGTGGTCCCCGCTGTCGTCGTTGCAGTAGGCGTTCGCGAGGCTGAAGCTACTGACGCCGACGCTACTGACGCTAAGGCTGACGATGATGCTACTGACACCGACGGTGCTGACGTCACCAACGAAGACAAGTCGATTCGCCGCGAAGACGCTACGGCGGATGCGACGGACATCACGCGCAAGCCAAAGCCGAAGAGTGTAACCCCGGCCTTGTTGCTATCCGCGCCGCGAACTCCTCGCCAGATTCACGATCAAGGTTGTCACTGCCCCGACACAGAAGAGTTTCGTTTTCTCGAGGAAGAAGAGCTCTCGATCCACTTGGAAGAGGCTCGTGATCAAGAGCCGATCTCTCCGCGACGGATCGGGCGCTATCGCCAACGAGGAAAAGAACTCCGAGTCAAAGTCGTTCTCGACGAGTACCGCGACAAGCGTAGCGAGTACCGCGAATCCGATAACGACGCGAAGTGGGGCGCGGCGGTTCTCAATGCAAGAGATCGCAGCTACCGCTTGTTCAAGACCGGCGCGACCGTGAACTACGGTCAACAACCGGACCTCTTTGACTTCTGGCGGTTCGTGCTGAACGAGGCTGCCTGCGCTGGTGACAAGAAAACCGCGAAGTCTGCGTTGCAGCAGCTCGAGAAGAGTTTCGGGGCGAATCCCAAATTCAACGAGTTCTTCGAGCATAAACGACAGCTGATGGACGTTCTCTACATCGAGCTGTAATCGCCTTCCTTGTTCTGGTCTCGTCGAAACAGATTCGCTGCTGGGCGCCGACCGTGCGCTGTTCCGTCCGGTTCATCGCCGGGCCTTCATTCTTCTATCCGAGGTGCTGACTTTGTCTCGTATCGTTCATGTGATCGGCGTCCCGCTCGATCACGGTGCCGGCCGACGTGGCGTCGGCATGGGGCCGACCGCCATTCGTATCGCTGGCCTCCACCGCAGACTGACACGTCTTGGATACGATATTCACGAGCACGGTGACGTGACCGTTTCGATTCCAGAGACCCTGAACTCCGGTGACGAGCACGCGAAGTACCTTCCAGTCGTGACGGAAGCGTGCGACCAACTCGCGATGCATGTGAAGTCGAGCCTCGAGCAGGGCGGGCTGCCTCTGATCATCGGAGGCGATCACTCTCTCGCCATCGGTTCGATCTCGGGAGTTGCCCACCACCTCGTCGATTCCAAGAAACTGCCCGAAACCGAGGCGCCCAAGGTTGGGGTGCTCTGGTTCGACGCCCACTCGGACATGAACACGCCTGAAACCTCCCCGAGTGGGAACATTCACGGCATGCCCATCGCGTGTCTCTTGGGTCGCGGTCCGGAGTCGCTTTGCACGATCGGATACCCCGGACCTAAGCTGTCGCCGTCGCGAATTGTCCAAGTCGGCCTCAGAGATCTCGACCGTACCGAGAAGCAGCTTGTTCGTGACTCTGGCGTTCACGCCTTCACGATGGCCGACATCGATCGACGTGGCATCGCAGACGTCGTCACCGAGGCGATCGAACTCGCCACTCGCGATGTCGACATTCTGCACGTGAGTTTCGATATCGATGTGCTCGATCCGAGCGTCGCGCCCGGTACCGGTACGCCGGTACACGGCGGCTTCTCTTACCGAGAAGCGCACCTATCGCTCGAGATGGTGGCGGAGTGTGGCCGACTCGGAAGCTTCGAGTTGGTCGAAGTGAATCCGGTCTTGGACCACGGCAACAAGACCGCGGAAATCGCCGTCGAGCTCATCGCGTCCGCGCTCGGAAGTACGATTCTCTAGGAACGACCCCTCGGCGTTCAGACGGCCGGGTCCTCGCGGTCGGCCCACCGCTTCAGGTTGTCGACCGCGGACTGTATCGTCTCCTCGTTCTTGCAAAACGCGAAGCGCAACAGTCGACGTCCTTCTTCCGGTTCTGCGAGGTAGAATCCGCTAGGCGGAATCGCCGCAACCTTGTGTTCGCGAATCAACCACTCCGAGAACTCGACGTCGCTAAGACTCGACAGCTTTCCGAAGTGTGCGAGCACGAAGTATGTACCTTCCGGAACAACGACGTCGAACCCCACTTGTTTCAGTCCCTTGACCAGAAGCGAGCGGCGACGTCGATAGTCGGCTCGTAGTTGATCGTAGTACGCGTCGGTGACCATCGGTAAGGCGGCCCCGACGCCCGCGTGAATCGGCGAACTTGCGCAAAACGTGAGGAACTGATGCGCCGCTTGCGCAGAGCTGACAAGGTGCTCCGGTCCGGTGCACCAGCCCACCTTCCAACCGGTGAACGAAAACGTCTTCCCGGCGCTCGAGATCGTGATGGTCCGTTCACGCATGCCGGGCAGGGACGCGATGCAAATGTGCTTAGCATCGTCGAACGTCAGATGTTCGTAGACTTCGTCGGCGAGCACCCAGAGATCGTGCGCCTTCGCCACGTCCGCGACGATCAATAGCTCGTCTCGTGAAAACACCCGCCCGGTCGGGTTGTGCGGAGTGTTCAAGACGATGGCACGCGTTCGTTCGTTGACAGCGGCTTCCAGTCGGCTCCGATCGATCCGGAACTCCGGGTAACGTAGCGTCACGTAGCTGGGAGTGGCGCCGGCCAGGGCGCAACACGCCGGGTAGCTATCGTAGAATGGTTCGAACAGAACGACTTCGTCGCCTGGGTTGAGCGTGCCCAAAAGGGTCGCCGCGATCGCTTCGGTCGCGCCGTGAAAGCACGCCACCTCTCGCATTGGATCGTAGGAGAGTCCGTAGAATCGTTCCACGTTGCCGGAGATCGCCGTCACAAGTGCCGGGTGACCTTGCGAGCGACAGTACTGGTTCTCGCCGGATCGCAACGCAGTCTCGACCGCCTCGATCAAGGCAGTTGGGCCTTCGAAGTCGGGAAATCCCTGGGAGAGATTGATGGCACCGTGCTCAGCCGCGAGGTGTGACATGCGGGTGAAGATCGTGGTGCCGAAGGGCTCGAGTCGGTCAGCTACCATGCCCACTGCTCCGTCGTTCGCACCGTGTGGGTGATCGATGGCCGGGTCGGTTCGTGGCGCTCACTATGGACGAGTTCCCGCTGTCGTCTCGCGTCGTTTCAGAGGATGCACGCCGTCCCGAGTATGGACGGCGTGTCTGCGTTCTTCTGAACCTGATAGCTACGGGGCGAGTTCGGCCAGACGTTGAACTTTAGCGACTTCGTCGTTCGGGACGACGAATTTAGCGAGCTTCTTCCACTGCCCGAACTTCACGGCGTGTTGAAGGTACTCGTCCTTCGTCTTGTCGTGTTCCGCGGGGTCGTGGAAATCCACGTCCAACAGAACGATCCCTTGTTCCGTCTCCTCGAAGCAGCGACCGATGTAGGTCCGAGGCCCGGTGGTCTCGACCACGACCGTGATGCCGTGGAGCTCGCCTTTGTCGTCGTGAAACGTGCCCACTAGCTCGCCGCCACGCAGTGCTTGTCGAAGGCTTCGACCAAGTCGAAGGCGATCGATTGAGCGTCGCGACCTTCGATCATGTGTCGCGGAACGAAGTGAACGACTTCGCCATCTTTGAACAGTGCCAGGCACGGGCTCGACGGCGGGAAGTCGGCCATTTTTGCGCGGGCCGCATTCACGGCGTCGAGATCTTGGCCGGCGAAGACGGTCGTGGCGCGATCCGGTTGGACCGAATGCTTCAGGGCCAACAACACACCGGGGCGAGCACCACCCGCGGCGCACCCGCAGACCGAGTTGATGACCAGGAGTTGGGTGCCGCTTTGGGCGAAGGAAGCGTCGACTTCTTCGATCGTCGTGAGCTCTTGCACGCCGGCGCTGGACAGTTCTTCGCGCATCGGGCGCACCATTTCGGGATCGTAAGGCATGGTTCCTCCAGTAGTGTTCTTGTCTCGGGGCTGCTGAACTTAGGCCCTTGCGGGCGGTGGTCGGCGGGAATTCTAGCTCGGTCGATGCCCGATGCGTAGTCGTTCCGGCCCGGAAGCGCGGGAATCTACCCTGAAGCGGAGTCGTGCCGCGCCCGAAAGGACGCCTATCGTGCCCCGCGAGTTACAGCAGCGGACAATTTGAGGACGTTTAACGGAACACGATCAGTGGCTGTGGTCGTGTCCGTGTCCACAGTCGTCGTGCGAGTGATGACCGTCTTCGGATTGCACGAGCACCTGGCCGACGAACGCTCGCGGGCCTTGCCGCAGCAATGAGACCAGGAACACCAAGGCCAGCGCCCCGAGGCAGATCCAAGAGAGGACACTGGGGTCGCCGACAGGCTCCAGGAGGGGCTGGACGTCGAGCTCCAGAAGATTGACCGTGTACCCCGCGATCACCGCCAAAATGGCGACGGATACGGCAAAGTGGAGTGCGAATCGTCGACCGTGCAGGGACGCGAGCACCCCGAACGTCGTCACGTTCGTAGCGGGGCCGGTCAGAAGGAAGGCGAGCGCCGCTCCGGGGGACGCACCAGAGGCGATGAGCACGACTACGAGCGGGGTGGCGCCGCTTGCACAGACGTAGAGCGGCATGCCGAGTAGTGCGAAGACCGGAACCTGGAGACCCGGAGGCACCGTCCCGAGCCACTGAGACTCGAGAATCGGAGCGGCACACGCGGCGAGGGCGAGTCCGAGCAGGATCCACGGTCCGGTGTGATCGACGATTTCTCCGAATCCGGTTTGGATGCTCGTGCGCAGCTTTGACGTGAAGTCGCCGGACGGCTCGGTCGAGTCGTGGCCGGCCCGGCGCGCGGTGTCACGACGGCTCTTCGCGACAATCACCGCGACGGCGAGGGCCAGGAGGACGGCGGCGACGACACGGGCCACGGTGAACTCTGTTCCCAACAGTCGCCCCGACAGTAGCACCGAATCGAGCCCGAGCTCCGGAGCCGAGATGAGAACGGCGACGGCGGCGGCCACCGGAGCGCCGCGAACGATGAGTGATCGGTAGACGGGCACGACTCCGCACGAACAGACGGGAACCGGCGCTCCGAACGCCACGCCGCGAACCGCCTGACTCCACGTGTTCCGACCTTTGCCCAACCAAGCGAAGCTCGATCGGGACATGAATCCGAACAGTAATCCGGCGGCCAGGAACGCGATTAGGAGGACCGGCGCACTCTCGAGCGCGAGATGCACGAAGAGATCCCCGACGTCCGCTCCGTGTTTGATTTCGACGTTCACCGGATTCGGCGGCGTGACCCTCAGGGTCGGTTTGGCGTGCGAGTGGCCGCCACCGGAAAAAAGCCCGACCAAGAGCAGGATGGCCAGCGTGGCACCGGTGCCCGATGCCCAATGCCACCGTCCGGACTTTGGAACGTCTACGGTGGGCATATGCACGACGACGTGGAGTAGCGATCCAGCGACCAGTGCGACAAACCAATGAAGCCCGGTCATGCCGTAGTCGACTTCGACGTGGTGCCCGAAGAGGTACCCGACCAAGGTGGCGACGTTGAGCAGGGCGATCGCGGTGAGGGCGTACACAATTCCATGGGTGCGCCGCAAGAGCATCCAAATGGCGAGGCCGACGGGTAATCGGTGGAGAATGAGCGCCAACGATAGCGAAGCGCCACCGACCAGTCCCGCTCCGTCCATTGCCGAATGCAGCAGCATACCGAGCACCGCGAGGCCCAGCGCCGTGCCGTGTGCGCGGGCGCCCAGCCGGTGTCGGGCTCGTTCGAGAATGGTCGGAATGAACAGGCCGCACAACGCGATGGGGACGACCGGCCAGCCGGCGCTCTCGAAACTGTGCGGAAGAATGTCGATCAGGATCAGGCCAGAGATCGCGACGACCATGAAACCGTCGAGCAGCGACAACGCGAACGGAGTTCGCCGCGAGAGTCTCTGTAACAGGGGGCCGAGCAGCGGAATCGCCAAGCAGAGTACAAGTGCCGGTACTCCCTCTAACGAACTCGGCATCATGATGGGTCGCCCTCCGCGGCTGGTGGCCGGACATTGTGGCGAGAGAGAATTGTTTTCCTAGCGGAATGCGACTGATTAGCTATCGCACCTCTCAGTGGGGTTGGCCATCATAACCCCTCGCGAAAGGACATAAGGATGGGTTCCCTACCGGATGCCGAAGGCCTCGATCTACCTCCCGACGGAGGCGAGGGGTTCAACCGGCTCATTCATAGCAAGAGTCCTTATCTTCTCCAGCACGCTACCAACCCGGTGGATTGGTACCCGTGGGGTGAGGAGGCGTTCGCACGGGCAGTGCAGTCCGATCGGCCTATTTTTCTGTCGGTCGGCTACTCGACCTGCCACTGGTGCCATGTTATGGAGCGAGAGTCGTTCGAGGACGCCGCCATCGCGCAGGTCCTCAACGATCACTACGTTTCGATCAAGGTCGACCGCGAAGAGTTACCCGACGTCGACGATCTGTACATGAAGACGACTCAGCTCATGACCGGGCGCGGGGGTTGGCCCAACTCGCTCTGGTTGATGCCCGACCGACGACCGTGGTACGCGGGGACCTACTTTCCGCCACACGACCTCGGCGGGCGACCGGGCTTTCGTTCGATCTTGCTGCAGTTCGCCGGGGTGTGGCGCGAGC
>JAJFFE010000401.1 GCA_021776775.1 Planctomycetota bacterium | reverse complement strand
CGAGCGCCAGGCCGACGAACTCTCCGCGCGAACGGTGCAGATGTCCGAAGCGACGGATCTGCACGGACCGGTGTCGCAGGAGATCGTCGCCAACGCCCTCGCTGAGTTACAAGCAGCGTTCGATTCGACTCACGGTGGGTTCGGCGAGTCGCCGAAGTTTCCTCCGCACGGCGCCCTCGCGCTCATGTTTGCGACCCTCGATACGAACGACGACGAAGCGCTCGAACACATTGCGCTGACGACACTCGATGCCATGGCGGCGGGCGGCGTTCACGATCAAGTCGGGGGTGGGTTTCACCGCTATTCGACCGATGCGGCGTGGTTTCTTCCACATTTCGAGAAGATGCTCTACGACAACGCCCCGTTGGCGAGCGCCTACGTCGACGCTTGGAAAGAAACCGGTCTCGAGCGGTATCGGCGCGTCGCGCGACGGACCTACGACTGGGTTCTTAACGAAATGTGTGACCCGGCGGGCGGGTTCTACTCAGCGCAAGACGCCGACAGCGAGGGAGAAGAGGGGAAGTTCTACGTCTGGACCCGTCAGGAAGTGGAGTCGGTGCTCGGCGCAGATGACGCCGAGTTCTTCACGCGGGTCACCGGCTTCGAAGAGGGCGGTAACTTCGTCGATGAGGCGACCCGGCAACGGACCGGCTCGAGCATTCCCCACCTCGCCGTGACACTCGACCGGCTCGCGGAAGCTTCGAGCGAAGACGCCGACTCTTTCGTCGCTCGGTTCGATCGTTGCGCTCTGGAGCTGTACCAGCATCGAGACTCCAGAATCCACCCGCACCTCGACGACAAAGTCCTCACCGGTTGGAACGGGTCCATGATCGCCAGCTTGGCCCACGGGGGTGCACTGCTCGAAGAGCCGCGCTATCTCGAGGCAGCCAAGCGAGCCGCCGACTTCATTGCGAATTCGATGGTCGCGGACGAACGGCTTCTGCGCAGCTACCGAAAAGGCGTTGCTCACATCGCGGGCTACCTAGAAGACTACGCGGCGTACATTCTGGGACTCGTGAAGCTCTTCGACGTCGACGGCGCATCCCGCTGGTTGACCGAGGCTCGTCGTTGGGCCGACTGTATGATTCGCGACTTCTTCGACGAGACAAACGGTGGCTTCTTCGCCGCGTCCGCTTCGCACGGGGAGCTACTCGTTCGCGCCAAGGACCCGTTCGACCAAGCGACGCCGTCCGGGAACGGAACCGCGGCGCTCGCGCTCATCCGGCTGGCGCGAGCGTCAGGAGAGCATCGCGACATGGAGATAGCGGAACGAACTCTGCTCGCGTTCGGTGGGGCGATGCAGCGACACGCGCGAGCGACCGAAGCGCTTATCTTGGCTCTGCATGAACTCGGGGACGAGCTGGGTGACGCGCAGGCCGACGTACGCTCCACGGTTCGCGCCAGCCGCGATCGGATCGCGCCCGGCGGTTCGGTGACTCTGCACGTTGAGGTTACCGCCCCCAACGGTTGGCAGCTGGGCGGTGTCGACGGGAGCCACCCGACGAGCGTTGTCGTTGCGGGGTCATCGGTGGCGGAAGCGACGGTCGAACAGTTGGCGACAGAAGATGACGTTTCCGATGCGTTCGACGTCGTCGTCAGCTTTCCAACGGAACTGGTCGGTCCCACGACCGCGATCGAGCTGACGGTTGGCTGGCAAGCGTGCGGTGCTGATCGTTGTTTGCCCGAAGAGCAACAGACACACGCGGTCGAATTCGTCGTCGAACCCGCCTGACGGACGCGCTTGGTCGCCAGCCGGGCGAAGCGCCGTAGCAGTTGGGAGCGCTCGTCGTTGTTGTTTCGTCGTTTGGCCTTTTCTCGCCAAGCCGCCGAGAACCGCTAAGGCCGCAAAGAAATCTTGCCGCGTTGCCGTTCGGTGAGTTTTGGCCGAGCCTCTACTGCGCCTCGCGAAGCTCGACCAAGTTGTAGACCCAACTGCCTCCGTGAACGCCTGGGGCGACGACGCGCATGGGACCGACCTTGGGGTCGTTCGCTAGGGAACGGTCGCGACGCCACAGCGCGACGATGGCACCGTCGACGAACTCCGCTGGGATGATCTTCTCGTAACCGTCTTCACCTCGGGCGATCACGTCGTGAGTCCCCGCGAACCAGGTCGACAGCGGGACCCCGGACCAATCGTCTACCTCAACCGCACCCGAATGGTGTTGAAGTTTCGCCTGCCGAACAGTGACGCGATCGCGTGCGACAAGTTCGGAGTGCGTCACTTGGGTCGAGGATCCGTCCACTTTCACGATGGCCAATTGCCAGTCCACGGATGGCGCGCGATCGCTCATCCGTGGAGAGTTGCACCCAACAAACGTCGCCACCAAGATCCAAGCGATGGAGAGACGCCCGGACAAGTTCGCTGCACGGCACGGTAGCTCGAAGGTCATGATGGGATCCGATTCTTGGGTGGTCAGAGGCAGGGTCGTGAGATCTGTCACCGGTTTGAGCCGCCTGCTTCGGCGACTCGTCACTGTGGGTTGCGTGGGAATTTCACGCTAGCGAATTGTCACAGTCTCGTGTCGCGTGACAAGCCCTGTCCGGGATCGGAGGATCGTCTCGTCCCTCGGTGGGTTCGACACCGGACGTGATCCGTTAGGATGACGACGCGCCGTGTGGCGCACTGTTCTTGCCTATCTGGCTTCTGTTCACGAAAGGACTGCCATGCGAGTTGCACTAGTAGTCGCGACGATGGTGCTGTTATCCGCCCCGGTTCGCGCTGACTTTGACATTACGGACTTCTCTGCGACCGGTGTCTCCCTCAGTTATCCGAGTCCACCCGCCGGCCAGGCGAACCAGGCCGCCGTGGTCGGTCCGTTGCTACAAGTGACGCCGGGAGTCATCAGCAACCGGGGCGCGGTTTGGACCACCGACGCGCAGAGTGTCGCGTCCGGATTCAGCACCCTCTTCGAGTTCGAGTTCTTGACCTCGCCGAGTGGCGGCGGCGGTGGGTCGAGCGACGGTCTCGCGTTCGTCATACAAAACAGCAGTCTGGAAGCGATCGGCGATCACGCAAGTGCGATGGGCTACGGCGGCTTCGCCACCTCACCCGACAACGGGATCGATCATAGCGTCGCTATCGAACTCGACGATTTCTTCAACTCGAACTGGGGGGATCCCGACGGCAACCACGTCAGCGTCCACACTCTCGGTGTCGATCCGAACAGCCAAGATGAAGTGCTCGCGTCGATCGGGACGTCGTCTGCCATTCCGCAGTTTGGCCAAGGCACTGGCGTTCACACGGTGCAGATCAACTACGAGTCGGGTGAACTCAGCGTCTTCGTCGACGACCTACTGACCCCGGCCCTCGTCGTCACGGTCGATCTCGCCGCGGTTCTCGAGTCGGACAGCGGTTGGATCGGCTTCACCGGTTCCGGTGGCGGGGCGTATCAGATCACGAACGTCCTGAGTTGGAGCTTTGCCAACGGCGGCGCTCCGCCGACCGGCGATACCTTCCGGCGCGGCGATGTGAACCTCGATATGTCGTTCGATATTTCCGACGCCGTGTTCGCCTTGGCCGCCTTGTTCACGCCGGGTGCGCCGGTACCTCCGTGCGCAGACGGTGCCGATTGCAACGACGACGGCGGCTTTGATATTTCGGACGCGGTGTTTGCGCTCGCGGCGTTGTTCACGCCGGGCGCACCCACGTTGCCCGCTCCGGGTTCGGCGGCGTGCGGTCTCGATCCGACGGTGGACACGTTGACGTGTGCGACCGCCTGTCCGTGACCGGATCACGCGGATGAGCATCCGCGAACGCTACGCTGCGCCGGAGTCCTTCGACTTGAGGTCTCGAATGGCTCGGTCGAGCGCCGCTTGAGGGTCGTGCCGCAACGTCAACGCTTCGACGGCGGCCGACCCGATGGCACCGCTGATGTTCGAGTTGAACACGACCCGGCGCCGCAGCTCGGCGAGCGCTTCTTGACTCGAGTCGTTCATCGTGGCGCGACAAATCTTAGCGATTTGAGAGATGCGATCGCGAGCGACGACCTGCCCGAGTTGCGGACGCAACGCTACTTCCAGTGGTCGTCGATTCGTCGATCCGACGGCTCGCCGGTCGGGACGCGGTAGGTCTATGAATATGACGGGCCGCTCCATTCCCAGCGAGTATTGCAGCGCGATGTCGGACCAATCGGTGATCACGGTTTGGCTCATGAAGATCAGCGAGAACGACGGGAGCGAGGTGTTGACCGAGAAGTTGGGGGAGCTTCCGAACTTTCGCTCTAGCTTCTTGGCGATTCGCGCACGTTTGGTCAGACCTGGGTGGAGGTGAACCACCACCTTCAAGTTGTCACGCAACAGCCGTTCGACAATCGAGTACCCGGCGTTCTTGAAGAAGGACGCTTCTTGCGGTGCTACCAGGACGCTCGCTGTCTTGAACGCGAGGACTTCCTCCGGAACCCGGCGTCGTCGCTCGAGAATGGCGTCTAGTCGGCCGTTACCGAGTTGCAGGATCTTCGTGTCCGGGTGCATGAGGTCTCGGATCTCGGCTGCTTGGTGGGGGCCCGAGCAGAACACGCTTTGGTACGGCGCTAGCTCTTCCGCCGAGTGCGTTGTGGTGACACTCTGCAGCGTCGAGAGAATCAGGGAGTAGTGGACCGTCGTCACGGAGGACACCGGAATGATGGATCCCACCACAGGGCGCGCGACGACGACCAGGTTGGCGTCGAGTTTCTTGAACACGCTCTGTCGCGCCCGACCACGCCCCACATAGAAAACGTGAAGGTTCTTGGTGATCCGTGAGAGGGCGGGATCTTCGGGGTCCGAAGTGAGGTACGCCACCGATCGGTTCTGCGCCAGAATCAGCCGCGAGACGAGGGGGCTGAGATCTCCCCAGTCTTCCTTCGACTCCGAGAAGAACACCACCAATCGATCGTCGACTGCAATTCGTTCAAAGGCTCGGACGGAACGTGCGGCGCGGACTTCGTCGGCAAACATCGGCAGTGCCTCCATTCGCCAGGACAGAGGCAACGCGTGGGCCCGATCGAAACGGCGTGCTCAAGGCGCTTCCGGACGGATTCGGGCCGCCCACTGTCTAGGGCGTGGGCGCTCGGGAATCTTTACCCAGCCTCGATCGCCTCGATCGAGGCGAACTTGCCGTCTTCAACCCACTGGTGGGGAAGGTTCCACCACCGGTGAGCGACGGTGGAGTACAGCTGTCGATAGTCGATACCGTGCCGGAGATCACCCCCGTCGAGATCGGTGAGCGACGGTGCAGCGCCGTACACCCCGCCCTTCACCTTGCCGCCGGCCAAGAAGTGCGGGGCCGCCGTACCGTGATCGGTCCCGCCGCTTCCGTTCTCCGCGACGCGCCGGCCGAACTCCGAATAAGTCATGACCAAAACGCGGTCCCACAACGACGCTTTGCGCAAGGCGCGTTCGAACGCGGCGAGGGCCTGACCGAGTTGACCCAGCAGACGTGCTTGTTGTCCCGCTTGGTTGGTGTGCGTGTCGAAGCCTCCGAGAGTCAGTTTGATGACGCGGGTGGGCACACGGCTCGTAAGCAGTCGAGCTGCCGTCGCGAACTGTCCTCCGAGTTTCGTGGAAGGGAATTTGGTCTTGGGCGCCGGTGTCTTCTTCAGCTGTGCCTCGATGATCTCGGCAGCGCGGCGAGTGTCCCGCCGCACCGTGAGGAGGTGGTCGAGCAGTGGGTTCGTTCCTTTTGCCGCAGCTTCCGGAAGGCGCTTCGCTTGCGCAATGAAACTCTGCGGGTTCTCCAGGGAGATCGTTCGCAGTTCTTTA
>JAJFFE010000041.1 GCA_021776775.1 Planctomycetota bacterium | reverse complement strand
GCCAGGGATATCGATGGCGTCAAAGAGCCAACGCACTATCTGCTCACCGCGTTGCACGGGAGCCATGCCGCGAAGCGGCTTAGTTCAACGTCAATTCCACAGTTTTGGGTAATCCCCCGGTGGGGCTGCTTGCAGGGTAATACTCTGGGTGGGGTGATGCCAACATCGATCGGAAGATGCTTCTGGGATTGGGGTTCTTGGGCGAGGTTGGGTTGGTGATGGGATTACCCGAGTTGTGGGTAACGCTAGTCGTCGAGGGGGCTGCGGACGGCTCCGGCTCCTTTGCCGAGGACGTGGGTGTAGATCATGGTGGTGCTGACGAAGGCGTGTCCGAGGAGAGTTTGTAGGGTGCGAATGTCGTAGCCGTTTTCGAGGAGATGGGTGGCGAACGAGTGGCGGAGGATGTGGCAGGTCGCGCGTTTGGATAGCTGTGCTTCGAGTGAGGCGCTGTGCATAGCGCGTTGAAGGCCGGTTGGGTGGGTGTGGTGTCGTCTGCGCTTACCAGTCTCTTGGTGGAAGTAGGTTCTCTTTGCGGGGAAGACCCATTGCCACGGCCACTCTCGCGCTGCGTTCGGGGTCTTCACCTCCAGCGCGTCGGGTAGCTCGACCCAGCCGGCGCCGTCTCGCAGGTCTCTCTCGTGGCGCTGTTTGGCGCTCGCGAGTTGATCACGCAGGGGCGCGTTGAGGCTTTGCGGAAGCATGGTTTCGCGATCCTTGTTTCCTTTGCCGCGTCGAACCATGATTCGGTGTCGGTCGAAATCGATGTCTTGGGCTCGTAGCCGGCAGCACTCGTTCAGCCGAAGGCCAGATCCGTACAGCAGCCGGGCCATCAGGTGGTGTTCACCGGTGAGCTTTGCGATGACTCTGCGCACTTCGTCTCGAGAGAGAACTGTGGGAACTCTGCGCTTGGGCTTGGCCCGGATCAAGTCTTCGAGCCACGGAAGATCGAGCTTCAGAACATCGCGGTACAGGCAAGTCAACGCGGCTAACGCTTGATTCTGGGTCGAGGCGGCCACGTTTCGCGTCGTGGCCAAGTAGTTCAAGAACTCGGTCACATGCTCGGAGCCCAGGTCTTTGGGGTGTCTTTGCTCGTGGAACTCGTAGTACCGGCGCATCCATCCGAGGTACGACTTCTGCGTTTGTCGACTGAGTCGACACGCGGTCATTGCCGCTCGCGCTTTGTCTCCCAGTTGTGGTCGTGGCCCGCGCTTGTATTCGTTGTCGTTCTCGGACACACGCCAGCGCGGCGAAGTTGTCGGTCTTGGGTAGGGCTTACCGCGACGGCGGATCGCAACGTGAGGTGTGCTGCGATACGACACCGGCGACCAGGCTGCGAGGTAGGCTGGGGCAGAGACTTTCAATTTCATACCCAGTGTCGTAATCGCTCGGAGCCGCCGACGCCAGCGTCCGTCTGCGGCCGCTGGCGATCGCGTGAGGCCACTGCGTTTTTTCGATCGACGCTGACCTGTCCTACTTCAAGGGCAACTGGTCAGCGAGCAATCGAGCGCGGCGTCCCAGGTTGGGTCGACTCCGCAGTTGGGCCATGGACTCGTCGGCGGGGCGGTGGCGGAGAAGAGGTAGCCGAGGAGCCAGACGGGATCGTTGATTTGGATCGCGCCGTCATCGTCGACGTCGCACGCCACTCGGCACGCGACGACTTCGGACAGGAACGCATGGCCGAGGATGGCGATGACGTCGGCGACGTCGACGTCTCCGTCGGCGTTGGCATCGCCGCGGATGAATTGCGTGCACTCATCGGGTAGCCCGTCGAGGTCGGCGTCGCTGCTGGTGCTCGCCGCGATATCGCACGCATCGAGAATGCCGTTACCGTTACAGTCGGTGTCCCCGGACTCTAGGTTGCACGCGTCGGGGATTCCGTCTTCGTTGCAATCGACGATCGTGTCGAGGTCGGGTGCGCCGCCCGTGGCCGTAATGAACGTCGCCTCGAAGACGGTCCAGTCGTCGCAATCGACGTCGTCGTCGTTGTCGAGATCGGCGGCGCGACAGGAGAGCCCGAATCCAGGTGGGCCGTCCGCTTCTCGCCCAAGATCTAAGCACTGTAGAAACAGAAATGTGTCGACCTCGGTGAAGGCGCCGTCGCCGTCGAGGTCGCCGGGCCCCGCGTGAAAGACGTCGATCACTCGGTTGGCTCCGACGTTCTGCACGATAGAAGTCGAACCATCGGGCCACCGCACGCGTACGTCGTCGACGTCCGGACGACTTCCGAGTCCGAAGGTCGCTTCGGCGGGTTCTTGCCCCATGAAGCTAGTGCCCGCCGTAATCAACCGCACCTGCACGTCGGGTGCGCGAATTTCGACGCGACATCCGATTCCACGAGTATTGGGGCCCGAAGAGCGCGGCCTGACGACTAGGTAGTTGGCGAGTCCGGGCGACAAGCTCGAGTTGTTGTCGAGGATACGTAAGGGGCCCTCGAAACACGCCTGGACCATGTCCAGAGTGCCGTCGCGATTGAGATCCGCGGCGAGCAGACAGCTGGCGAGTTCTTGGTCGTCGAACCCGACGGCAGTTGAAACTTCGTTGAACGTACCGAGACCGTTGTTCATATAGAACCGAGAAGGATCCTCGAACCAGGGGAAGCCTGGGAACCCGTTGGTTGCGGCGAGGTCGAGATCGCCGTCGTTGTCTGCGTCGAGGAAGGTCGTCCCCCAGGCAAAGAACGAGGTCGCGACGCCAGCGGAGCCAGCCTGTTCGGTGAATGTGCCACCGTCGTTGTTCAGCAGCACGCTGTGGAAGCCACCCGCAGGCACGTCGATGTTCGTGACGTAGAAGTCGAAGTCACCGTCGTTGTCGTAGTCGCCGATCGCCACTCCCATGTCGTTCATGAAGTTGTCGAGGTTGCGCGCTTGCGCCTCGTTTGTGAACTCCCAATCGCCGTGGTTCCGCCAGTATTGGTTGGCGCCGAAGTCGACCGAAACGTAGACATCGAGCCGCCCGTCGTCGTCGAGGTCGACCATGAGGGGTTGCCACGGGTTGGCGCCGAACGGGATGTCGAACCCAGCGGTGTCGGTGATGTCGACGAAGTCCATTTCGCCGTCATTACGGAGAATGCGATAGCCGCCAAAGTTGCCCCAACTCACAATGATCAAGTCGAGATCGTGGTCGTTGTCGAGGTCGCCCGCCGCCGCTCCACCGAAGACGACGGTTGGATTGACCGGAAGTAGGTTGGCAATGTCAGGGTCGACGACGGCGACGAACTGACCGGGAGTGCTCTGGTGGTAGAGAATGACCGAGCCGCAAGCCGCGTCGTTGCAGTCGCCCCACGTCAAGAGATCGAGCCAGCCATCTCCATCGGCGTCGAAGAACAGCGATCCCCGATGGCTAGCCGTCGAAGCGACGCCCGCGCTGCTTGCGACGTCGTTGAAGGTTCCCGACCCGTCATTTTCGTAAAGTTGATCCGCGACGCCGGCGCCGTTGGGTACGAAGAGATCGATATCTCCATCGTTGTCGTAGTCGACCGCGGAGCAGCCGCCACGTCCCGGTGCTGCCATCACGTACGGATCGATTCCTCGAAGTGCACCGACGTCATCGAAACTGATCTGGGCCGCAACGAATGGCTGAACCGATAGAACCAACAACAGTGTCAATGCGACGCGCGTCGAAAGATCCACTACATCACCCCCTCCCGTGGCACGCTCAAGCGGAACTTTGCCGCGCTGTCGCCAAAGGCGACGTCGGTCAGCTCGGTCGTTGAACACGGTGCACGGGTCAGAAGAAGGAATAGACGCTAGCTAGCTAGAACTCATCGAGGGACGCTTTACCGAAGGCTTGTGAAGGTCGACAAGCCACTACTCAGAGCGACTCTACTGTACCACCCGCCGATCGGTGCGCAAACGACGCGAGGCTATTCGTCCGATAGGCAGCAGCCAATGAGCTTTGCGGCGACCTTGGCCGCGGTGAACTCTGTCACCTGCTGGTCGGCAATGGGTGCGACCTCGACAATGTCCGCACCGACGATGCGGCGTTCGACCGCCAGCTGTCGGATCAGTTGTAGCAGTTGCCGGTACATCAAGCCGCCGGGCTCGGGCGTTCCGGTGCCGGGTGCGATCGATGGATCGAGCGCGTCGATGTCGATCGATAGATAGACCTCGGGGGGTAGCGGATCGATCGTTCGCTCGATCCAATCCGGGTCGTCCTCTAGTTCGTGCGCAAAGACGGGAGACCATTCACGTTCGTCGAGGAGCTCGGCTTCTTCTTCCGACACGCTACGGATGCCGCACCAACTCATCGGCGCTCCGACGTCGTCGACGATGCGACGTGCGACACAGGCGTGACTCAGTCGGGTACCGCCGTACTCGTCGCGAAGGTCGAGGTGGGCGTCGACGAACAGCACGCCGGCGTCGGGGTACCGTTCTCGAACCGCCCGGACACAACCCAGGGTCACGCTGTGCTCGCCGCCGAGGCTCAACGGGAACTTTCCGGCTTGCACTGTCTGGCGTACCGCCTCTTCGATCATGCGCGCCGCCGCTGCGTCGTCGCCATCGAACTCTAGCGCCGGCACGGTGTGCACCGCGCCGTCTGGCCAGTACGGGCGCCACGCCTCTTCGTCGAAGAACTCGAGCTCGTGGGAGGCTGTGATGATGGACGCGGGACCGTAGGCCGTGCCGGATCCGTAGCTGACTGTCGCTTCCAGCGGGAACGGGTGAACGATCACGTCTGCAGTTTCGAATGTGCCGAGTCCCGCCTCTTCGCCGCCAAAGACTTCACCCATGGTGTCGCTCTTTCATCGTTTCACGAGCCAGAAACCAACTGCGACCGCCGCTATGCCGAGCACGGTGTTGGCGACAATGTTAGTTAACGCACGACCGAATTGTTCGCTGCGAATCAGTTCGTAGCAATCGACCCCGAAGGTCGAGAACGTCGTGAACCCGCCGAGTAGCCCGACCATCAAGAACAATCGAGTCGGCTCTCCGACTGTTTCATGGCGCGTGGCCCAGGCAGTCAATGCTCCCAGTGCAAAACAGCCGACGACGTTGACGGTCAGCGTTCCTACGGGCAACCAAGCGTGAGCCAGCCAGCGTCGGGCGCCGACGCCGACGAGGTATCGCCCGACCGAACCGAGGAAGCCGCCGAGACCGACCCACAGTATGTTCAGTGTCGTGATCATTCCTCGGGCTTATCGCACCTCCGATCTCGTGACAAGAGAATCGGGGAGATTACGTTTCGATGGGGCGTCACGTGCTGGTTGGTCTTTGACCTCGGTTCACTTCTCCGGGCCGGTTTTTCGTTAGACTGCGGCGTCTCGTCTCCCGTCAGCTTTGTGAGGAAGTCCCGAATGATTCGTCTGCTCGTTCTGCTCTCCGCGGCGTCGTTGGTCGTGGGTTGTAGCGCTACTCTGCCCTTCGACGAACGGTTCGAAAGCGCGACCTGGTACGAAGCGTGGGGGCGCGACGACTCCCCTGAGCACTGTGATCTCGTCGCGTCAGAGACGGTCGGGGACGATGCGATCCGTTTGCTCACAGAAGAGACCGTGCTCGAGCGAATGGTCGAGCCGCGACCGTCCGGCCAAGTGCTCCGCGTGCGAATCCCCAAGGACAGTCACTACGGGGTAGGGGACCTCGCGTTTCGATTTCGACAGCAAGTGGGGGTTGAACCGACTGAGGCGTACTTGGCGTACGATCTTCAACTCGGCGCGGACTGGAAAACCGAAGTCTCCGGCAAGCTTCCGGGGATAGCGGGCACCTACGGCGTCGGCGGTTGGGGCGGCCGTCGCTCCGATGGACTGAATGGTTGGTCGGCCCGCGGAATGTTTCGGCCAGCGGCCAACGGGTCGGTCCCTATCGGGACATACGGCTATCACGTGGACCAGCGTCGTATCTACGGCTCGCATTGGAACTGGGAACGGGAGGGCCAATCGGGGCTGATTCCGGGCCGGTGGTATCGTATCGAGCAGTACTGTCGGTTGAACACGCCGGGGCAGCACAACGGTGTGATTCGCGGCTGGATCAACGGTGTCTCGGCCTTCGAGATTCTCGACGTTCGTTTTCGCGATACCGACGCGCTCAAGGTCGAGACCGTTTGGATGGACGTCTACCATGGAGGTAAACAACCCGCTCCGAATGACCTGGAGTTGTTCATCGACAACGTCTTGATTGCGCTGCGTCCGCCGACGGCTGGTAAGCCCTAACGAATCTCGCGTACCCCATTCCGCTGAGGAGTGGCCTCGGTACCATACGCGGCCCACCGAGGAGATCCGCTTGAGAGAAACCCTTCGCACGCTCGATGGCGTCGAGCGTAAGACCCTTCCCCGACACATCGTCGCGACCATTCTCGAGTCGTCGTTCATGGCGATGTGCTGGTCGGGGTCGGACATCATCGTCAAGGGGTTCGATGCCGGTGTTCTCGCCGTAACGTTGACGACCATGGCGCCGGGTGCCGCGATGGTTTTGTCGCTGGCCATGGGTCAGCCGATGGCCAAGATCGGTCGCCGACGTCTGTTGCGCGTCGCGTCGTGGATCGGGCGACTACCGCTCTTTCTGGTCATGTTCATTCAGGGGCCGTACTCATTCGTCGCGCTGATCACGCTGCAAGCGATCTCGCAAGTCGCCATCACGACGAGCTGGAACTCACTGCTGCGCACGAACTATCGCGACGACCGCCGGGGCAGCCTGTACTCCATTGCGACGCTGTTCGGCACACTCGCGTCGGGGATCACCATGGTCTCCGCGGGGCGCTGGCTCGACATCAACGGAGACGCGTATCGGATTCTCTATCCGATTGCCGCTGTCATCGGCGTGATCGCTTGCCACGTCTTCTCGGATATCGACGTGCGCCGTGGCTTTGAGTTCGAGCCGGAGAAGGGCAAGGGGCCGCGCGCGCTGATGCGTACCTTCTTCGCCGACCGAAACTTCGTGCGCTACGAGCTGGCGTTCATGCTCTACGGCTTGGCGTTCATGTCGATCATGACGGCCAAGCCGCTGCGCATGGCCGGCAAGGTCGCGGACGGGCAGTTGGAGTTTTCGTACTCGGTCCTGCTCGGTTCCAAAGGCGTATTCGCCGTTTGCATGGCGATCGGGACGATCTTCATGGGGCGGTTCATGGACCGCGTGGGGCCGGCCGGCATGGCGGGGCGCTGCTTCGTATTACTCATCCTGCACGCAATCCTGCTGATCTTCGTGGACAGCCCCGGCATGTTGTTCGCGGCAGAGGCGCTGATTGGGTTGGCCATGGGTGGCGTGAACATCGCCTGGAACCTCGGTCCGGTGACTCTCGCCCCGACCCCGGGCGTCGCCAGCGCCTACATGCAGATCCACGTCGCCATGGTCGGAGTCAGAGCGTTGGTGGGGCATCCGATCGGCGGCTGGTTGTCTCACGTCACCGGGGACCCGCGTTGGGTCTTCGCTATGGGCGCAGTTCTCTTTACCGCGGCTACCTGGGTCATGGTCAGCCTTGGCCGCGACGTCGCCCGGCAACGGGCCGAAGCGAGCCGGACGGTCGACTCGGCGTAGCGACCGGCCCGCGTATTCTTTTGGCTTCTCTGGCCCGGGTCTTCGGGGAGAACGAGGCCGAGCTAGCCTCCTACGCCAAGCTGTACGGTGATTCGGGGAAATGGTGGTTGGCACGGCTTCGCTTCATGAATGATCCGGGCTAGCAGCCTGGACGGAAAGCAGTAGACTGCGGCGCTTCCTCGAACCGGCCCAGGAGTGGCAAAACATGGCGCGCAAGAAGTCACCGAAGAAACGATCCAAGCCGAAGGCCGATGGCCGCGGCGGGAGCGGTGGCAAACCCAAGGGTGGTAGTTCGGCCGGCGGCAAGACGCGCTCGCCCGGAAAGAAGAAGAAGGCTTCGAAGAAGAAGTCGTCTCCCAAAAAGGGCAAACCGAGCGATCGGAAGAAAGCGTCTGTCGACAAAGGCAAGCCAGGCGCCGGGAAGAAGTCGGCCGCCGGGAAAGGCAAGCCGGCATCCGGGAAAGGCAAGCCGGGCCCCGGCAAGAAGCCGTCTGCCAAGGCAGCGGCGTCGAAGAAGAAGCGCTCGGCCGGGGGTAAGAACGCCAGCCCGTCGACGCGTCGTCCGACGCGCGGCGTAACCGCCGATCTCGAGCGGTTCGCGGACGCGGAAGAAGAGCAAGTCCAAGAACGGCGCGCCGGTCGTCAACGCGGTCGTGTCGACACTTCGCGGCCCCGCACCGTCATGTTCGAGCCCGATGTCGAGGACGACGACCGCTCCGTTGTTCCACTTCCGTGGGATAGCGCACCGGATCAGGACGATGACGAGGACGACCAGCCACAGCCGCGACGAGGCCGGCCTGCGTCTACCACCGGTCGTGACCGTCGTCCCGGAGCGAAGACCGGAGCGAGAGGCGGAGCGAAAGACGTCGGAGCCAGAGACACCGGGGCAAGAGACGCTGCCGTAGCCAAGGCCGCGGCGAAGAAGGTTTCCAAGAAGACCTATCCCAAGCTTGCCGACAAGGGTCTCGACCGCCTGCTCGATAAACTAGATCGTGCTCGTCAACCGTTGTTCAAGGAGTGGCGTGAAGTCATTCGCGCGGTCAAGAACGATCCGTCGATCGATGACGAGCCGCACACGTTCTGTACTCGCAAGTACAACCAGATGCGGATCACCGATCTCGAGGCGCTGTCGATTGCGCGAGCGTTCAGGGAAGATCCGGGTCTCGGTCGGCGTCGTCGCGACGTCAAAGACAGGATTGCCGAAGAGATTCGCCACCTGAAGAAGGGGCGTCGCCGGCAGAACTTCACGTGCCCGCTGCTCGACGGTGAGAACTGCATGGTCCACCAGTCGTCGAAGCCCATCGGTTGCCTAGCGTGGCAGCCGGCCGGGGAGCCCAGCGAGGCCGGGTGGCGCGCGTTCAATCAGCGCAACCACTACAACGATCGCATGGTCAACATCGACTGGGACATCGCCGCGATCCCGCTCATGCTCGAAAAATACATCGATGGGGATCAATGCGAGCCGGGTCAGGTGAAGGTCTCCGAGCCGCACCGACCGCGGAAGCGTCACGATTCCGACTCGACCGAAGGTGCCGGACGCCGTGGGGCGGCTCGTCTCTCCGCGGAAGATCTTCGTCGAGTTCGCCTACAAAAAGAGCGCGCCGAGAAGCGAAGCACGAAGAAGAAGGCGACCAAGAAGTCGACGATACGAACGACCAAGAAGAAGCGCGGGAAGAAGAAGTCGTCCCGCAAGTCTGGGGTCCGCGGTTCAGCGCGAAATAGCGATGGGGCGTCCGAGACGTGGTCGAGTTCGTCCGGGGGGCGGAAGAAGTCTGCCAAAAAGGCGTCCGGACGCCGTCGCACGAGGTAGCGCATCGTGACCGTCCTCTATCGAGATCTCAGCCTATCGCTCGAAGACGACGAGTCCGACATCCCTCGGCTGGTTGCGCGAAAGTTGCGTGTGCTTCCCGAGTCGGTGTTGGGGTTCGAGGTCGTCCGCAAGTCGATCGACGCGCGTAAAGGGCGACTGCCTCGCTTCACCTACACTTTGGCGGTCGAGTTGGTCCCGGCGGAAGAAGAGCGGTTGCTCGCCAAGTCGGGCGCCCGGGTCGAACCGTACGTGCCGTTCGAGGTTCCCACCACCGCGCGAGTGTCGTCCGAGTCCGGGAAGCGACCGGTCGTGATCGGGTCGGGGCCCGCCGGTTTGTTCGCGGCGTATCGACTGGCGCAGGCGGGCCGACCGGCCATTGTCATCGAGCGCGGACTCGCGGTGCGCGAGCGTTCGATTCAGTGGAACGCGTTTCTCAAGGGGCGTCAGCCGTTCGACACCGAGTCGAACCTTCTCTACGGAGAGGGCGGAGCCGGCACCTACTCCGACGGCAAGCTCTACTCGCGGGTCAATGATCCGCGCGCGCCCGAAGTCTTGCGAGCCCTCGCCGACTGCGGTGCGCCGAAGGACATTCTGATCGAGGCGAAGCCGCACGTTGGAAGCAATCTGCTGCCGTCGATCATTCGCCGTCTTCGGGATCAGCTGATCGATCAAGGCACCGAGTTCCGATTCAGTACGTTGATGACCGACCTACTCATCGAGGACGGTCGCGTGGTCGGCGTGGTCACCGAGCCGGGCGGTGTGATCGACTGTTCGACCGTGTTCCTGGGGCTCGGCCACTCGGCGCGAGACACCTTGCGCATGCTTCACGGCCGCGGCGTGCAGATGGAACGCAAGCCGTTTCAGATCGGCGCGCGCGTCGAACACTCGCAAGATCTCGTCAACGAAATGCAGTACGGCGCGGCGACCGGTCACGAGAAGCTGCCGCCGGCCGACTACCGTTTGATTCAGAAGCGCAAGACCGGCGACCTTTTCAGTTTCTGCATGTGTCCCGGCGGTGAGATTCTGCCGTCTACCGAGAAGCCCGGGTTCATCTGTGTCAACGGGGCATCGCGGTTCAAACGCATTGGCGATTTCGCCAACAGCGGTTTCGTGGTGACGCTGGAGCCGCAAGAGTTCGGTGCTGCCGCCTCTGACGTCCTGGCCGGGATCACGCTGCAAGAGCGCATCGAAGCGGACGCCGCGCGGCTCGCGTCGCATCCGTTCGGGGCACCCGCGTTGCGGCTGCCGGATTTCCTTGACCGCCGCGTGTCGCGCGACCTTCCGCCGACGTCGTATCCGTTGCCGTTGTCGACTGCACCGTTCGAGGAGTTTCTGCCGCCGCTCGTGCTCGACGCGTTGCGTGAAGGGCTCGAAGGGCTTTGCCAACGCATTCCTAGTTTCCGCGATCCGGAAGCTGTGATCGTCGGTCCGGAGTCACGAAGTTCGAGCCCGGTGCGCATTCTTCGAGACGAGGCGACGCTCGAGTCGCCGTCTGCGTCTGGCCTGTATCCGATGGGCGAGGGGGCCGGCTTCGCCGGGGGGATTCTCTCCGCCGCGATCGACGGTATGCTGTGCGCCGAGACGCACCTGGCAACATTGTCGGGGAGAACTTCGTGAGCGAGCAACGTGGGAACGAGAGACGACCGTGACTGGCTACGCGCTTATCGATTCCGGTGATCAGCACAAGTTGGAACGATTCGGCGACGTGACTTTGGTCCGTCCGTCGTCGCAAGCGTTGTGGCATAAGAAAGATCCCGGCCGTTGGCGCAAGGCGCACGCCACGTTCGAACGCGATCGTGGTGGTACCGGGACCTGGGTCGAGCACCAGCCGCTTTCAGTAAGTTGGCGCATGCAGTTCGCGAACGTTACGTGGAACCTGCGGCCGAACGATCACGGCAACCTTGGGATCTTCCCGGAGCAGGCGTCGAGTTGGGAGTGGATCGAAGAGGTGCTCGCCGCCCGTCAAGAGTCCGCCGATTCGCAGGCAGAAGAGCCGCCCGAGATTCTCAATCTGTTCGCCTACACCGGTGGCAGCACGTTCGCCGCGGCGCGGGCGGGGGCGCGCGTTGTTCATCTCGATGCGTCGAAGACGAGTGTCGAGGTCGCTCGAGAGAACGCGGAGTGCTCCGGTCTCGACAAGAAGCCTATTCGTTGGATCACCGAAGACGCCGTCAAGTTCGTCCGGCGTGAGGCGAAGCGCGGTCGCCGTTACCACGGCATTGTGCTGGACCCGCCGACGTACGGGCGTGGTACCGACGCCGAGGTGTGGAAGATCGAGGAGGGTATCGGCGAGCTGCTCGATCTCTGTCGATCGCTGCTCGCGGACGACGCCTCGTTCCTTCTGTTCTCTAGCCACTCCCCCGGCTTCACGCCTATCGCGCTCGAGAATCAACTCGTCGCTCCGCGTGACAGCAAGGTCGAGTCCGGCGAAATGACCCTTACCGCCCCCGATGGGCGACGTCTCCCGAGCGGTGCCTATGCGCGCTGGAGCCGGCCGTGATCGAGCCGTTGACGAGTCTCCAAAATCCCCGCGTGAAGAGCGCGGTAAAGTTGCGGGCGCGTCGTGAGCGGGAGAAGCAGGGCCGGTTCTTGATCGAGGGGTATCGAGAGTTGCGTCGTGCGGTCAACGCCAAGCTTCCCATCGGCGAGCTGTTCACCTGCCACGAGCACTACCTCGGCGAAAACGAAGACGCGCTGGTCGCCGACGCCCAGGAGCAGTGCGGGGCGGAAGTCGTCCCGGTCGTCGCGACCGTGTTCAACAAGCTGTCCTACCGAGACCGACCCGACGGGCTGCTGGGCATTGCGCCGATTCCGCAGTGGTCGTTGGAACAGCTCGAGCCCAAGGCCAATGGCATATACGTCGTCGCAGTGACCATCGAGAAGCCAGGCAACCTCGGCACGATCTTGCGGACTGCGGACGCTGTCGGGGCGGACGGGGTCATTATCTGTGATCGTTGCACGGACGTGTTCAACCCGAACGTGGTGCGTGCGAGTGTCGGCGCGTTGTTCACCGTCCCCGTGGCTGAGACGACGACCGACGAGCTTCTGCCGTGGCTGGCGGGCAATGGTATTGAGATTGTCGCGACCACTCCCGCTGCGGAGTTGATCTATACCGATGCCAACTTGCTCGACGCGGTGGCGCTAGCGGTGGGCAGTGAGCAGTATGGCTTGCCGGATCGATGGCTGGAAGCGGCGACGCACCGCGTGGTGATTCCTATGGCGGGTGAGGCGGATTCGCTGAACGCGGCGGTGGCTACGGCGGTGGTGCTGTTCGAGGCGACGCGCCAGCGGCGCTGAGCGGTTGCTCTGCTGGTTGCCAACGCTCTCGCCGAAGTCTGTGGAACGTACGGTTCGTGGTCTTCTCTACCTCGAGAGCCGCATCCCGAGCGCGCCGTAGATTCGCAATGCCAGCGAGGCCGTCGCACCTGACGTCGTCTTGGTGAGTCCACTCGTCACCAAAGGATCCCCACAAGTCGACGTCGTGAAAGCGGCCCAGGCGTTGGGAGTGCCGTGCGCGTTAGGCGTGGGAAGCTGGGATCACCTAACGACGAAGGGGTTGGTGCGCGTCGTCCCCGACCGCTCGAATGACTCGGATCGCAGCAACCCACGCCGCGGCCCGAGCCTTCGCTCGCCCATCCGATCACCGCCGCGTTTGCAATCGCCGGCTCGGCGTTGAATGCACTGCGTCGACTCCGCCGCACCTCTAGGCGGTCTTCGTCCCCCCGACACAGCCGGTCGCAATTCTTCACCGACCCTTTCATCTGCCTTGATCCAAACGTTGACCATGCGTCGCAGATCGAGAAGGCGGATGGCCGTTTTCTCAACCTGCACACATGCGTTTCAATTCCAGGAGGTTACTCGGATGCGAAAGCTCCTTGTTCTCGTCGCTCTGCTCGCTGTGGCTGCTCCTGTTTCGGGTCAGTCGCACTTTCTTCGAGGTGATACGAACGACGACGGCTCGGTCGACATCGGGGATGCGCTGTTCTTGCTCACCAACCTGTTCACTGGCGGTGCCGATCCCATCTGCCTCGACACGGCGGATGCCAACGACGACGGCGGTAAGGACATCGGTGACGCGGTCTATCTGCTGAGCTTCCTCTTCACGGCCGGGCCGCCCCCGGCTGCGCCTTACCCGACATGGGAGCTCGACCCCACCCCCGACGCTCTTAGCTGCAAGGGCACGATCGTCGTGCACAACACGCCGATCACCGGCGCTGAGACGTGGTCGAAGAACGAGACCCACGTTCTCGAAGGACAGGTCGAAGTTGCCGCGGGTGGCGTTCTCACCATCGAAGCGGGCACCACGGTCCTTGGCGACTTCGACACCCAGGGGTTTCTCGTCGTCAACGTCGGTGGTCAATTGATCGCCAACGGCTCGGCGGTCGCCCCGATCGTCTTCACGTCGGAAATGCCCGTCGGCAGCCGCAACACGGCCGACTGGGGTGGTGTGATCGTGCTCGGCCCGGGACAGACCAACTGGCCGGGTAACGTAGGTATTCCGGAAGGCTTGCCGGCGTCGAGTTCCACCGGTGGCGACTTCGTCTACGGTGGCGACCCCGTCGATACCTCGTTCTCGAGCGGTAGCATGCGCTACGTCCGCATCGAGTTCGGCGGCACGGACATTTCCCCGAACAACGAGATCAACGCGCTCTCGATGTTCGCCGTCAACAACACCACCACGTTCGAGTTCATCCAGGTCAAGCAGAACCTCGACGACGGCTTCGAATGGTTTGGTGGCAACGCCGACCTGAAGTACGGCCTCGCGTCTGCAATCGGTGACGACAAGTTCGACTACTCGTTCGGTTGGCAGGGTCGAGGCCAGTTCTGGGTCGGCCACGACTACGACAACTTCGGTGAGTCCGGCAAGCCGGACAACGGTTTCGAGGTCGATAACCGTGAAGAAGATCTCGAGTTCGAGTTCTGCCCGCGAACCGATCCTCGGATCTCGAACGTGACCATGATCGGTGATCCTACCGGTGACTCGGACCACGCGTTCCAAATGCGTCGTGGCTGTGCCGGTACCGTGATCAATGCGTATGCAACGGGTTGGACCGACGCGATCGTCGATATCGACGACGCTTCAACGACCGGGGGTCACTGTGGTACCGAGCTCTGCCTCGACTACGTGACGGCGTACAACGACGCCAGCCCGTCGATCTGGGAAGTGGATTCCGACGAAGACGGTTTCACGGAAGATCTGTGGTTCCTCCTCTGCGGTAACCCGGGCGTGGCGGCCAACAACGTCGAGATACTAACGGCGCAACTCGGTAACCCGCACGCAGACCTCGGTCTCGGCGAGACGCCGGACTTCGCACCGATCGCGGGCAGCGCGCTGCTCGGCTCGGGAACCGACGCCTCGACTTACTTCGGCGACGCTTGGTTCGACACCACGGATTACCGCGGTGGCGTAGGAGCGTCGGACTGGACCCAGGGCAGCTGGATCTCGTACCAAGTCGACTAACCGGCGCTGCACCTTATCTACTAGTTTTTGCCTTTCCGACAGGAGAACGGGGCTGGCCTCGGCCGCGCCGTTCTCCCTTTTCACTTTTTGAAACCAAAGGCCAGGCGAGAAGTAGGGCCATCAACAAGTTGGCAACAGCCGTGGCTTTCTTGCCGCTTTGCGAGAGATGGCCCGGTGGACACACTCCGCCCGCAGGGCTCGAGGTCCCAGTCGTCGATCGAAGCAGGAACCAAACGGACTAGTAGCTCAAATTCCCGCAACACGCAGCGACCTTGCGTGACCGAACCCCCTATTGCGTGAAGACGACAAAGAGCCTTCCTCGAACCATCCACGTCTTTTCACCGCCGCTTAATCCGTACTTCACTGTCGTTCTTAGAATCTCCCGAATCAAGTCGCGCAACGCGTCCTGCCGAACGCAACACGATCTTCGGCTCTCGAAGCCCGCTGGATTTTCTCGTTCCTTGATCGGAGTGCGCGTCACATGCGCCACCCTAGCCTCCGCCGGCTCCTCACCATCACTCCGCTCGCGTTGACGCTGCTGGTCGCCTCTTCTACCCGCACGTACGGACAAGATGCTGGTGAGATCTTCGGACGCGTGACGGACAAGAGCTCCGGAACGCCGCTCGATCAAGTGACCGTCCAGATCGTTCAAGTCAATGGTCAAGACATCGAGGGACGAGATGATCTCCGCGTGCAAACCGATCCGGACGGAACGTACCGAATCTCGAAGGTACCGATGGGGCGCCTGAGAGTTCGCTTCGCGACGATCGAGCACGAGCGGTTCTTTGCCGATCGTGACGTGGAACCCAGCCAATCGATCGAGATCAACGCTGCGCTGACCGAACGTGGCTCGGCGAACGTCATCGACATTGAAGACACGTTGAGCTCCGGGGCGAGCGTCAACGCATTCGAGATGCAGTCAGCCGCCACCGCCGGGACGCGCGTTGATACCGAAGAGATCAAGAAGCTCGGCAAGGGTAACGCCAAGGACTTGGTCGCAACGCTCGCAGGAGTGTCGATCGTCGGACGATTCCCGTTCGTTCGCGGGCTCGGCGATCGCTACGGGTTAACGATCTTCAACGGAAACACTCCGCCATCGCCCGAACCGGAACGCAAGGAGATCCCGCTGGACCTGTTCCCGACGAACCTCATCAGCAGCCTGACCCTGACCAAGACCCACATGGCGAGCTTGCCCGGGGAGTTTGCCGGGGGCGCGATCCGCATTCGCACGGTCGATGTCCCGCTGGCGTCGTTCTTCAAGCTCGGGGTCGCATTCTCAGGTACCGGAGGAACGACCTACGAACGGTTCACGACCTCGCAACGGGGTCGATACGACACTTTCACCTTCGAAGACGGCACTCGCGAGTTGCCGAGCCAGATCCCCTCGACCCAAGTACCGAACGGGCTAACCAACGGTGAACGGGAAGACATTGGGGAGTCGTTCGCGAACACGTGGGGTCTGCAGCAAATCAACGCCCCGCTCGACCACAAGATTTCACTGACGTTCGGAGATCGTTGGGAACTCGGCGGACAATCGAGCATCGGCGTGGTCGGTGGCGTGAACTGGTCGAACAGTTACCAGACGATCGCAAACCAAGAACGACGGTTTCTCGCCGCGCCAGTAACCGGGTTGATTACGGACCAGTCGCAGGTCCTCGACACGTGGACGTTCGAGGCGGAGCTGAACGCGCTGCTCAACATCAGCTACGAGCTGAACCCCGGCAACCGCGTCGGCATCCGCAACTTCGTGACACGCTCCTCGGAAGATCGGGTGCGGACCATCGAGACGGTCGATTTCGGGAACGATCGCAGTCTCGAAGAGCGCGACATTCAGTTCATCGAACGTCGGCTCTACAACTCGCAACTGTACGGCCAGCACCTCTTCCAGGGCGACGTCGTCGCGGAATGGCGGACCAGCGTCTCGCGCGTGGAGCGCGAGGAACCCGATCACCGAAACGTGAAGTACTTCCAAGATTTCGGCACCGACGGCTTCTTTCTCCTCGACGGTCAAGATGGCAAGAGTCGCGCCTGGTTGTTTCTGGAAGAGGACTCCTACGACGCGGCTCTCGACATTTCGATTCCGTTTCACCCGTTCGTCGACGATCCGATCTACCTTTCGAAGACCGACATTATCCCGGATCAGCGCATCCAGCTCGGAGGCGCCTTCATCGAACGCGACCGCGAGTTCGAGAGTCGCACGTTCACCTACCGATCGGGCGCCGGCCTCGACGACGATGGCAACCCGATTGACTCCTCGCTGCCGGCCGAGCAACTGTTCGTTCCGGATTACATCAATCCGTCCGGATTCGCGATCACCGAGAGCACCGAGAACACCGACTCCTACGACGCGGACCTCGGCTATTACGCCGGCTACCTCATGTTCAACTTTCGACTCTTCCGCCCGCTCCGCTTGAACGCAGGAGTTCGGGCCGAGAAGCATGAACAGAATGTATTCACGACGCAGCGCCTCGTCGCCAACCCTTTGACCGTCGAAGCCAATCTCGACGATACAGATTACTTGCCGTCATTGAACCTCACGTACGAACTCACCAAGAAGATGCAATTCCGGTTGTCGGGCAGCGAAACCGTGAACCGTCCGACGCTGCGCGAGCTAGCCCCGGTTCGCTTCCAGAACAGCGAAGGTTTTCGGGCACAAGGAAACGCGAACTTGAGCCGCGCCCGACTTCGTAACGCGGACCTACGGTGGGAGTGGTTTCCCGGCGTCGTCGGCGAGTTGCTTACGCTTGGACTCTTCTACAAAGAGATCAAAGATCCGATCGAAAGAGTGACATTCGCGGTCAGCGAAATCTCCGTCGACAGTTGGGAGAACGCTGATGAAGCCGAGGTGTACGGTTTCGAAATCGAATTCCGCAAGAAGCTCGACTTCTTGGGATCGTTCTTCGACCGATTCACCGTCAAAGGGAACTTCGCCAGGATCGAATCCGAGGTGAGCATTGCCTTCGATCCACTCAACCAACAAACGAACAACGACCGACCCCTTCAGGGACAACCGGAATACACCGCCAACGTCGGTCTGTTCTACGACGACGCGCGTAACGGGTGGTCGGCGGCCGTGCAACTCAACTCATTCGGCGAACGCATCAGCCGAGTCGGGAAGTCCGGTGTCCCAGACGAGGTCGAGCAGTCACGTCTCGATCTCGAAGCTTCGATCTCCAAGAAGTTCGGAGACGGCACTTTTCGAATTAGCGCCAAGAACTTGACCGACGACGCCTACCGCTTCGAAACAGGTGGAATCGTCACTCGCAGATACAAGCGAGGCATTGGATTCGGCGTCTCGTACTCACTCTCGTTCTGACCGACAACCGACGCATGCTCGAGCCACGCTCGGGACAGGAACAACATGAAGATGACACTCACGCTGGTGCTCTTGCTCGGGACGACTGCCGTGTGTCTCGGCGCCAACGACGCGATCGACAACGAGGGGCGCGCGGTCACGGGGCCGGCCGACAAAAGCGGCGAGGTCCTAGGCAAGAGTGACACCAGGAAGCCGACCACTCGCCCCGTATCTCCCGAGAAGGGTGAGCCGACCTCCAGGCCCAAGTCAAAACCGAAAGCGCCGCCGGCAGCCGAACGGATCAAGCCCATCCGCTGCAAGTCAGCCGCAGAACTTGTCAGTACCGTGATGACGGCTCTCGAAAAGAAGGACACCAAGACCCTCCACGCATTGCGAGTGGACTTCGCCGAGTACGAGAAGATTCTCTGGCCTCGATTCGTCGACGATCGACCGCAGCTGAAGAAGCAGCAGCCGAAGTTCCACTACTTCTTGCTCGAGGCCAAATCAAAGTCCGGCGTGATGGACATCGTCGGCGAGTTCGGCGGGAAGAAGCTCGAGCTCATCGGATTCGGTCACGACCGAGTCGAGGACTACCAGACGTTCAAGTTGTGGCGAACGATCAATGTGGAGTTTCTGGTCGACGGTAAGAAGACGAGAGAACGGCTCTTCGGAGCGATCATTGAACGCGACGGTAAGTTCTACCTGCTGAGCTACCCCAGCTAACGAAGGGAACACAATGTCTAGAAGATGGCACCTACGGCTTGTCGGCCTAGCCCTGGCAATCTCCATCGCAACGCCCTCGTTGAGCAGCTCACGCAATGTGCGCGCGGATGACTCCGCAACGCGGTCCTCCGCAGCGCTGGCCAAGGCTGAGCTACAGCGGATCCAAGAGCAGATTCGTACCGATCTAGAGGTCGCTCGCAAGGCGCAGGATTCACGAAGTCGTCGGCTTCGCGAGCTCGAGAGCGAAACGCGAGCCCGCACCCGCACGGTGGAATTGCTCCAGAAGGAAGTCTCCAAGAAGCGAGCCGCGCTGACCGCCTCGCAGACCAAACTTCAGGAGCAACTCGACAAGCGTACGAAGCTCGAGTCCGACACCGAGAGGTTCAAAGCTCTGTTCGTTTCTCACCTCGAGACGATGAAAGCGGTGATCGACAGCGGCATCCCTTGGCACAAGGAACAACGCACCGCAATCATCGATCACGCCCTCGCCAGCCTTTCCGACAAAGCGACGGCGGCCGTGGCGGGACTCGGCAGCGTCGGTCGACTTCAGAAAGACCTGGAGTCCTTGGGGAGGTTGGTCGAGCGAAGCGGTACCGAGCTAGTCCACGACGGTGAGACGATCAAGGTCGAGTTGGTTCACGTCGGCATGCTGGCCGTGATCTTCTCGAACGAAGACGGATCCCTGATCGGCTACGCCGGGCCGGGACAAAGCCTCGAGCAAGGTCTCGCGGCGGTTGCCGAGAACCCGGAAGCCAAGAACGGCTACGTCCGCGCAATCGAGATTCTCAAGCGTCGTCGTACTCCGGCCCTAGTCGACCTCTTCCTTCCGTTTCTTCCCGTTTACTCGGAAGGGGAGTAGTCATGTTCGTACGAACTATGATCTTCGCGTTGCTCGTTTCGACGCCGATCGGCGCCCAAACCCAGACCACGACGAACGACGCTTCGACACGCGCCTATCAGAAGGCGGTCGAGAGCGCCGAGGCGGAACTCGAAACGATTCGGGCCCGCATCGAAGCCGAGGCAAAAGAACTCGACGATAAGATCTTGCTGGCGAACACCTCCGCGGTCGCCCTGGCCGAAGAAGAAGCGGAGCTCCGACAAACGCTCGAGAAATTGATCGACGACGACTTCGACGTGACCGGCAAGGCTCAGGACGCGGAACGCGAAACCCGCAGCCAGGCCAACCAGATCGATGCACTGTGGAGTGAGCTCCGAACGCAATCGGTGGATCTCGCCTCTCGGTTTCGTGAGTCCGTGGTACACCAAGAGTTTCCGAAGCTGCTCGAGACGATCGAACCGATAGGTACGGCCCCCACCGAAGTTCCGTCAGACCTCGAAGCGAAGATCGAGACATTGCTCGATGCATACGCCCGTATCGTTCGAGTTGCCGCGACAGCGAGAACGTTCGAGGGGCCGATCCAGCTAACTTTCGAGAACGGTCGAATCGAGCCGGCGCAGATCCTGCGACTCGGATTGATCGGCGGGTTCTACCACCACGCTGGCACGGGTGAGGCAGGCTTCGTCCACGCCGACGAAGAGACCCGGGGACAGATGGTCGGCCGGGCCGCCGGGCTCACGCCCGCGCAAATGACTTCGATCGCGGCAATGGTCGGCGACCCCGGGAACGCTTCGACGATTCCGTTCGACGTCACCGGTGGGGCCGGGTTGGCAAGCCTGCAAGCAGCGGACAACGTCACGACGTGGTTCGAAAAGGGCGGCAAGTTCATGTGGCCGCTCCTCATCGTCGCGGTCCTCGCCTTCTTGATCATCATTGAACGCGCGGTCATGTTGACGCTTCGCACGCGCGGGATTCAGTCTCGCATTCGCAAGCTGCTCGACCTGGTTGAAGCTGGAAAGATCGAGGAAGCGGAGTCGCGCGCGGCACACTCCGGCGGCGCCGTCGGACGGGTCTTCCACGCCGCGCTCGTTCACCGCAATCAGGATCGTTCCGTCATGGAAGACGCGGTCCAAGAGGCGCTACTCCACGAGATCCCGTCGTTCCAAAAACGCCTTGCCTTCATCGCGCTTTGTGCGGCCGTCGCGCCGTTGATGGGGTTGCTCGGAACCGTCACTGGGATGATCACGACCTTCAAAATGGTAACGATCTTCGGTACCAGCGACCCGCGGTTCATGGCGGGGGGTATCTCCGAAGCACTGATCACCACTCAAGGGGGGTTGTACCTCGCTATTCCGTGTCTCTTGTGTCGCGGAGTGCTGGGCGCGGTGGCAGACAGCGCGTTGGGCAGACTCGAAACTGGCGCAATGTCATCAGTACTCGCCATCCTCAAGCATCACGAAGGCGAACGCGCCCGAGCGGTGCAGGTCACCGAGGAAGACTCCGAACTGCACGAGTCCGATGACGAGGCTGAGCCCGAACGAGCCTTGAACGCCGAAGACGCCAATCTGACCCAGCTTCGAATGGACACGGTGCCAGACGCCATCGCCGACCGTCTCAAGGCGCGACCTCGCGCCGAAGAGGGTGGCGTGGAAGTGGGGAGCTAATGCCTCCCATTCTAGAACGACTACTTTCGCTACTGGTCGAGGGCACGCTTCCAATCATGCTACCGCTGTTGCTGACTTGCCTCGGCATCGGTGTGTTGGTCACCAATCGCCTGCTCTACCTCTACGACCCCCGGCTGTTCTTGGTGCTCTTGTGGCCGCCGCTTCGACGCACGTTGTCGCGGAATCGAGAGAGGCTCCAGCACGCGTTCGATCGGTTCCTCGAGACACCGAGCCTGGACCACCGTACCGGCCTGGCGGTCGCGTGCACCGGTTACCGAACACCGTACGCACGGTTCCTAGAACGGTTCTTGGCCACCGATACGACTCCCGCGAGCGCGACCTACCTCGAACTCGAACTCGAACAAGCCGCGTTGGAAGAAGAGTTGGCGATCGAGAAGGGAATGCGCCTGCTCTCGACTTTTGCGAAGGCGGCTCCGCTCATGGGACTCATGGGAACCGTTACCGGAATGATCGCGACGTTCGCGGCCATGATGATTGCCTCGACGTCGGACCCGAAAGCGTTGTCGAGCGGAATCTCGATCGCGCTGATCGCGACCAACGTCGGACTCGTCGTTTCACTGCCCGGGGTCCTCAGCATGGGATTCCTCTCGCGCCGCGGTCTCGTCCTGCAGGAAGAGATCCGACTCGCGTCGATGCGACTGAGATCCGTAGGACTGCGTTCCAACCCCACCCCCCAGATTGCGAGCAGTTGAAATGCTGAAGACGAGAAGACGGACGGCGCTCGAAGAAGCTGCGGTCGACATGGCCCCGCTGATCGACATGACGTTCCTCCTGCTGATCTTCTTCCTCGTAAACACCAACTTCATCAAAGAAACGGGAATCGAAGTGAAGCGGCCCGAGGCCGCAAGCGGTGAAGCGCAGTCAGGAGACCTGATCCTGATTGGCATTTCCGCGGCTGGAACGGTGCACATGAACGGCAAGCGCATCGATCTGTCGAGCGTTCGGCCGACCGTTGCGCAGATGCGTCTGAAGACACCGAAGGCGCCGTGCATCGTGGTCGCGGATGAGCAGGTCCGGGCCATCTTGTTCACGCGCGTCATCGACGAGTGCAAACTCGCCGGCATCGAAGACGTCAGTTTTTCAACACGCTCGGGTGAGGGTTAGGCGAAGACCCATGACCACACAGAAACACGCGGCCCCCAACAAACCTCCAGCCTTCGAACGCCACTCTGCCGTGTTGGCTTTCGTGGGTGGAGTCGGATTCATGGCGGCCATCATGCTGTTCCTGGCGTGGATCCAACCGGTCAACTCGGAACGGGACAAGATCACGTTGCCGCCGACATTCAGTCTCAAGCTCAAACCCAAATCTATGAAAGAGCCTTCGCGGCCACAGAAGAAGTCGACAGAGAAGGAAGTGGCAAGGAAGCCGAGACCACAGCGCAAGAAGACCAGTCGACAGTCGCCCCGCCGCACCGTGAGCAAACAGATACGACGGCCCGCGATCAACGTTTCGCTACGGACCTTCGCGGGTAGCGGGAGTATCGGCGCGATCAGTCTCGGCGCGGGCCCCGGCCTCGGTACCGGTTTGACCTTCGCCCAAGACTTCGGCGGCGACGTCGTCGACGCCGACGTCAAAGAGTGGGAACTCTACGAGAAGCAGGACCTGCAGGCGAAGCGAGATCGATACGCCACGAAGCGCACCGAGCGAACGCGTACGGGCGGCAAGGCGACCGCGGCCAAGATCAAGTACGCCAAGAAGCCCAACTACCCAAAGAAGGCGAAACAGAACAACGTCCCGGGCTCAGTCCGACTGCAGATCTTGGTGGGGCAAGACGGAAGAGTCGAAGACTTCGAGATCGAACACGCCAATCCGCCGGGTTACTTCGAGGACGCCATCACCAGTGTGCTCGACGAATGGATCTTCGCCCCCGCAAAGGACAGCGAAGGTCGACCCATCTCCGAATGGACGTCATTCGTCTACAACTTCAAGCTAAAGGACGCCATCCGATGACTCGCTTCCCTCGGCCCCACGTAGCAATCGTCGCCATGATGGTGTCGCTCCTCTCGATCGTTCCCGCGTGCAAGTCGGTCCCGACCCACATGGAAGACGACATCGCCAAGGCCAAGAAGGAAAAGCAGTCCGCGCAGAAAACGCTCGATCAATCCGAGAATGATCTCGCCCAGCTCGACCGCGAGAAGCGCGCGCTCGATCGCGAAGGTGTCGCCCTTCGCGCAAAGCGTGACCGCTTTGCGTCTATCCAAGAGTCGCTGCGGCTCTTCGCCGTGAAGGACTACGCCGCCGCGATGTCGAGCGCTCATTCGATCTTGGCGGAAGCCGGGACCCTCGTCATCGATGCGAAGCAACTCGACGACGAGGAAGATCTCCTCATGCCGGCACTTGAACCGGCCCAGGAGGCTTCGTTGCGCGCTGTACTCGGTGCGGTTCACGTCAACAACGGAGACGTCTCCGACGCCATCGAACAGTGCGCAAAGGCGCACGAGCTCGACCCGACACACCGCTTTGCCCGTCAGAACTTAGGCTTGGCGTACTTCCAAGATCAGCAGTTCGAACGGTCCATCGCCATCTTCGAAAAGGAGTTGCGCGACGGATACCGAAGCGGAAGCGTTCTCTTCCTCGTCGCCCAATCTCACTACGAAGTGGCCAACAAGACGCGCGCGCTCGGACACAGCTCGTACCTGAATCACTTCGAGGTCGCTCGAGTTGCGCTGACCGACGCCTTTCTCGAGGACCCGTCGAACAAGGAAATCCGACGGTACGCGGCGGTGATCGCGCTCGAGTGCGGACGCTTCGACGAGGCCATTGCGCTCTTCCGCGCGATACTGGGCGACGACCCCCTCGACCACGAATACCTGGCACAGCTCGGTCAATGCTACGTCAGCACCGAGGAGTATCGCAAAGCGGCCGATCAGTTCGAGTTGATCGTTCACATCGGCAAAGCAGACTCCGACACCTACGCCGTGCTCGGGGACATCTATCGGGCGATGCGGTTCCCAGGTCGTGCCGCGCACTGGTTCTCCGAGGCGCGAGGCGGCTCGACCGAAGGTGTCGACGCGAACGAATGCTTCGATATCGGGTACCTGTTCAAAGAAGCCAAGCGGGTCGCCGAAGCTCGCCGTTGGCTCGAGGCGGTACCTCAAGAATCGGACATCTTCTTCGAAGCACAAACGCAACTCGGGTACTTGCTCCTCGACACGGGCGACGAACCGCAGGCACTCGCTTCGCTCGATCGTGCGAGAGCTCGACGTCCCGACGAAGGCACCATCCATCTGACCGTCGGAGATCGACGACTCGACCGCAAGGAACTCGACCATGCGTTCGAGGCGTACACCAAGGCGAGCGCGCTCGACGACACTGCCGCCGACGGCTTCGCGGGACTGGGAGAGGTCGCCTACGAAAAGGGCGACTTGGAGTTGGCTATTGCGCAGTACCAAAAGGCAAGAGGACGCAGTCCAGACGAACCCCGCTACCGATCCGTGCTGAAACAGCTCGAAGCTGAACGCGACATTCGTAAGGCAGCGAGAGAAACACCGAAGTAACGCACCCGATCCGCACCGCGGACCGAAAGGACTTGTTTCATGTCGAAGCTCTCGACAATCCTCGTCGCGCTGACAGTAGTCGCCGCCGCGGCGACGACTAGCTGCAAGGATTCGAACCTTCGGGACGGTCCGAGGGTGGGTGCGCTTGCGGCTGCATTGCCGTTCGACGATTGCCCAGGATTCGAGGTCTCCGAGCTGTTGGGCGAACTGTTCATCAACGAAGTGATGATCTTCAACGAATCGACGCTGCCCGATCCGAACGGCGAGTTCTTTCCCTGGCTCGAACTCTACAACAGCTCGTCCGAGGACATTGATCTCGGCGGTGTAACGCTGTCGGACGATTTGGGCGACACGACAAAGTGGGAGATCCCGTGCGACACCGGGGCGATCATCGAGGCCGGTGGATACTTCATCATCTTCATGAACGGTGACCTGGCCGGCGACAACGGGAACCAGGCGAGCTTCGTGCCGCCAGCATCCGGTCCCGTCACGTTCGTTTTCAACGGCGGGTCGGATCTGCTCGATCTCGATATCGATCTTCTCGCCGCCGACGTCTCGTTCGGTCGGGCCCCTGACGGCGGCTCCTTCACCGGCGAACTTCTTTCACCGAGCCCGGGCAGCGACAACTGCCCGGGTCTGCCGTGCTCGGTCGACCCGATCGAGTTGATGTTCATTCGCGGCGACCTCGACGGCGATGGCACGGTCAGCGACGTCGACCTCGACGCGTTGATCGACTACGTCATCGAAGGCGTCGGTGATCCGGAATGCTTGGACGTGCTGGACATCAATGACAACGGGTCGGTAGACGTAGCCGACGTAAACCGTCTCGCCCTTGCGCTGGCCGACGAAGCGACCATTCCTCCGCCCTTCCCCCAGGCGGGCGTCGATCCGACCGACGACGACCCCTTCGTGTGTGATATCACCCTGCCATGAGAGAGTCGAAAGCCATGCCGATCCGCCTCGTTCTCGCCGTCGTCGTTTGTCTCGCCACGTTCTCGCTCGACAGCCAAGCTCAAGATCCCAACTTGATGCTCAGCGCGTCTTCGGCGGGCGGCATCGTTGGGAGCCAGGAAGATGTCACAATACTGCTGGACTCATCCGCAAGTCAGGCGTTCACCGGCTGGTCGGTCGCCGTGTGCCACGATCCCGCCGCGGTAACGTTGGAAGACGCGACCATCGGGGGGTCGGTGCTCGCCCTCGACCCCAGCTTCAGTCAGACCAGCTTCTACCCAACCGGATTCTCGTCGGCCGTGGTGACGGATTTTCTGGGCGCGACAGCGCTCGAGCCGGGGCCGGCCCACGAACTCAACATAGCGACGTACACATTAGTGCAAGAGGGACTGGCCGAAATCACGCTCTGCGACGACGTGCTCGGCAGTCCAGCCGTGTCGATCTCGTTCGGCACCACGTCGATCCTGCCGACTCTGGTGCATGGAACGATCGACGTCGGAACCGTCCCGAACTTGGTTCTCGGAATCGACGACTTCGTCGGCGCTCCGTCGGACTGTGTCGAGGCGTTGGTCGAGCTGGATAGTTTGATCGACATCGACGGCTTCGCGATCGGAGTAGCTCACGACGACAACATTGCGACTCTGCAATCCATCGTCTTCGGCGACGTCGTGCACGCGCTCAACGATGGCGACGGACCCGACTATTCCTTCGTCAACGTCAGCCCGGTCGGAGGCTCTGGGGGGACGTGCGCCGCGTTGTTCAGTCTCTCTTCACCGTTCGAGCAGCTCCCGGCGGGCGACGGCGTGGTTCTCGCGCGGTTCGAGTATCAGGTCTCGGCCGGGGCTTCCCCGGCGAGTGATACGCCTCTGACCTTCAGCCACGATCTGGGGGCTCCTCCGCTGGCCTCGGTGATCACGGTAGCGGGAGAGACCCGCATCCCAGTTTTCGAGCCCGGCAGTATCACCGTGGACGGCGACGTGATTCCGACCGGTGCGTTCCGTCGAGGAGACTTCAACACCGACGGCCTGATCGATCTTTCGGATGCCGTCGGACTGCTCACGTTCCTGTTCGCGGGAGGAACTGCGCCTACGTGCGACGACTCCGCGGACACCAACGACGACGGAGCGATCGGCATCGACGACGCCGTCAGCGTGCTCTCGTTCTCGTTCTCAGGTGGCGTCGCACCACCGGTACCGTTCGATGCGTGTGGCGCAGACCCTACCGAGGACGCGCTGGGCTGCGCGACGTTCGGCGGCTGTCCTTAGCTCGACTCAGGCGTGGCCGGCGCCGGAACATCGATTCGATCTCGCGCCAGCAGGCTGTGGACGGGTGAGCGGAAGAGCGACTTGTGGAAAACTCCGTGGGATCATCAAGCCGCATCCTCACCCTCGAAGTTGTGCGGCTTCGGTAGCCGATCGACGAATGCAACCGCTGCGTGTTGTAGAACATTTCGATGTAATCGAACAGGCTCGCACGTAGTTGTCCGAGGGTCTCGTACGACTCGTGGTACACGCGCTCGGTCTTCAAGAGGCGCCCCCCCAATCCGTGTTTTGACCCAGAGCCGAGGGAACACCCCGTGCACTAGCCGAGAGAACCCCCTAGCGAATCAAGTGCTGCCGCGGCCCCTCACGCAACGTCGCTATCGGATCACTCAACACAAACCCGGTCCGCATGAAATACACCTCGGCGTAGTCGCACGCCGACTTCAAACCCTCAGCCGCGTTCTTAGCCAAGATCTGATCGGTGAACCCTGGACGGGAAAGACGCGTCTTAGGGGTCACAGCCGTGGCGTCTACCGAGCCCGTCACCTGGCTGTGGTACGCGAGGATCGACTGCCGTTTCGTTTCGATATCCTCACTGACATCGACATAGAACGCCGGCAGAAAGTCTTGGCTATACCGCGCGTGAACCAACCGATCGACAGTGTGGCGCTCGTGACCATCCTTGTATCCCGCAAGCGAAGCGTGGTGCACCGCCTTCACCACTATGCGCGCCGCTGCCTCGTGGTCGGGGTGGTGACACGTGAAGAACGGCGCGATCACGATCCCGGGCCGCAGCTGTCGAATGGCAGCGGCGACTGTAGCAATAGACGGCGCGTCGTCGACGACGTGGCCATCCTGCAAGCCAGCGAACGTCACCGACGCGCAACCCAAGATCTCCGCCGCGGCACGCGCTTCGCCTTCGCGTTGCTCCGGCGTGCCGTGGGTGCCCATCTCACCTCGGGTCAGATGCAGAATCCCCGTTTGGTACCCCTGACGAGCGGCGCGGGCTAGCCAGCCACCGCTAGTCATCTCGACGTCGTCGGGGTGGGCGCCCACTGCCAGCAAGTCCAAGCGGTCAGTCATGATTCGGTCTCGTCACTGCTGCAACCAGTGGAAATACGCGTCACGTATGCCACCGGTCGAGAAGATGAAAATGAACAGGAAGGCCGCGGTGTATCCGAGCCGCAGGCGACGATCTTCGGGCTGGCACGCGGCCAGACCCATGACCAGTAATACCCAGCCGAACTGTATGACGTTCGACGGAGGATACGTCGTTACGGCGAAGATCAACAAAATGACATGGCGCCATCTCGGTAGCAGCCGGGCCGGCATGAGGAACACCACGGCCAGCAGCCCCTCGATGAGTAGCGTCCACCAGGTGAGGAACAGAGCAAACCCCGGCACTCCGCTACCTGCTTGCAGCACGCCAGTGGTCCACACGCCTTTGGTGATGAGATTGGTTCCGACCAGAGTGGACTGTAAACCGCTGAGCTCGAGCTGGTTGTACTGCAGCATGTCTGGCGTCATGCCCGCGAAGGTCTCGCCCAACACGAAGAAGCGGGAGTCCGTCAACAAAAGGAGGTGAAACATGGAAGAGTCCAGGTACGTCGAGCTGGTTAGCTTCCAGAGCGTCGCGAAGAGAAAGCACAAGCCAACGAGCAGGCGGCCGTTCACGGCGAGCGCCTCGCGCGGATTGGCCGACGACAAAGAGCAAGCGACCGCGAGGCACCAGAACGAGATCAAGAACTTGTGATTGTCCGAGAACTCCCAGTTGTAGACCGCGTTCACCGACAACATTACCGCCGCGATCAGGAACCAGTAGCGGCGGCTACGGAGAAGGGCGGGCTGGAGCACACCGGCCATGGCCAGCAGCCCCGTCGTGATCGCGACGATCCAGTGTTCACCGGGCCCCGGGCTGACGATCAAGATCAGGAGCGTGAGTCGAAGCGTGAGATCGACCGGGTCCATGGTTTCGATCGTCGCGCGAAAATCAGTCCACGCGTCTTTTAGGCCAGCCACGTTACTGACCCCCGCTGACTTGAACGGACTTCACCACGGTGCACGTCATCTGGTTGCTCTTTGCGTCGAACGCCGGCTCCGCAAGCTGCACCGTCATTCCCTTGAGCTTCACCGGCTTGGCGCCGGGGTGACGGAACAGTTGCTGTCGAATGATCGGAAACTGATTGCCGGGCGGTCCCGCGAGAAACCACTCTTGTTGCAAGAGACGCTCGCCCAGCGCCTCGAGCCTACTGGTTGTCGGGAGCGCGCGCGTGGCGTCCATGTCGCGTTCGAACAACTTCGGCACCGTGATCACGTAGCCGATGTTGTTCTCGTCGACGGGCTTCAGCGCGATCACCCGATAGTGCGTGCGGTGAATGTCCGAGAACATGCCGTAACCGCCGCCCTTCCACGGATTCAGGTCGTGCGACGCGGCCATGAAACGCTGGGTGCCTGCGGTGAGGCACAACAAGACTGGCACGCTGTACAGGGCCAGCTTCCGGATCAAAGGGTCTTCGCTCATCGTCTACCTTGGTGATGGGATGGGTGAGCGCGAATCGTACATCGGACCGGCCGCGGAGTCGGCCCCATCAGATGTCAGTACCGAGATAATTTCCGATCGTCGGATCGTTCGCGCGACGGATAGCCTCCTGCTGCGTGATTTCACCCTCGCGCACGAGTGAGACAAGGTGACGCTCCATCGTGGTCATGCCGTCCTTGGTGCCCGTCTCCATGCTCGAATAGATCTGGTGCCAGTTTCCGGATCGGATCATGTGGCCGATCGCCGGCGTGACCTTCAACACCTCCATCGCGGCGCGCCGTCCGCTGCCGTCGGCTCGTGCCACGAGCTTCTGGCCGATCGCCATCGTTAGGCTGAAGGAGAGCTGCGTCGACAGCTCTTTGTTTCGTTCCGGTGGGAACATGTCGATGATCCGCGAGAGCACGCCCTTGGTGTCCTTGGTGTGCAGGGTCGAAAAGACCAGGTGCCCCGTCTCGGCCGCGGTCAATGCCAGGCTCGTCGTTTCGCGGTCGCGCATTTCGCCGACGAAGATGATGTCCGGATCTTCGCGCAGTGCGCTGCGCAGTCCATCGCTGAACGAGACGATGTCTTGCCCGAGTTCGCGCTGCGAGATGAGGCTGCGATCGCTCTGGAATACGTACTCGACGGGATCTTCGAGAGTGATCACTCGTGCGCGTCGGTGGCGATTGATGTGTTGAATCAAGCTGGCGATGGTCGTCGACTTACCGCTTCCGGTGATGCCGGTCACAATGATCAACCCCTGCTGCAGTTCGACGATCTCTTTCCAGACGTTGTCGTCCGGGAACCCGACGCGGTGCACCGGCGGGATCTCACGGGGCAGGACGCGAATGACGCACGCCAAGCCGTCACGATCGTGAAACGCATTGATGCGAAAGCTCAGTTTGCTCTCTGGCCAGTCGAAACTGGCGTCCACATCTCCATCGGTTCGACGTTCGAGCCGCTCGATCTGAGTTTCTGACAACAGGGGATAGAGCAGCCCTTTGATAATCTCTGCCGTGAGCTTCGACGCCTCCGGAAGTTCGACCAGCTCGCTGTCGAATCGGTAGCGCGCACGCTCGCCCGTCTTCAAGTGCAAGTCGGAGAGGCGTGCGATTCCCTCGTGCTGGAACTGGGGTTCAGCAAATCTACCGAGGAGGTCGACGATGGAGAGAACGCTATTGCCGACGGGGTAGATCCTCGCGGTGAGAGCCGATTCGGACAACTCGGGGTCCCTTCAGAACGTGGGCCAGGGGGGAGTTCGAGGAGCATTCTACTGCGCTTCGCGAGCACGATCGCCGCAGAATTGGCACGAAGCGCCTTTTCACCGGCGTGTAACTAACGGTATAGTTTCGGGGTACGTTGCAAACCCGCGGTTGGAAACAGGTGCCGGGCCGAGCTTTCGCTGAGAACAGACTTCGAGTTCGATCGACCGTCGAGATATCACGACGCGTAAGAGAAGCCCTCCAATTCGTAGGGCTTCCCTTTCCCGCCGGATTTGCCTCTACGGCCGACCGTTACATCGACCGCCCGGTTGGCCGCTTCGCGGACCACGCCGCGCTTGTCGATTTTCGGGTCATACTCTCTGTCGTCGCCTCCGCCGACATCTCGACTCCCCGCGACCCTGTCCCGGTCGACAATGCCGTTCGGTCCCAGCGACCCGCGGTAGTGTTGAGCCCATCGATGTTGCCCAGCGGGGCGCTTCGATGTCGCGACGGGTTACCCCTAGAGAATCGGAGATAAGTCGGTCATGGCGGGACCTCGAGGTTTTGAGTACGAACACATTCCGGTCGAGACCATGCGACGTCTCGAAGAGTGTGAACGTCGTATTGGCTACACGTTCACCGACCCCAGCTACCTGTTGCAAGCGCTGACGCACTCGTCGATCAAAACGATCGACAAACCGTGCAACGAGCGTATGGAGTTTCTCGGAGACTCCGTGCTCGGTCTGGTCATGACCGAGTTTCTCTTCAACTATCACGAGGACTTGGCCGAGGGCGAACTGACGCAGATCAAGAGTGTCGTGGTATCGACGACGATCCTCGCGACAGAGAGCGAACGGCTCGACCTCGACAATGCGTTTCAGGTTGGGAAGGGTGTGACTTCGCGCAAGCAGCTACCGGCGTCGCTCCTGGCCAACGTGTTCGAAGCGGTTGTCTGTGCGATCTATATGGATGGCGGTCTCGCTCCTGCGCGCGACTTCATTCTGCGGAACCTGTATCACCAAGTCCTCGCGGTGAACGAGAACCGGCACTCGCTCAACTACAAATCGCTGCTGCAACAACATCTGCAGAAGAAGAACGGCAAGACGCCCACCTACAAGGTGATCGGCGAGAGCGGCCCCGACCACTCCAAAACCTTCACCGTGCAAGCCTACGTTGCGAAGAACAAGCTGGGTACCGGGGGCGGCAAGAACAAGAAGGAAGCAGAACAAGCAGCTGCACTACAGTCCTTGATCGCTCTCGAAGTGATCGATGCCGACGGAACTCCCGCCGACGGCACCTCCAACGGCAAACTGGCGTAGCGCTCCATGACCGCAACTAGCGAACTCCTCCACCATCGAATCTACGAGAACTCACCTGTGCTGCGCTCCGTCGCCGAGCGGCTCGAGCGCGGCGGCGTGGTTCCCGTAGGGCGAGCTGCGGAATCGGCGCGCGGATTCCTGCTCGCCTATTTGGCTAGCCATTACGGTATGAGCCTGCTTGTGGTCGCGCCGTCCCTCGACGAAGCCGATCGCATTCGTCGGGACTTCTCGCTGTTCCTCGGCGAAGAGGTGTTGGAGTTCCCGCCGTGGGAGTCGCTCTTCGAAGAAGACTCGGAGCCCGACTCGGAGATCTTCACGCAACGGTACAGCGTGGTCGACGCGGCCGCCGGCGATCGGCGCCTTGCGGTCGTCGCACCCATTCACGCGCTCCTTCAGCCCATCGGACGGACGAAAGAACGAAACGACCGGCGGATCGTGCTGCGCGTCGACGATACGTTCCCGCCCGGAGATCTCGCCCGGTCGCTCATCGAAGCTGGCTATCGACGGTTCCCGCAAGTGGCCCGACCCGGCGACTTTTCAATACGCGGCGGCATCTTCGACATCTACCCCCGCGAAGCGAAGCACCCTTACCGGGTCGACTTCTTTGGCGACGAGATCGATTCGATCAGCACATTCTCGGTCGACGATCAGCGAAGCCAAGACGAAGTGCGCATGCTGGTCTTGTCTCTGCTCAAGCGCAGCGACTACTTCATTCGCGGGTTCACCGGCAAAGAGCAAGTCCTGTTCGATCGCCTGCCCAAGGACGTGGTGGTGGCGGTCGCCGATCCGCGTGAGACGCAAGAGCGTTCCGAGAACTTGATCGGTCAGTGGGCCGGTCCGCGTGCGCGGGAGTTTTCGTCGGAGTTGTGGGGACGCGCGGCGCAGAACCCCAGACTCGAGTTGCATCCGCTGACCCCCGAGAAGGGGCGCAAACCGATTCAGCTGCCGGTGACGGGGGTCGAGGCGTTTACCGGACCGCTTGACCGTGTCGTCGAGAACTTGAAGACCGAAGCGGGGCAAGGGAGCTCGGTACGCGCCTACTTCCGGCTCGCCGCCGAGGCCGAACGATTCCGAGAGATTCTCGTCGAAAACGAGGTGCCTTCGCAGTGCGAAGCGGTCACGGGCGATTTGACCAACGGCTTTCGGTGGAGCGAACCCGAGGGCGGCGTGTTCGTCTCGGGTTCGAAGCTACTCGGTCGTACGACGTCGCTCGACCGGCGCACCAAGAAGACGGTGCAGTCGCGGGCGGTCGACAGCTTCCTCGATCTCAACGAGGGCGACGTGGTCGTTCACGTCGGTCACGGGATCGGCAAGTTCCTCGGCGTGCGGCACGTGACTCAGGGACGGCGCACGGGGGATCACCTCGTCCTCGAGTATCGCGAAGGGGTTCACCTGTTGGTCCCCGCCGAGCGTATCGACTTGGTTCAGCGTTACGTCGGGGTGGGCAAGGCGGCACCGACGCTCGATCGCTTGGGCTCGAAGGCGTGGTCGAAGCGGCGGGCGAAGGTCGAAGAGGGGCTGCGCGATCTCGCCACGGACATGCTCGAGATCCAAGCGCTGCGCGCCGAGCGAGAAGGCACCGCGTTCCCTCCGGACAACCACTTCCAAGAGGAGTTCGAGAACGCGTTCCCATTCCAGGAGACGCCCGACCAGCTGACCACCGTCGAGGCGATTCGCAACGACCTCGAGAGTAACAAACCGATGGACCGCTTGGTCTGTGGCGACGTCGGCTACGGCAAGACAGAGCTGGCCATGCGCGCCGCGTTCAAGACTGTGCAAGCGGGCAAGCAGGTGGCGGTCGTCGTGCCGACCACAATCCTAGCGCAGCAGCACTACGTCACCTTTCGCGATCGCATGGCTGAGTTTCCGGTTCGCATTGCCACGCTCAGCCGGTTCAGCACCAAGAAGCAGCAGACCGAGATCCTGCGCAAAGCGCGCGACGGTGAGGTCGACATTGTCATCGGCACGCATCGCTTGTTCTCGAGCGACGTCAGCTTCGCCGACATCGGATTGATCGTCATCGACGAAGAGCAACGATTCGGCGTGGCGCACAAAGAGAAGCTGAAGCAGCTTCGGCGCATGGTCGACGTTTTGACGTTAACTGCGACGCCCATCCCGCGAACGTTGCACATGGCACTCGTCGGCGTGAAAGACATTTCGAGCTTGAACCAGGCGCCGCAGGGGCGCAACCCGATTCAGACCGAAGTGTGTGAGTACGATCCCGGCCGCTTCCGCCAAATTCTGCTGCGTGAGATCAACCGCGACGGCCAAGTGTTCTTCCTCCACAACCGGGTGCACTCGATCGACAAGAAGCTCGAAGAGTTGCAAGCGCTCGTCCCCGAGGCGCGCATGGTTCAAGCGCACGGCCAGCTGGAAGAGAAAGAGTTAGAGCGTCGCATGATGGCGTTCATCAACAAGGAGTACGACGTTCTCGTCTGCACGACGATCATCGAGAGCGGTCTCGATATTCCGTCGGCGAACACGATCATCGTCGATCGCGCGGATCGTTTTGGACTGGCCGAGATGCACCAGCTGCGCGGGCGGGTGGGTCGATCACATCACCAAGCGTACGCGTACTTCTTGCTCCCGGATGGCAAGCCGATCGGCGGCGACTCGTTGGCACGCCTGCGCGCCATCGAAGAGTTCAGCTCGCTTGGTGCTGGGTTCCAGATCGCCATGCGCGACCTCGAGATTCGCGGCGCGGGAAATCTTCTCGGCAAGGATCAGTCCGGGCACATCGCCGTCATCGGCTACGACCTCTATTGCAAGCTGTTACAACGTGCGGTTGACGAATTGCGTGGCACGGTTTCGCAAGAGCCGCCCGATGTCGAGCTGGCGATTCCAGGCCACTCTCGTATCTCCAAAGAGTACATCAGCTCGGAGACGCAACGGCTGCGCGTCTACCGGGCAGTAGCGACCGCGCTCGAGCCTTCGGCCGTCGAGGAAGTGCGCGCCGGCATGATCGATCAGTACGGCCCAGTTCCGGAAGAGACCGCGGCGTTACTCCGGCAACAAGAGCTGCGTATCTGGTTCGGTCAAATCGGCGCCCGTCGAATTTCATTGGAGGATGGCTGGCTGTTCCTCCACGGTGAGCTTGGCGCAATGGAGTCATCGCTGAAGAGCATCGGCTGGGATGTGGTGCGGCCACCGGGCGTCGCGATCGCAGCCCGACCGGACGCGAGGACGAAGTTCACCGATTTCGACTCGGTCTACCGATCGGCGATGGCACTGGCAGGCGCGGCACATTGATCCGGGCTGAAAGTGTTTTGCGGTGGACTCTTCGCAATCGCGAGTGAGAATGTGTCGTCGTCGAAAGGACAATCACGTTGATTCGAACGCTCGCACTAGTTGTGGCTGCAGCCAGCAAGAGGCTCATCGACCGAGATCACACTGTCGCGCGCGGCGTTTTCGCGGGCGGCGTCCTCGTGGCGGTCCTCGCTGGCACGGGAGCGGCCGCGTTTGCCGACGATCTGAAAGTCCCGCGCGCGATCGTCGCCACCGTGAACGGTGAAGCGATTACCAACCGCGATCTCGACCTCGAGGTGCGGCGCGAGATCAAGCTTCGCGGCGTGCCCGACGAGCAGCTGGCGGAAGCTCGCCACGTTCTGCGCCCGCAGATTCTGGAAAGCATGATTACCCACCGGCTGATTCAACAGCAGTGCGATCTGTTCAAGATCCTGCCGTCCGATGGTGATATCGATCGGTTCCTGCGTTGGCAGGTTGACGAGAGCCGCGACGTTTCGAGTCTCGAAGAGTACTTCCGTCGCATGCTTCAGATGACCGGTGACGACGAAGAGACGATTCGCAAGCAGGCTCGTGATGAGATCCGCCGCCGACTGCTCTTCCGTGAGCACGTCTATCGAGAGGAGTACATCTCGCCGCGTGAGCTTCGTGAGTACTACGGGTCTAATCGAGAGCGCTTCCACGAGGCGGCGAAATACAAGATTCGCTACCTTACGATCCCGATCACGCCCGATTTGGCGAAAACCTTGGAGTCCCTGAACGCGGACTTCGAGAAGAAGGTCCCGTTCGACGAGTTGATTGCAAAGTACGCCGCCGAGACCGACCGCAACTCGAGCGCGTGGGAGATCACCGATGCCGAGCTCGATCAGATGCTCGATCCACTACCGCGCCTGATTCGCGAGCTGAAAGTTGGCGAGGTCACTCCGCGTCTCGATTTCCCCGCTGCTGTGCGCTTCGTGCGGTTGGAAGCGAAGACGCTGGGCAAGGCTCTCGCCTTCGATACTCAGAAGGCGCAGGTCATGATTCGTAACGCGATTAGTCAGGACCGACGGGACCGTCAGGTCAATCGCTACCTCAGCGAGCTACTGGCGAAGAACATCGGCGGGATCCGTAAGTTCGTCGAGTGAGCGGTCGGCACAAAAAAAGCGGTCCCGTTGGACGCTGATCGAAACCAGTCGGGAGAGGCACCTCCCAGTCCAACGGAACTCGCCGAGAGTAAGGTGTCTAGCGCGGTCACCTGAAACCACCTGCAGGTGGACATCGCGCGGCGACCGGCTCTTCATCTACTCGACACAAAATGTTCGTGGGAGACCAGCGGCGGGGTGCTCGATGGCGAAGCCTCTTCGAGCGGGTCTCGACAGTCGTCGATCCAATCGTTGAAAGAGCGAGGGCGGAGCCGGTTGCCGTCACCCATGGGGCGTGACCTTCCTTGCGCAGGACGATCGTGGGTCGGGCTGTTTGCTTCGCTTCTTCTCGCTCCTCTCGCGACGTGCGCATGATTCTGCCGGGGTTCTCACGTTGTTCCATGGGGAGTTCAACTCCCGTAGAACCACGCAAGACCCCACAGAGTCGCGGCATCGGACAATCGTCGCTTTCTGACTAGTCGCCACCGCTCACTCCCGTGGTCTGACGCAAGCCTTTTCCACGAAACGTGTTCTGTATTTTCATATGCAGCTTCAGACATGCCCGTGGCAAACCGATTACAAATGTAGTTATGATTACGTCTGTAATCAGAAGGGAGGTCGCCGTTGCAGGAACAGCCGCGGATCACCGAGGCCGAGTGGGAAGTCATGCGAGTCATCTGGGAGCAAGAGCCGGTGACAGCGCGAGACATCGTCGACGCGTTAGAGCCGGTCAAGGAGTGGAGCGAACCAACCGTTAAGACGCTTCTCAACCGGCTCGTTCGCAAAGGTGTGCTGGAGTTCAGCGTCGAAGGGAAGCGCTATCGATACTCGGCGCGCTTCTCGCGTGAGAGCTGTGTTCGTGCCGAGGGTCTTTCGTTCGTCGATCGTGTTTTCGACGGATCGACGACTCCGCTGCTGGCGCACTTTCTCAAAGAGTCGAAGTTGAGCGAGCGAGACATCCGCGAGCTCAAGAAGTTGCTGCGCGACAAGGAGGCTGATCGATGATCGACTCCACGTTCTCTTGGTTGGTCGCGACCACGCTCGACGTCAGCCTGTTGATCGCCGCAGTGTGGTTGATCCAAGCGACCATGGCGCGCTGGCTCTCCCCAAGATTCACTTACGCGTTGTGGTGTTTGGTCGTGGTGCGATTGGTCCTGATCGATGTGCCATCGCTACCCGGCGGAGGTCTTGCCGACACGGCCAGCGATTCGACGATGGGTCGCCGATCGGCGCTCAACCATACCGGGCTCATTGGCAGCGGCTTCGACTCCGGCTCGAGCAACACTCCTCGTCGCGACTCGGTCGTACCCCAGATCAATACACCGCCAGTGATCGCGAGTGAGCCTGCGCGTGCAGCAACGCGAAGCGGGTCGCGCCCGATCGCTTTAGACCCAGACGCCGACCCACCGGTCGCGACATCTTCGGCTGCGACCGTCTCTCCGCGAAAGAGCAAGCCTATTGTCGCGGCGACGAGCGGCGTGGCCGCGACTCGCCAAGCGGAAGACACGGCGACGTCCTTGTCGTGGACAGCCGTCCTGATGGTGACGTGGATGCTCGGCGCGCTCGCGATTATCGCAATGATGATCGGTCGAGAATTCACGTTTCGTCGACGCTTACAACACCAACGCAGCCCGGCCTCCAAGCGGGTCGTCGACCTCGTCGGCGCTGGGTGTCGCACATTGGGAATCTCGCACACCGTCGACGTTGCGATCTCGAGTTTGATCGCTTCGCCGGCGATCTCCGGGGTCCGGAGACCGGTCCTCATTCTTCCGCCCGAGGCCGAAGCGTTCTGCGACGCCGACCAACGCAACATCGTGCTTCACGAGTTGGCGCACGTGAAGCGGCATGACGTCGCGGCGAACTGGATCTTCCTGCTCATCGGGGCGATCCACTGGTTCAACCCGCTGGTTCGGTTGTCGCTGACGAAGCTGGGGGAAGCCAGAGAGACGCTTCGCGACTTCGACGCGCTGGCCGCACAGCCCGGTACCGACCCCATGCGCTACGCACAGACCATCTTGGAACTCGTCACTCGTACACACACACGTCGGGATCCCTCGCCCGTCGTCGGCTTTCTTCGCAGTGGCGGAGAAGCCAAGAGGAGGATTCTCATGATTCGTTCATTTGACCGCGCGTCCGGATACCGCAGTGGCCTCATCGGGCTCGCTGTTCTCGTCGTTCTAGGATGGGCTTCTTTGACTCGCGCCGATCGTACCGTCGCCGAGACGAGCCCGGTCGCCAAAGATCGCACCATTGTGGTCGAGCGCCAAGATGCCGTGCCGACGTGGAGGTCGAGCCTCGAGCAGAAGCTTGCTCAGACCCATATCGAAGTTCATTTCGACGACATGTCGATGGTCGATCTCGTGGCGTTCGTGCAGGGTGTGACAGGCGTCAACTTCGTGATGACCGACAATGTGCACGAATACTCCGCCCCGAACATCTCGTCCAAAAGCATCTCGGTTCTGCAGATCCTCCGTCGGGCGTTCGCGACCAGCGATCTGGAGTACAGCCTCTACAACGGCGCGGTCTTTGTCGGGGAGCGCGGTGATGTGCTTCACCACTACGATCTTCGCCTCTACAACGTGGCCGACCTCGTGGACCTGGAAGAGCCAGAGCAGGGTGAGAACTTGGCCGAGCTGGTGACTCAAGTCGTCGGCATGCACACTGAGGCGTGGGATCGAGACGACGCCCAGATTCGATACTGGCGTGGCTTGTTGTGCGTGACGCAGACCGATCAGCTTCACGATGACGTCCATCGCTTCTTGAACATGCTGCTGCGCAAGGGGGCCGATGCGGCGCCCATGCCGAGCTGGAGACTAGAGATCGAGAAGAAGTTCGCTCAGAAGACCAACATCGAATTCGATGACCTTCCGTTGGGCGAGGCGCTCGGTTTCTTGAGTCAGATTGCTGGGCTGAACATCGTGCTCGACCAAGAGTTCGAAGAAGACTCGATCTCATTGAAGCTCGGAGACGTCACGGTCGGACAAGCGCTACAGTGGATCTGCACGTTGCGCCACTTACGTACCACCTTCGACGAGGGAATCATCTTCTTGAGCGTCAGGGCGCGTACCGAGGTTCGAGTCTACGACGTTGCGGACGTCTTGCCCGTCGTGCGACCGAGCAAGGATGGCAGCCACTTGACTATCGACATCGACATTGAGAACGAGAATCGTGACCAGTTGGCCAATCTGATCAGTGAGACCATTCGCCCGGAGTCGTGGCATGAGAGCTACTGCGAAGTTCACTTCTTCGGGGAATCGCTGGTCATCGTGCAGACCGAAGCGGTTCACAGCGAAATCGAAGCGTTCCTCGCGTCGATGCGCCGCGCGCTGCGCTAAAGCTGATCATCGCCCCGGTCCCGCTCGATTCGCGCGGGACCGGGTCGCTCTCGATCGTCCGTGACGATTTCACCATTCGCCGTATCTCAGAAACCCTTGGCGTCTGTGTGCTCGTGGCCGTGGCTATCGATCTCTTCCTCGACGGCTCGGGCCGTATTCTTGATCAGTCCGCCGAAGAACAGCGCGTTCGCGAAGAACTTGTTGGTGCCGTACCACACCCCGCGGAAGTTCGGGTTGTCGACCATGCGGATGACCGTCCCCGAGCGCATGCGATCGATGCTAATGGCCGCCGATCCGGCAATCTTGTCGACGTTCTCGTCCGAAGCGTATCCGCTCAAGAGCGGCTCGCTGGTGTAACGCACCGGTGATCCGTAACGGTTCTTCCCGACCGGCATGACGGTGCTGGAGTTGCGGAACACTGGCAAGCGGTCGCGCACGTAGCCGAAGCAGATCGGGTGCGTGATGTCGAGCACCGCTTCGAAGATCGAACCATTGATCAGCCCCTTGGCTCGCTCCGTCTCGTAGTCGGCATAGGCGGGGATCGCCGTTTCGGTCGTCTCCGGTGGATCGTCGTGATCGTCTTTGTGATCATCGTCCGCCGCATGTTTTGCCGGCTTCGAATCGCGATGGAGCAGGTTCTTCGCCGCCCAGCCGGCCGCGCTCTTCATGGCGACAACCACGCCGCCGCCGCGGACCCAGCGGGAGAGTGACTCTCGACCCGCCTCCGAGATATCGTCGTAGCTTCCGCCGACGAGAATGACGTGCGTGTAACGATCGAGGTCGAGGCGGTTGAACTGGCTGCTTTCGACCTTCGACAGGGTCACGTCGTATCGCGTATCGAGCAGGTGCCAGACCTCGCCGGCTTCGTAGCTCGAAACGCCTGACCCAACCAAGAGTAGCGGCTTCGGAGCTTCTAGGGCCGCGATGCTGGGACTGCCGAGGTCCACTCCTTCGGGTGTCAGCCCGCCGGTGATGCCGTGCACCTCGACGCCGTCTTCGTTGGCGACCGCAGCGAGGATCTTCTTGATCCGACCGCGCTCCTTGGCGTCGACTCCGAGCTGGACCACGATCGTGCCGTAGTCGAACTCTCGGGGCCCGCGCGCGGTGGTCGCGGTGAAGCGCCGCGTGGCTGCGCGCGTCGAAACGTCGGCCGATTGCAGTCGAGACAAGGAGCGTGGCGCGTAGTATCCGTGCCATTCGAACGCGGCCGCGACGCACTTGTCGTCGAGGTCGTCGATTCTGGCCGCTCGCTGCGTGTCACGGACCGCATCGCCAAGCAGCTCGGCGGAAAACTCTTCGCGAGTGAGCGCGGCGTAGGGCACACCGAACGACAGCGGCAACGTCCACGTCGACACATCGTAGAACGACTCATCCGGGAACTCGGTTCGCGTCTCGAAGCACGCTCGGATCAACCAGTACTGCAACTGATCGAGCTCGACGACGAACGCCGTCCCGGGGTCGAAGGCGTGCCCGTTCTTGCGAATCTTCCGCGCCAACGAGTTCACCGTGATGCCGTGTCGGTTGAGCAGGTCGATCAGCTCGTGGTTGCGAGCGTGGTCTTCCTTCTGGCCGAAGACATAGGCCCGCTTCGGGTCGCGCTTCGCCTTCTGGCGGCCGGAGTCGTAGAAAGACCGTTGAAACGAGAGCAGCTCGCTCTTCAAGCTCTCGGCCGCGGCGAGTGTCGACAGCGACGTCGCGAACTGGTTGCGAATGGTGAACGGAAAGCTCACCGGCCCGTTGGTGCTCTCTTGCAAGTGGCCGCGAGAGCTCGCCTGTTCGAAGAGGATGCCGATCGCGCCGTTGATGTCCGGGTACGTCGACCCTTTTCCGTAATAGAAGTCGTCAAAGCTCTCTTCCGTGTAGTAGAGGCTGCCGATCCCGTCGAGCGCGCGCGCGTGGTACTTGGCAATCTCGCGCGTCAGTTCCAAGTTGCGATCCGGCGTCAAAGGGTTCTGTCGTGACGGTATTCCCGGTTGGAAGAAGTAGGTCGAGTTGGTTCCCATCTCGTGGTAGTCGGTCAAGACGTTGGGCTTCCACGCGTGGTATTGCGCTAACCGTCCCCGAGACTCCGGGTGGGTGAGCAGCAGCCAGTCTCGATTGAGGTCGAACCAGTAGTGGTTCGTGCGCCCGCCCGGCCACACTTCGTTGTGTTCGCGACTCGCCGGGTCGCCCACCAAATTGCGAGACTTGTGGGTATTGGCCCAGTGTGCGAATCGGCTCAGCCCGTCGGGATTGATGCACGGATCGATGAGCACCAGGCAGTTGTCGAGTAGTCGCTGAGTGCCCTTGCCGCGAGCGGCGCACAGGTAGTAGGCAAGTAGGACCGACGCGTTGGTGGCACTCGATTCGTTGCCGTGCACTCCGTATCCCATCCAAACGACCGCCGGGTCGGCGTCGGTCAGATCTTTTCGGCCCACTGCGACATCGAGATGGCGCGTCCGCAACGCTTCGATGCGCTCCGGTGTCGCGTCGTTGGTTACCGTCGCGAGCAGAAGCCGCCGCCCTTCGTGACTTCGCCCGTACTCTTCTATCGCGAACCGTGGGGAAGCTGCGGCGAGCGCTTCGAAGTATTGCACGACGAGATCATGTCGTACGTGCCACTCGCCAACTTCGTGGCCGAGGATATCACTCGGTTTCGGGATCGCCGGGTCGTAGTCAATGCCACTCGGTAGGTAGTATCCGAGCGTCGGTTGATCGGCGCGCAGTGACGCCTCACCGAGGCAGACGGTCGAGAACACGGCGAGCAAAAGCGTGAGTCGAATCATCGGTTCATTCCAGGTGGGAGCTGTAGAACGGAGTCTTCACTGTCGTTGTGATACCCGAAGCCGAGAGCGATTGGGGTGCGACACGGGACGAACGGCTACTGCGCGGCCGTGGGAGGCCAGATCCTAGCGAGTCGCTCGATCGGCAGAACGAAGCCGATGTCGGATGCGATCTGACCGCCGTCTACTGTTTGCACCGCGGTGACCACGCCGATCACATTGCCTTCGACGTCGACGACCGGCCCGCCACTGTTTCCGGGGTAGACCGCTGATTGAACTTGGACGTACGACTCGACCGAGCGGCTGACGCTTCCCATGAAAATCGAAGCTCGCATGGTGTCGCGATCTTGAATGAGCTTCTTGCCCAGCGGAAAACCGAAGAGGCGGACGGCGGAGCCGGCGTCGGGGATGGGACGGTCTACGGTGAAGTCGCGAATGTAGGGGATACCTTCGAACGGGACGATCTTGAGGATCGCGAAGTCGTCGTCGCCGGACGAGAGTAAGTGCACGATCTCGGCGCGACGCCGTTTCGAGGTGCCGGTGAACACGACGTCGATCACCGGAGATCTAACGACGAGATCGCCCCGGAAATCGATCTCTTCTTTGTCGGTCACTTCGACGACGTGAGCGTTCGAAATGATGTATCCATCGGCCGTCACGCAGAACCCGGACCCGCTATCGATCGAGCCGACCACGAGGTTGTCGAAGTCTATTGCCCGCAGACGATTCTTCCCGCTCGACGCTTCGTGCAAGTAGCGAGTCCCCTTCTTTTCTCGGAAAGCAACGCGCGTCTCGATGTACACAATACTGCCGAGGACTGGCTTGAGTCGTTCTTGCTCGACGCGCTCGATTTCGATGGGGTTGTACTGTTCGAGTTTCACGTTGGTTTCGGAAAGCTGACTCTTCAGATCGTCGAGATTGCCTTGCCCGGTCAGTTCGACTTCTTGGATCTTCGAACGAAGCTCCGTCGCCTCGTCTCGGAGATTTCGTTCGCGAGACTCGTACGCTTGCAGCTGGCGGTCGTACTTCGTTTGCTGCTCCGCCAACTGTTGTTGGTTCTCTTCCATCAGCTTGTTGACGGACTCTTGCGAGTCGAGCAGGTAGCTGATCGGGATGCCGATCCCGACCGCAAGGGCGAAGAAGAGCAGCAATGTCAGGGGGGCGGGGCGTTCGCGGCGCTTACCGTCCGGAGTGGCCGCGGCTTCCGGAATGCCGAGCGCTTCCTTGAGCCGAACGATCGTCGTATGCCCGAACTCCGCGACCGGCTTGTTGGCGCTTTCGCCGAGCGGTTTTGAAAGCATGACGGTCTGGGTGGCACTGGTATCGCTGACGACGGCGAAGGTCGCCCCGGCCTCACGCCCGAACTGAATGACGTCTCCCCCGCGAAGGGCGGTGCGCTCTTCGACGAGCTTGCCGTTGAGTAGCGTGCCGTTCTTGGAGTCGAGGTCTTCGAGGTAAAGCACGTCGTCTTCTACCTCGATGCGGGCGTGGACAGCGGAAATGAAGGGAAACTGGTCGGTATCGAGAACCACCTGGTTGGCCGGATCGCGTCCGACCGAGAGCCCCTCTTGCGGGACTTCGAACGCGTCGGTGAGGTTCACGACGTTGAGTGGCTTGAGCTTGAGCGAGGCGGCTGCATTCATGACGGGATTCTATCCTGGGTGCGACGCGGTTCGCCACTGGGGCCGATAATGTAGGGCGGAGCTTTTCGATGGCACGCCTATTGGTCTTCAAGAGGGAGCAACGCAGAGATTCGCCGGAAGGGCAGCCTGTGCGGCTTCGGTTGGTGAATGATCCGGGCTGTGCCGAACTCACCGAGTGCCGGTTCGTCTTCGAGGCGGAGCGACCCGCGTCAGGCGCGTGGGTGCCCCGTTTACCGACCGCGACTGGGTCGATAGAAAACGTACACGCGGCCGATCCGCTCTTCGATCGATCGACGCGTTGCAACCCGATTGATCGCTCGCAGAAGGAGAACCCCATGAAGTTCGGACTCGTCGCGCTGTTCGTCTCGGCACTCACCGCTCACGCGGCGTCCGCAGCCGAGCCCATTCAGCTTGTCTCTTCGTATTCGGTCTCCCCCGATGGAGCGACGATCGTGTTCGCGTGGGCCGACGACATCTGGACCGCGTCGACGTCGGGTGGTGATGCACGTCGGTTGACGACTCACTCGGCGTCCGACTCGCAGCCACGCTTCAGTCCGGACGGGCGCGAGATTGCGTTCATTTCGAGCCGCGATGGCGGGCGACACATTTACACCATGCCGCTGACCGGCGGTCCGCCGCATCGGCACACGACGCACAGTGAAGGTTACCGGCTAGTCGAGTACAGCCCGAAGGGCGACGCCTTCTTGGTGCAAGCCCAGCGTGACCACTTCTGGCGCGACGGCAGTCGATTCTTCCGTGTCGAGCGAGACGCGAAAACGGCGGAGCAGTTGGTCGTCGACGCGGCCGGTACGGACGCGCGACTCTCACCCGACGGCAAGAAGCTGTTGATCTCCCGCGAGGGCACGTCGGGGTTTCGCAAGGGGTACGAAGGAAGCCAGGCGTCGCAGATTTGGTTGTTCGATCTAGAGTCGCGTGAGTTCACCGAGTTGCTTCGCGACGAAGTCGGCTTTCGTTATCCGCGCTGGATGCCCGACGGATCGGGACTCTACTACTGCGGTCAGCAGAGCGGGTCTTACAACCTTTGGCAGTGCAAGATCGACGGTACCGAGCGCCGGCAGCTGACGTTTTTCGACGACGACACCGTGTTCGCGCCCGCCGTTTCGAAGGACGGCTCGACGATCGTGTTTGCGCACCTCTTCGACTTGTACCGCTTTTCGCCCGGAAGCGGAAAGCCGCCCGAGCGAATCGAGCTTGCCAACTCGGGTGAGCCGGTCCGCCGCGACATCGCGCGCCGCACGCTGACTTCGGCGACCGATGCTGTGTTCTCGGACGACGGGCTGGAAGTCGCGTTCGTCGCCGGGGGCGATCTGTGGGTAATGGATACCGAACTCCGCGAGCCGAAGCGGGTCACCCGTACACCGGAAGAAGAGAGTTCGCCCGAGTTCACCAAGGACGGCAACCGCATTTTCTTCATCAGCGACCGCGGAGGGCAAACCGATATCTACTCCGTTGAGCGGGGGGATACGGATCGCTACTGGTGGCAAAACGACGACTTCGACGTGCAGCGCATCACTCAGGATCCGGCGATCGAACGGTACTTGGATCTCGCGTCGACCGGGGAGTTCCTCGCGTTCGTTCGCGGCCGCGGCGACCTGTGTTTGATGGATACCGACGGCAAGAACGTTCGCACGTTGTTCGAATCGTGGAACGCTCCCGATTTCGAATTCTCGCCCGACGGGAAGTGGGTCGCCTACGCGATCGACGACAACGATTTCAATCGCGACATTTGGCTAGCGCCTCTCGACGGTAGCCGCGAGCCGTTCAACGTCTCGGTTCATCCCGACAACGATCGCGGGCCGTCGTGGTCACCCGACGGCCGCGTTCTAGCGTGGACGGCGCGCCGATCGAGCGAAGAGACGGACATTCACTACGCGTACCTCCGACTCGAAGATGCGCAGGAGGATAGTCGCGATCGCCGCGTCGAGAAGGCGATCGAAACCATGAAGAAGAAGCGGAAAGAACCGAAGCCGGCCAAGAAGGACGACGCTAGCGACAAGGTTGCTGACGCGAAGCCAGACGCGAAGGACGGCGCCAAGAAAGACGATCCGAAGAAGACCGACGAAGCAGAAGACGACAAAGCCATCGTTATCGACTTCGACGGGCTCCGTGATCGTATCCGCACCATCTCGAACCCCGACTCGCGGGAGTCGACCCTGCGTTGGCTCAGCGATACGAAGCTGGCGTTCAACGCTACGGTCAACGGCGCGTCCGGCTCCTACTTCGTCGAGTTCCCTTCCGCGACCAACTCGCTGAAGAAGTTCGGCAGCTCGATCCGCGGCTCAAAGTACGTTCGAGGTGCTAAGTCCCTTTCCATGGTCACCGGCGGTCAACCGGCGTTGATCTCCTCGACGGGAACCACGAAGCGGTTTCCGTTCACCGCGTACCAGGAGATCCGCAACTCGCAGCGCTACCAGGCGGGTTTCGATCTTGCGTGGCGCGCCATGCGCGACGGCTTCTACGATCCGAACCTCGGCAATCGAAACTGGGACGCAGTCCGTCGGAAGTACATCGACGCCGCCACGAACGCGGTGGACTCCGCCGCGTTCACGCGCGTCGTGCAACTCATGCTCGGTGAACTCAACGGATCGCACTTGGGTTTCAGCTCTCGCGGCGCACGTCGTGGAGCGAGCTCGGACTTTCAGTGGAACGAGATTACCGGGCACCTCGGGCTGCGCTTTGAATCCGACCACCTCGGCCCGGGATGGAAGGTTCGCGATGTTGTCCGGGGTGGTCCCACCTGGGAGAAGGAGACGAGAGTCGACCCGGGCGAAGTGATTCTGTCGATCGACGGAGTCCCCATCGATCCTTCGATGCCGGTCGAGAAGGTACTCACCGGCGCGCATCAGCGAGACATCGGGCTGCGGGTGAAGAGTGTCTCCGGTGAAGAGCGAGACATCACCGTTCGCCCGACGACGTACGCCGGCGTGCGTCGACGTCTCTACGACCACTGGTTAGAAGACAATCGAGCGCGGGTCGACGAATGGTCCAAAGGTAGCCTTGGGTATCTCCACGTTCGCGGCATGAACTGGTCGAGCTTCCTGAAGTTCGAGACCGAGTTGTTCAAGGTCGGTCACGGCAAAGACGGGCTCATCATCGACGTGCGCGCCAACGGTGGTGGCTCGACCGCGGATCACTTGTTGACCGTGTTGACGCAGCCTCGCCACGCGATTACCCGCCCGCGTGGGGGTGGCGAAGGCTATCCACAGGATCGCCGCGTGTACGCCACGTGGGACAAGCCGATTATCGTCTTGTGCGACCAGGACAGTTTCTCGAACGCGGAAATCTTCGCTCACGCGATCAAGACGCTGAACCGCGGACAGGTGGTCGGCATGACGACTGCCGGCGGCGTGATCTCGACCGGAGGGCGCGGCATCATGGACCTTGGATTCTTGCGCATGCCGTTTCGCGGTTGGTACCTGCTCGACGGGGAAGACATGGAGTTGAACGGCGCGGTTCCGCACCACATCGTCCAGCTCATGCCGGGGGATTGGCCCGCGGGCCGTGATCCTCAACTCGCCAAGGGCGTGGAAGTGTTGCTCGAGGACGTCGCCGACTGGAAGGCTCGTCCACGGCCCACGCTGCGAAAGTCGTCGGAACGACGCGCCATTCCCACCGGGCAGGGGCGCACCGCGCGGTTCTAGCCCGATCCGCTTGTGATGCGATTCGTGATCGACGACCGGCGCCACCGACTCGGTGGCGCCGGTCGTTTCTCATCCTCACGGCGTACACCTGCTTGGGCCGTGTTTCGTGCCGAGTCTGTCGCCGGGGTGAGTTATCGGAACAGCGCCGCCACCTGTTTGGTTTTCTGCTCTTTTCCGCGCGGCTTCGATCCGAGACAATCGTGACTGCTCAACCATCGCCCGCCGCTTTGGGAAGGACTGCTACATGCAGCCCGATGGTTCCTCGCCGAGACGACATCACGCCGCCCTGCTGCTGACTCTCGCAGTTACGGCGTGCTCCTCTACACCGACGGACAACGAGTCCGCCCGTACACCCGAAGGCGCCGGCCCGCAGCTCGCTCTCGAGTACGATCCGACGTCCGGTGCCGAACGCACCGCCGCCGACGCCGATCGCCCGGAGACATCGCCGACCCCGAGTCTGGTCGAAGTGACCCGAGTCGGCTCAGGCCCGGAGGAGTCCGCGGACGGTGACCCGACAGGTATCGGCCGAGTCGCGCGCGATCTCGTCGTCGTCAGACCTATTGGAGCGGACTCCGCGGCGGGGACGTCGGCGACGACCAAGAGTGTCGCGGAGACGGCAGCGGCGAAGTCACGGACGGGAACGTTGGAATCCCAACTACGTGAGGAACAGCGTGACGTCGTGGGCCGAATTGGCGTGCTCGTCGAGATGCAGCGACCGCTCGACGACTTCGAGCGGGCATCGATCCAAGACGAACTCATTCAGCTCATTGCGCTGCACGACCTCAAGGTCGGTGGCGGTGGGGAGTATCGAGACATCGTGATTCGTGCCGCCGATCGACTGGTGAAGCCGAGTCGGCGCGTTCGCTTTCGATTGGCCGCGTTCTTTGAAGACATCGGTATCTCCGATCGCGCCGACAAGCTGTTCCCGACGTCCGATTCAGAAGAAGACCCGACCACAAGCCGGCCGGAAGACGACAAGTCGTTCAAGATCGTGAGCATGGAACCTCAGATGATCCTTCGCAAAGGCAAAGAGGTCGACTTCGACTCCGAGGATGTACGTTACGGCGATGACGTGAGGCTATATGCGACTCTCGAAGGGCTAACCGCGAGGAGCGTTCCCGAGGGATATCGATACAAGTTCTCGGTCGAAGCGTTTCTCTACGATGAGCAGGACAAGTACATTTCGTATCAGCCGCTCGTGAAGAACCAGATCGAAACGTCTCCCGAGCCGCTTGATCCTACGGCTGTGGACATTAGCTACGTCATCCCTCTCATCGTTTCAGCGGGCAAGACCTATCGTTTGGAGCTGAAGGTCAAAGACGAGTTCTCGGACGATCAGGACATCAAGTCCATCGCATTGCGGGTCCGAAAGTCCCTGTCGCCGTGAGCCGTCCACGTGGCATACGGATCGGCGCGGGCACCTTGCGGGGGCGATCCATCAGCGTCCCCTCGGGGCTCAAAGTACGTCCTATGCGCAGCCGCGTTCGCGAAGCGCTGTTCAATCACCTGGGGCCACGCCTCCGCGGCGCCCGTTTCCTCGACATTTTCTCGGGGTCCGGCGCAATCGGCATCGAAGCGCTCTCCCGCGGGGCCGCCCACGTCGTTCTGGTCGAGCACGACCGGGAAGTGTTGCGGGTCCTCGAGCGAAACGTCACGAATCTCGACCTCGGTCAGAGGTGCCAGGTCCAAGCGGTCGATATATACCAAGGGGCTCGCCAGTTGGGTCTAGAGCCGTTCGACGTGATCTTTCTCGACCCGCCGTTCGGCGACTTCCGGTCGGAGGATCGCCGCGATCCCGCTGCGCTACTGGCCACGTTGGTCGAAGGTGACTTGCTGAAGCCCGGGGCGGTTATCGGCTACGAGCGACCATCCAAGCTCGACCCGATCGCTGATCCGGTCGGAACGGAGGTCGAGTTTCGGCGGGCGTACGGTGATACTACGCTCGAGCTATGGGAGAAGCGCGACACGCGCGACTCCGAGAACCGTTAGGCCGGTCGGCACGCAACTTCTGCTTGGAGACTGCGCTCTTGAGGACTGTGCTCTTGGAGACCACGAAAGGTTGGCCAAATGGGCCTTTTTGACAAGCTCCGCGGCGAGCTTATCGACATCGTCGAGTGGATCGACGATACGCGACACACTCTCGTCTGGCGATTCCCGCGCTACGGCAACGAGATCAAGAACGGTGCGCAGCTCATCGTTCGGCCGGGTCAGAAAGCGATCTTCGTCGATCGCGGCCAGATTGCCGACGTCTTCGAGCCCGGCATGTACAAGCTCGCGACCGAGAACTTGCCGATCCTGAGTACGCTCAAAGGTTGGAAGCACGGCTTCGAAAGCCCGTTCAAGGCAGAAGTGTATTTCGTCAGCACGCGTCAGGTGACCGACCTGAAGTGGGGGACACCGAACCCCATCATGATGCGCGACGCCGACTTCGGTCCCATTCGCCTGCGTGCCTTCGGTTCGTACGCTCTGAAGGCGACGGATCCCCAAGCGCTTCTCAAGGAACTCGTCGGCACGGACGGAGAGTTCGAGACCGAAGAGGTTGCCGAGCTCCTGCGTTCCATGATTGCGACCGCCTTCGCCGATCTGGTGTCTTCGTCGCAAATCGCGGCGCTCGATCTGGCGTCGAGCTATCAAGAACTATCCGAGCAGCTACGACAGTCGGTGGTCGAGAAAGTCGACGATGAGTACGGCCTCGATGTTCCGCAGTTGTTCATCATCAACATTTCGTTTCCGGAAGAAGTCGAGAAGGCTCTCGACAAGCGCACCAGCATGGGCGTGATCGGAGACATGGCCCGGTTCCAGCAGTTCCAGATGGGCAACGCCATGATGGCCGCGGCGGATAATCCCTCCGGCGGCGGCGCGTCCGACGGAATGGGCATGGGCATGGGGTTCGCCATGGCGAACCAAATGGTCCACGGCCTAGGAGCGGCCGGCGGCGGAACCTCGACCGCACCACCGCCACCACCGGCCGCGTGGCACGTCACTGAGAACGGCGCCACCAGCGGACCGTTCAGCGAACAGCAAGTCCGCGAGATGATCTCCACCGGTCGACTCAGCGCGACCACGCTGGTCTGGTGCGCGGGCATGGCCGGGTGGGTTGCGGCGCAACAAACGCCGCTCGCGGCACTGTTCGGTCCACCGCCGCCACCGCCACCACCACCACCACCGCCACCGCCCGCATAGCTCGCGACTAAAGACGACGACGCGCCAATACAGAAACACGGAGCCACCGGTCGATCGCTGGCTCCGTGTTTTTGTGTGTTGAGCCGTCTTGATTCAAGGTCCCGGCCGCACCTCTAGCTTAGCTAAGCTAGCTACTCCGGGCTCATAGGTTGGAGCTTAAGCGCACGCGCAGTCACCAGGGCGCACGCCCAGGATGGCCCCGGTGACTGCCCCGTACGCTTAAGCTCCAACCCATGAGCCCGGTCTAACCGGACAGTCCGGGATAGAAGGGTCAACCTTAGACTCACTGAAACCGTGGGGATCTCGCGAGCGAACTCCTTCCCATACCCTGCAACGAAAGCCCCAAGGAACGGAGCAATCCGGTGTCCACGAGTGTTCCAGGTACTGCTACACCGAGCGAAGCTCAGAGTTCTTCCCCGTCTCTGACCAAGGCGCGCAACAGTATTCTCTTCGCTGCCGCAGCCTCACTCTTGGTTTCCGTGGCCCTATGGTTCTCCGGTCACCGTGAAGAGGGTCTGTTCGTCGGCCTCTGGGTGCCGTCAATCCTCGGCGTCGGAAACCTCTTCCTCTTGACCCGAGGGAGCACTCGATGATTATCGCGATCTTCCTGTTCGGAGTTGTGATCACCGGCGTCACAGTGGTCGGAGTGCTTGCGATCGGAGTTACCGAAGCGAACGACGACGCACACGGTCGAGCGGATGACGCGTTTACTCGACTGGAACGCGAAGTCGCCAACTCTCAACGATAGAGCGGGCACGAAAACGAGAATCAAGCGATCCAGGAGCTTGGTGAAGAGACCATGACCCGAGAGCAACCCGACCGGTCGAGACTCTAGCCGTGGTTCTCGGCGATCAACTCGACCTCGCCTACGGCCACCACATCGCCAGGTTGGTGATCGGGAACTTCGCCCTTATCGCCGGAATCGAGCCGAGTCGGCTCAACGATTGGTACTTGGGGATGTATACCGATGCGGTCGAATGGGTGACTACGCCCAACACTGTGGGCATGGCTCTCCACGCGGATGGCGGCGTTGTCGGACAAAACCCTACGCAGCGAGCGGCAAGTACATCCAACGCATGAGCAACCGCGCCAGTCTCCGACCCCGACCACTCAGGTTGAGCGCGTGGCGCGCCCAACCCAAGTCTGATCTTTTAAGGGCACGGTGGGAACGACACACAGTCCAGTGAGTCGACGGTCGTGTCGACGCCGCAGTCTGGGTGCGGTGCCACGGGCGGTGGCGACAAGGGAATGAACAACGCGGCCAAGCTGTAGACCGGATCGGAGATGTCGAACGCTCCGTCGTCGTTGGTGTCCGCAGAGTCGACGCACTGGGGAGCGGGCGACATGAAGATGAACAGCGCCGCGAGTGAGAACACCGGGTCCGAAATGTCGAACGCGCCGTCGCCGTTGGCGTCGCCACGCACGAATGCGCTGCCGCCTCCGCAGACAGGATCGCCGGAGCAATCCGGA
>JAJFFE010000005.1 GCA_021776775.1 Planctomycetota bacterium | reverse complement strand
GAGCGGGCCAGCGCCGAGCGGAAACAGCAGGTTCAAGTCGTGGAAGAACTCGCAGGAGGGGAGAGCGCGTCTCAATCCGAAACACGCCAGAAAAAGTGGTGGGCGATACAGGACTTGAATCAAGCGCGCAACGACGTCGCGTCCCGTTCACCGTCCGCCCCAGCGAGCCAGGCAGCCCACAACGAAGCCAAGACAGCAACCCACGAGCGGGCCAGCGCCGAGCGGAAACAGCAGGTTCAAGTCGTGGAAGAACTCGCAGGAGGGGAGAGCGCGTCTCAATCCGAAACACGCCAGAAAAAGTGGTGGGCGATACAGGACTTGAACCTGTGACCCCAAGCTTGTCGAGCTTGTGCTCTAGCCAACTGAGCTAATCGCCCACGATCGTTTCGCGAGAAGCGGGAGTTTATCAAAGGACGACGCGACGTCCATACCGAAATGCTGCCGATTTACGCCCCGCGGAGTCGAGCCATCATGTCTAAGAGGGTGGATTGAATCTGGCTGCCCAAGTCGGATATCGCGGGGCCCAGCTCGAACGGGAGAGTACCGTAGGCGAGTAGGACACCGATCGTTAGTGGGGTCGTCAGCACGGCCAGCCAGACGAGATCGCGTGCGTCGTCGCGCCAGGTGGAACCTGCCTTTTCCGACAGGGACCAGTTCAAACGAGCGGTGTTGGACTTGGCGGTCGCAACTGCGGGGGGCGGTGCCGCGGGAGCCCCGGCAAGCGCCATTTCATCCGCGAGCTCTTTCAGCATGGGCGGCGGAGGAAGGAGCGGTGACGCGGCCGGCTCGGTGGGGCCGCTTGCGGCCGGTTCCGGGTGCGGCGCGGGCGCGGGCGCCGGGGATGGGCCGGTGTCGACGTGGGCGAGTTGTCTCGGGTCTGCTTTCGGCGGCTCGACCTGCTCGTAGGTTCCGTCGGCCCCGATGCGGAGACAGCCGGAGCATCTCGGGCAGCTGATGCGACTCCGGCGTGACACCGGACGGACGGCGAGCTTTCCGCCGCAATCGAGGCATGCAAGCTGCCATTTGTCCCCGAGGACCAGGACGGTCGGCTTGTTGGAGACCGGCGGCGTGACGGCAGGCGGGGGCGGGGCGGTCGGGGCAATTGCGATGGTGGCCTCGGAAGACCACGCCGTTTCCGGTTGCGGGGCGAACGCGGGCCGGGCCGGCGTGGGGGATGGCATCGGCATCGTCATCTCGTCGGAATCCGCAGGCGGTCCGTCGAGACTGAGCATCTGCGTTCCGGGTTCCTCTTCGTACGAGAGTCCAGCCGGTGCGGACGCCGGGATCGGGTGCGCAGTTTCCGGATGCATAGCCGCCGGCTGAGCCGGCGCCGGATGCGCGGGAGGCGCAGCAGGTTGCGGGTCCAGATTCCAGGGCGCTTGATCCAACCCCGGGAGGTCCGGCGCGTCCGGGGTCGGCGTCGGACTTCCCCATGGCGGCTGTCGCTTCGAACTCGTAGCGACTGCGTCCGTCGCTGGCTTCTCGGCGGCAGGCATATCCTGGGGAGCCGACGAGCGGCGCTGGGTCGCAATGGCGTGCGTCGGCGGCTTTTGCTCAGCCGGTGCGGCGGGAGCCGGAGTTCGGGGCTCCGGAATCCGGGCCGCCGTCGACAGCTCGCCGGTCATGTGGAGAGTCTCGTTGAAGACGGATAGCCCGTCGTCACATCCGCCCGGAAGGTCGGCGGGATCGAAGTCGTCATCGTCGTCTGTCTCGTCATCGACGACGGACAGGCTCGACGGGCTTGAGTCCCCGCTCGACTTGCGGCGAGCGATCGTGTCCGACGAGAACAGGTCGAGCTCGTCTCCTTTGAGCATCGACGTCATCGAATAGTCGTCGTCCATGCGATCGGAAGCTGGATCGGAGTCGGACCGCTGCGGTGTGCTCTCGGAGCGGAATCCGGTCGAGTCTTCCACTTCGGCATTGGACGACAGTCCGCATGCGAGCTGCGAAATCGAACCGCTCGGAGTTGGCGCGGAGTCCGCCGGAGGAACGGGGGCGAGGTCCGGATGGCTCTCGAACGCCATCTGAATGTCTTCAGCGCTCATGACCATCGTGTCGCTGGGCGAGTACGGGTCCGGATCGAGATTGAGCGTCGGGCTCGCGCCCGGCAGTCGAAGCTCGCCCGTCTCTGGCTCTGGGACATCGCCGCGTTCGCACCGTTCGCAGAGGCTAGCCTGCCCGGGAGCGTAGCTCGTATTGGTGATGATTTCACCGCAGTTGTCGCAGTACGCGATACTCATGATTGACCGTTCTTCACAGCACCGGTACGAGGAATAGGGCTACCGCTCCCGCGGCCATAGTTCCGTTTAGCAGCAGCGGAACCGTGGCTACGCGGCGGTCTTCTCTTCGCGTCACCAATAGTGTGGACGCGGTCAAGCCGACGAACGCTTGCGACACCATGACCAAAGCGAAAACCCCGACGAGTTCCGATTCGGGCTGCGACGCGAGAACGACCAGCGAGGCGGCACAAACGGCGGTGACGAGCGCACTGGATAACGCGACTCCTCGGAGAATTGTGGTACGCCCCAGCCCGTGATCTGACGGCAATGCCGCGAACGTCAACAGGACGAGCGCCACCATGGCCAAGATCACGTCGGCGGGGTGACCCCGTCGCAGCGGGGCGGTCACCACCTCGAGGACGCTCATGTGTCCCGTTGCGGCGACACCACCAGCGGCCACGAAATAGAGGCCGAGCACTCCAAAGATAGCGAAGACTAGTTTTCCCTTGTTCATCACTGACCCGATCCCTATAGGGGTGAGTCCTCAAATCGAGCATGTCGAGCATGTCGACCGCGGAACCAAGGGACTCGATGAAGAATACGACGCACCGAACCGAAGCGTCAAACCGCAGCCGCGCGACTGTGGCCGAGCCCACCGATCGCTCGCTCACGGTTTGGGGCTGGGTTTACATCTTGCTTGCCTTGCTGGTGTTCGGAGTGGCCACATTCGTGGGGTCCACCTCTTGGACGCCTGCGGACATCTGGGCGTCTTTCATGTCCGACGATCAAACCGACTTCAACCAGTGGCGAGGGATCCGGGTCAAGCACGTGCTCTTCGCCGGCACGGTCGGATCACTACTGTCCCTCTCGGGGTTGGTCTTCCAAGCCGTCCTTCGCAACCCCCTCGCCGAGCCATACATCTTGGGCGTGAGCGGCGGGGCGTCCCTGGCGACGATCGCCGTCCCGTGGCTAGGTGTCGCGGTCGTCGGCGGAAATGCGATCGCCGTGGTGGCGTTCAGTGGTGCGATTGGTTCGGTGGTGCTGCTGTTCGGACTCGCCCGACTGGGGCATTTCAGGGACACCACCACGCTCATTCTCTGCGGGGTGATCCTGAACGCGGTTTTCCTAGCGGCGATTCTCGTGTTCCTTTCCCTGGCTCCGGAGTTTGAAGCGAAAGCGACGATGAGACTGTTGATCGGGGACTTCATGGCGGTCGGGCTCGTGCCGAATCAGACCGTCGTGCGTAATGTGGTCACGGTCGTACTCGGTGGAGTCGTGTTTCTCGCGATGGCTCGTAACCTAGATCTGTTGTCGCTCAGCGATGAAGAGGCGGCGGACCTTGGACTTCGCCCCAATCGCTTTCGTTGGTCGGCCCTGATTCTGGCGTCAGTCCTGACCGGAGTTGCCGTCGCTGGGGTCGGTCCAGTCGGTTTCGTGGGTCTTATCGTTCCGCATGTCGTCAAGTTGCTGCACGGTCCGTCGCACTCGCGGGCCATCCCGTTGGTCTTGGCGGGAGGAGCCGCCTTCATGATGGCAGCTGACGCGGCAGCACGAATCTTCAATCCGGTACCCGTCGGCGCGATCACAGCGCTCTGCGGTGGACCGTTCTTCCTCTTCCTGCTGGTTCGTGGTCGTCGGGAGGTCGCGACGTGATCGAACTCGAAGGGTTCTCGGTAGAACGAGACGGCCAAGTGGTTGTGCACGACGTCACCGTCTCGGTTCCGAGCGGGCATGCGCTCGCTGTGATCGGTCCGAACGGCGGAGGGAAGTCGACCTTCTTGGCCGGGATCCGGCAGCGACTCGCGACGACGGGAGTGGCGACGCTTGCGGCGAAGCCAGCGGCGCGGCTCTCGCGGCACGAGATCGCGCGAACATTATCGGTCGTTCCTCAGCGCATGGAGTTCTCGTTTCCGTACACCGTCCACGAGATGACGTTGTTTGGTCGCGCGCCCTACCGGCGTCCCTGGGAGAGCTACTCGGCGGAAGACCGAGAACTCGCGGCAGAGGCGATCGAACGGGTTGGCCTGGGTCATGTCGCCCAGCGCCGAGTGGACACCTTGAGTGGTGGCGAGCGACGAAAGGTGTTCATCGCGCGTGCGCTGGCCCAGCAGACCCCGGTCATGCTGCTCGATGAACCGACGGCTGGTCTCGATCCGGCAGCTCAGGAGGATCTGGTTCGCATAATGGAACAGCTTCGCCATGATGAGTCCGTGACGATGGTGGCGGTGCTGCATGACGTGCGTCTTGCGCAACGCATTGGCGATTTGGCGTTGGGGCTACGGGACGGTCGCCCGCGGTTTTGCGGGGCACCGCGTGACGTGATCAACGCAAGCTCGCTCGAAGAGCTGTACGGTATCCCTTGGGTGGAGGTCGGTGAGGACCGTAGCAGTCCTGTGTTCGTCACCGGACGCCGCAAAGTCGGAGGCGCATGAATCGATGGCTCTCTGTGGTTGCCCTCCTGTTGGTCGGCGGGGCGATACTCGCGTTGGCGCTCGGTCCGGAGCCGAACGAAGAACCACGAGCCGTGACCGAGGCCACGCGCGTGGTCTCCCTCGGCCCGAGTTTCACGGAGATCATGCTGTTTCTCGGGCAGGGCGATCGGTTGGTCGGAGTGACCGACTTCTGCCAGGGCGTTCCCGCCGAGGTGACGCGCGTCGGAGCATTCACCCCTGACTTGGAGGCCATTCTTCGACTCGAACCCGACTGTGTCCTCGGCGTCGCCAGTGTGGGGCAGGCGAATCTGTTCGAAGACCTTCGCCGTCTCGGTCTGCCGGTCGAGGTACTCGGCGGCGACTCGCTCGCCGACGTCCGAGCCGCGGTCGAGAGAATCGGAACACTGGTCGATGCGCAGGCGCGAGCAAGCGAGTTTGTCCGCGCGCTCGATCAGCGGCTCGCGGTCCCGCCGCCCGGCGTGGACGCCCCGCACGCGGCGTTCGTGATCCATCACGGACCTATGTTCGTGGCGGGTCGCAAATCATTTGTTCACGGGATGCTGCTCGCGGCGGGGTGGCGGAACACGTTTTCGGAATTCGACCAAGCGTGGGTTCAGATCGAGGCCGAGCAGATGGTGCAAAGGCAGCCCGATGCGATTGTCGATACAACGATCGGGAGCGCCGCCGGCGCTGGGCACCAGGTCTGGGATCCGTTCACGCCGCACCTCGAAGCGGTTCGGGCCGGCCGAGTCTATTCGTTTCCGGCGGTTACCCCTGGGGTTCAAATCCCCGGCTGGATCGATCGACTCGTCCAGATTCGCGAGTCGATGCTCATCCCGGGGGAGGCAACTCTCGATGGGAGTGGTAAACTAAAACCGGGATAGGAGATCGAGAGCTAATGAGGTCTTCGCGTTGGCAGTTTCTCAGCCCTGAGCAGCAACGGCGCCTCCAGCTCGCGAAGCTTCGTTCGTTTCTGTCCGAACAGGTCGTTCCGTACCATCCCTACTATCGAGCCCTATTCGCAGAGCACGGTATCGATCCACGCCAGTTCCGCTCGCTGGCCGATTTCGCTCAGGTTCCGTTCAGTCACAAAGCCGTGATTGCGCCGACCGACGACGATCCGCAACGCCCCCGACAGTTCGTATTGCAGCCGACCCCGGAATTGCTCAAGGCAAATCTTCCGCTGTCGCGAAAGCTGCGTCTGCTCTGCAAGAAGTGGATTCACGGAGCTGACGCGGTCAAAGCGGAGATCGGGGCCGAGTATCGCCCGGTACAAGCGTTCTTCACGACGGGCCGAACCGCGCTGCCGACGTCGTTTTTCTTGAGCAACTACGACATGGACATTCTCCGTGAAGTCGGCCGTCGTATCGCCGAGGTCGCTACCGTCGAGAGTGCCGACGATCGCATCGTCTCCGTCTTCCCGTACGCGCCTCACCTCGCCTTCTGGCAGGTGCAAGAGGTCGGGATCGGGAGCGGGACGTTCATCTTGCAGACCGGCGGCGGCAAGGTCATGGGCACGACCGGCATCCTTCGCGTGTTGTCCAAGGTCCGACCTTCGATGGTCGCGGGTATTCCCGGGTACGTGTACCACCTGATTCGCGACGCGGTCGAAGAGGGCATGGACCTGTCGTTCATCCGTCGAGTGTTCCTCGGCGGTGACCGCGTCGCTCCCGGCTACCGCGTGAAGCTCTGCGACATGCTGCGCCGAGGTGGGGCCACGGATCCGAAGATCCTGAGCGTCTACGGATTCACGGAGAGCCGCAAGTGTTGGAGTGAATGCCAGGGCGGCGAAGAGACGGGCTTTCACACCTATCCCGATCTCGACCTGTTCGAAGTGGTCGATCCGGACACGGGGGAGTTGCTGCCCGACGGGGAGACCGGCGAGTTGGTCTACACGCCACTCGACGGACGCGCGTCGATCGTGCTGCGTTACCGAACCGGGGATATCGTCGAAGGTGGCCTGACCCGCGACCGGTGTCCGGGTTGCGGGCGGACCGTGCCGCGTTTCTCGTCCAACTTGAGTCGACAGTCCAACCAGAAGGACTTCAACCTGACCAAGATCAAGGGCGCGTTGGTAAACCTCAACGCCGTCTCCGATATCTTGAACGGGCACCCGGCCGTCGACGAGTGGCAGTTGGTGATCCGCAAGCGCAACGACGATCCGTTCGACTGCGATGAACTCTGTCTGGCGGTGGCGCTCGTCAGTGGCTATGAACTCGAGCCTGCGATCGCCGATATCGAGAAGACGTGTGAAGCCGGAATCGAAATTCGGCCTCAAGTCGAAGTCGTCTCGCGGGCAGAGATCCTGCACCGTACGGGTATGGAAACGCAACTTAAGGAGAACCGCATCGTCGATCTTCGTGGCCAGGCGGGGGGGGGCGGAGGCCCAGTGCCGCAACAGCCTGCGGGCGTCGACTCGGAGCCGGGATCGGCATGAGACGTCTCTGGTTGGCCAGCGCCTTGATTCGGCGCGGTCCGTTCGGAATGTGCGAGAAAGCGACGTGAGTATGGCGTTGTTCGGCAAGGGCAAGGTAGTGCTGGCCCTCGGTGGGGGCGGGTCGCGCGGCTTGGCTCACCTCGGTGTGATCAAAGTGCTCCACGACGAGGGAGTGCCGATCGATGGCATCGTTGGCACGTCGGTCGGTTCCATCGTGGGTGCTGCATACGCACTCCACGGCGATATCGATGAAGTTATCGAGTTCACTCTCGGGTATCTGCGCAGCGAAGAGTTTCAGAACGATCAATTCCGCCGCCTGATGTTCGGTGCCAACGACGCGGAACGTAACGTCCTGCAGTCGTTCTTCTCGAAGATTCGCAAGAGCCTGAGCTTTACCAGTTTGATCACGAAGCCGAGTATCTACGGCAGCGATACCCTCGCGAGCACCATCGACAAATTCGTCCCCGACGTCGATTTCGAAGACTTACGAATACCGTTTGCCGTACCGGCCATCGATCTGAAGCAACCGATCGAGGTACTCCTGACCGAGGGATCGGTGCGAACCGCGGTTCTCGCTTCGTGCTCGCTACCGGGGTTCTTTCCGCCGGTCGAGATCGACGACATGCTGCTCGCCGACATCGGTGTGATCGGGTCGGTTCCCGTGAATGCCGCACTAGAACTCGTGCCGGGCGCGATGGTGATTGCGGCCGACCTTTCCAGCGACCTGCCGCGTCTCGAGACAATCGATCGCGGCTGGAACAGCATCATGCGCTGCGAGGCGATCGCGGCTCAGAAGCTCAACACGCTGGAGCTGTCGCGGGCGGACGTCGTGATCCATCCCGATATCGGGGCGAAGTATTGGTCCGATTTCACCGAGCTGCAGCGAATGATCGACGCCGGCGCCGAGGCGGCCCGTGCGAAGCTTCCCGAGATTCGCAACGTCCTCGACGGGCTGTTTCGCTTCTTGCGCGTCCGCAGCCCGAGCGCGGCGGTCGAAAAGGGCGACGGCTAAACGCAATCCTCATGAGACCCGCCCCCGGGGGATCATCTCGCCAACTTCTGAGCCGGCCGTGCTGGGTTGCTCGGATTGTCTTTCCCCTCCTGACGCGCTAGCCTGCTCGGTCATGAAGCGCAGTCGTCAAGCCGCCTCGAGTGGGCCGCCCGAATGCGCCTCGTGTCATGAGCGGAACGACCCGCTTGCATCATCGAGACGCAGCCAGAGGGAGCCAGGGTGGCCGATTCAGCAATTCAGTGGGAGCGACAGCGTTTGCCGGAGTGGCTGCGCATGCCGATCAGTCGAACCGCGTCGAGTCGTCGCACCGAGGCGAGCCTTCGCGATGGCCACGGCCTTCACACGATCTGTGAGGAGGCGCGCTGCCCGAACCGCAACCACTGCTGGTCGCGCGGCACGGCCACGTTCTTGATCCTCGGCGACGTCTGTACCCGCTCGTGCCGATTCTGCTCGGTGAAGGGTGGGATTCCCTCGCCGGCCGACCCGGAAGAGCCCGGGCGTTTGATCAGCGCGGTCGAGACCATGGACCTGCGCCACGTCGTGATTACCTCCGTCAATCGAGACGACTTGCCGGACCAAGGGAGCGCCCAGTTCGTCTCGTGCATCGAGGGGATTCGGGAGTCGCGACCGGAGACTCGCATCGAGGTGTTGGTCCCCGACTTTCGCGGGGTGAACGACGACATCGACCGAGTGCTCGGCGCTTGCCCGGACATTATGAATCACAATATCGAGACCGTGCCGCGGTTGTACAAGCGGGTGCGGCCCGGTGCGAAGTACCAACGCTCTCTCGATCTTCTGAAGCGGTCTCGCGAATTCTACGACCGACAGGAAGACGCAGTGCGTCGCTTCGCCAAGTCTGGATTCATGCTCGGTCTCGGCGAAACGGACGAAGAGGTCGACGCGCTACTGGTCGATCTGTACGAGCACGGAGTGCAAATCGTCACCATCGGCCAGTACCTCTCGCCGAGTGTCGACCACTTGCCGGTCGAGGAGTACGTCCATCCGGATCGCTTTTCGGCGTGGGAGCGCCGTGGTCGGGAGATCGGATTCGACATGGTCTTCGCCGGGCCGTTCGTGCGGTCGTCGTACATGGCCGACGAGCAAGTACCGATCGAATGATCGGCGCCGAGGGAATGACAACTGCTGATCGAGTGATCTGTAGCACGATGGATCGGAGTCCTCGACCGTGACAGCAGGACCCCGCTTCATCGCGTTCGAAGGCGTCGACGGTGTCGGGAAGAGCACGCAGGTGGCGCGGCTGACCGAAGCGCTTCAACGGCGCGGGCGAACCGTGATCACCGTTCGCGAACCGGGCGGCACTAGCCTGGGTGAAGCGGTACGGGAGATCCTGCTCAATGCGCGTGAGATCGAACTCCGAGCGGAGTCCGAGGCGCTGTTGTTTCTCGCGAGTCGCGTACAGCTCTTCGAGACTGTCATCCGACCGGCGTTGGAGGCGGGCTCGACAGTGATCAGTGATCGATTCCACCTCTCGACGTTGATCTACCAAGGAATCGCCGGGCAACTCGGAGACGCGCACGTGCGATCGCTCTTGCGCGGGGTGCTCGGTGAGCGACGACCCGACCTCAATATCATTGTGCGGGCGCCGCTCGACGTGTGCCGGGAGCGTCTCTCGGGATCGCTTGATCGGTTCGAATCGCGCGACGGCTTCTTGGAACGAGTGCACGAAGGATTCGAGCGACTCGCTGCACGCGAGATCCTCGGACTACCCGGGGATCGAATTGAGTCAGTCGACGCATCGCGCTCGATCGAGGCGATTGCGGTGGACGTCGAATCTCTCGTGTGCGGCCCGGCCGCGGAGGAGAAGTCATGATTCGACCGAGAGTGCTCGCGTCCGAGGTGATCGGTCACCAACCGAACCGGGTCGCGTTCACGCACGCTTTGGAGTCGGGTCGCTTGGGGCATGCGTACCTTCTCGTCGGCGCGGAAGGGGTTGGCAAACGACTGTTTGCAGAAGCGGTGGCGGCGGCGGTGCTGTGTCCGCACGGGTCGTCTGTTCCGTGCGGCGACTGCGCGTCCTGTCGAACGCTGGTGTCGGGGAATCACCCGGGATATTCGGTGCTGGAACCGGCCGGGACGACGATCGAGATCGGTCAGGTGCGAACCACCATTCAAGAACTCTCGGTCCGGACCGGCGACCGGCGCGTCGTCATTGTCGACCCCACCGAAGCGATGCCAGCGACGTCCGCAAACGCGTTTCTCAAGACGCTGGAAGAGCCACCGGCGGGAATTCTGTTCTTATTGATTACCAGTCGCCCCGCGCAGCTTCTCGACACGATTATCTCTCGCTGTCATCGCGTGCCGTTCACCGGGCTGTCACCGGAAGAGTTTCGCACAGTGCTCGAGCGGGTCGACGTCCCGGCAGATGAAGTCGAATCACTGTTTCGCATGTCGGACGGTTCACCCGGACTCGCCGTTCGATTGCGCGACGGCATCGCCGCCGCGGGTGGGGCCGAGCAGTTCGAGGCGCTCATTTCGGGCTCGATGGTGCATCGGCCGGAAGCGTTGATCGATCTCGTCCCGCCGCTGACCTCGAGCGAGACCAAGCGTGATCGCGTGCGTCGTCTCGTCGAACTGGTCCTCGATGGTATTCGCGGCCGACGCGACTCGGACCCGGATCGACGGGAGCGATTGGCCGAGCAAGCGCTCCACGTAGCGGAGCTCCATCGCAAGCTCGATTCGAATCTGAATGGCGAGCTGGTGCTCGAACGGCTCGCTCGTTTGTTGGCCCGCTGACGTCGTCGCGGGTCGTTTACTCCGTCCGACGACCGGTAACGTCCATCGCCGAAGACACCGCTCGATTCCCGATCGTCGAGTTCGCCAAACTCCGTGTAAATCCTGATCGCAACGGAGGGCAAGCGCGGTGACGCCGTAAGCCCTTCTTTGGCCGTGCCATAGCATTGGATGGTCTGAATCACGAGCGGCGGCCACCCCGGCGCCGTGATCGCGGTAGCTGGCCGGCGCCCACCCTTGCGTCGGCGCGCTTTACGTCGTTGGGGGAGGCACGTAGCGCCGCGATGAACGCTTGAATCACGAGACGCTGATGGCGCCCGACTTTCCCTGCAAAGGCAACCGGTCCGTGAACCGATATCAAGGCAGCAAGGGGTGGTCGTTGTCCCCTTCGTCCTCGGGTGCGATTGCCCGGTCGTTCACGGAAGGGATCCCGCCCCACTCATGGACTCGTCCTCCCCCCAGGAGCGCTTTCAGTCGCTGCTCCGGAACGACAAACGGTTCAAGCCAGAGGCTTATAACTTCGTCTTCGAAGCGTTGGACCATACGGTCCGAACCAAGTACGGCGACTGCGACGAGACCGCGGCTCCGTCCAGTCAGCATGTCACGGGACCTGATTTGCTCGAAGGCATTCGCGAACTCGCGCTGGAGATGTTCGGTTGTCTCGCCGGGACCGTGATCGACTGTTGGGGTATCGAGAAGTCGGACCACTTTGGAGATATTGTCTTCAACCTCGTCGAATACGGCTTGATGGGGAGCCAAGACTCCGATAGCAAGGAGGACTTCTCCGGCGGCTACGATGGCATTCCGTTGGGGGATGTCTTCTTTGTTCGCCCGACGCTCGACTACGATCCCGAAAGGGATGAATGGACAGCCAGCTACGACAGCGCAGTGTACGGCTAGCGTTCCTCGCTCTCGTTGTTCTCGTGTGTTTTCTCGGCGTCTATTTTCTCAGCGATATCTTCGCGCCTCTCATCCTCGGATTCCTCATCGCGTACGTGCTCGATCCGTTTGCCGACGGACTCGAAGCGTGTCGATTACCGCGCACGGCCGCCGTGCTCACGATTTTCATCATTTTCACCGTGGTTGGCGGGTCAGTGCTGGTGGTCGGGGGGGTGTACTCTGCCCGAGGCATGGAAGTCGCGGTGAAGCGGGCTACGGGTGAAGAACGGTTGCGGGATTTCCCCGAGACCGGGGACCCGGTTCCGGGTAAGCACTACCGCGACGACCAACCGAAGAACGATCGCTACGACGCCGGATATCTCGAGCGTCTCAAGAACTACGTCACCGAACTGAAGCGCGACAAGTTTCCCGCCTATCTCAGCGACGGGATCGACGAATGGTTGGACCAGAAGCGTGCCGAACTGGAAACCGCCGACAAGAAGCAGCAGGTAAAAGACACGCTCGATCGCATCCAAGCGTGGCTCGAGCTTAGGCTCAGCTACACATTCCGGGAGGATCGCGAACGAGAGCGAGAGACGAAGAGAACGACGGAGCAGTCCTCGCAACGGCCGTCCCAAGAGGGGCCGGGGCTTTTCACATTCCTCTCCTACGTTTTCTTGCTGCCGTTCTACGTGTTCTTTTTCTTGCTCGAGATCGATCCGATCATCGCGGCAGTGAAGCGCCACCTTCCCGCGGCCCATCGCACCCAGATCGTTCGAATTTTCGGGAAAATAGATCTGACGATCGCCGCCTTCTTTCGCGGGCGATTAACCGTCTGCCTGATCAAGGCCACCGTGCTCGCAGTCGGTCTGTTCCTGATGGATGTTCCGTTCGGAATTCCGCTTGGATTCGCGGCCGGCTTCTTGGGGCTTATTCCCTACATCGGCATCTACATCGCGTTGGTTCCGGCGCTGCTGCTCTCATGGTTCGACGCGGGAAGCCTAGGGACCTTGATCGCCATGCTCGGGTTCGTCGCGGCCATGGAGGCTATCGAGGGCTTCATCCTCATTCCTAAGTTTCTGGGGCAGGAAGTGGGGCTGCATCCTCTGACGATCATCGTCACGCTTCTCGTGTTCGGGAAGCTCTTCGGCTTGGTCGGGGTGCTCCTCTCAGTTCCTCTCGCTGCGATCACCAAGATCTTGGCGGGTGAATTCGTCATGCCGGTGACCCGGGAACTCGCCGGTATTGCCGAGCCACCAAAGGGCGTGGCTGAGCCGGACGACGTCGCGACGTGATCGACGCGATCTCGCTGTTTCCGACTGCACCGCTCGACGGGTTGGTCGCGCACTTCTCCGCGCGGACCGGCGGGGTGAGTCGACCGCCGTTCGATTCGCTCAACCTCGGCTTCTCGACGAACGACGATCCCCAGCACGTTCGCGAAAATCGCCGACGCTTCTGTGCGGCGGTCGGGGTGCCGATCGATCGCTTGGTCGTCCCGGGACAGTCTCACGGGAACGAGGTGCTGACCGTCGACGCTTCCGTCGCCGGCGAGGGGGCATTGGATCCCTCCCGGCGACTTCGCGGGCTCGACGCCGTGGTTCTCCTCGAGCCGAACGTGTACGCGCTCGCGCTCAGCGCCGACTGCCCGCTGATCGTGGTCGCAGATCCGGTGCGTCGCTGCGTCGGGGTGGCCCACTCGGGTTGGCGCGGTACCGTCGCCGGCGTTATCGGTGAGCTGTTGGGCACCCTGAGAACCGCGGGAAGCGACCCCGCAGATTGGGTCGCCGCGCTCTCCCCCGGAATCTCGGGCTGCTGCTATCCGGTAGGACCCGAAGTCCTCGAAGCGCTCGCCCCACTTCCGGGATTCGACGCGGCCGTGACGGACGCCCCGGGCGGCCGTTCTCAGCGCGGTGACGTTCCGAACCCTTCCGGAACCCCGACCGCCGGTGGCGCGTGGCTCGATTTGCGTCGGATTCACCGCGCTGTGCTTGTGGACGCGGGGATCGCGCCGTCTCGCGTGTACTCGCACTCGAGCTGCACATCGTGCGAACGAGAGCGATTCTTCAGCCACCGGCGGGACCGTGGAGCGACCGGTCGAAGCGGGGTGATCGTCGGCTGGCTCGGCTGAGGTCCGTGGGATAACGGACCGACTCGGCGCCGCCGAGCCGCCGATCAGCGCGCGTTTCCGACCGGTCTGAGTTTCGGGGCAGAAAGCCTTCTGCAAAACGTCGCGCTCGCTAAACTGTGCGGCCAACCAGCGAGAGCGGTGGAGGGTCCCCAAGTATCATGTCTTCGCGTCAAACCGACAGCCCCGACCTGTCCGGTCGAGTTGCCCCTCGCGCCCGTCTCATCACGCAAGACGGTGACGTCTTCGAGGGGCGCGCTTTTGGGTCGTGTGCATCGAGCAGTGGCGAGGTCGTCTTCACAACCGGCATGGTCGGCTATCCGGAATCGATGACCGACCCCTCGTACCGCAGCCAGATCCTCGTCTCCACGTATCCCTTGATCGGTAACTACGGCGTCATGCCGGACCAAACGGAAGATTCGCTGCCCGTCGGGTTCGAGGCGGACCGAATTCACGTTCGGGGGATCGTCGTCTCGACCTTGTCGAACGACTACAGCCACCACCTGGCCACGCGATCGTTGCACGACTGGATGGAGACCGAAGGGGTCGTCGGCATCGAAGGTGTCGATACGCGTGCCTTGACCCGCAAGCTCCGGCACGGCGGAAGTGTCTCCGGAAAGATCGTCGTCGACGAGTCGACGTCCGAGGGTGATCTTGCGTTCGAGAATCTGGCCGACGTCAACCTGGTGGCGGAAGTGAGCATCGACAAGCCGATCACCTACGGCGACGGCGCCAAGCGGATCGTGCTCGTCGACTGCGGAGCGAAAGCGAACATCGTTCGCTGCTTGCTGGCGCGCGGGGTGAGCGTTCTGCGGGTTCCGTGGGACTACGATCTGTCGAAGGCTGATGGCGACGGGATTCTGGTTTCCAACGGCCCCGGCGATCCGAAGAACGCCAACGCGACGATCGAGAACCTTCGCGTTGCGCTGCAAGGGGAACGGCCGGTGTTCGGGATTTGCCTCGGCAACCAGCTCGTCGGGCGTGCCCTCGGTTGCGAGACCTACAAACTCAAGTTCGGTCACCGCAGTCAGAACCAGCCGTGTAAAGAAGTCGGCACACAGCGTTGCTGGATCACGAGTCAGAATCACGGATACGCGTTGAACGCCGAAACTCTACCGCCCGAGTGGAGCGAGTGGTTCGTGAACGCGAACGACGGTACCAACGAGGGCATCCGACACGAGTCGGGCCGTTACGCCACAGTTCAGTTTCACCCAGAGGCGACCCCTGGTCCCCGTGACAGCGCCTCCCTCTTCGATCGATTCGTGGAGAACCTCGGATGAGCGACGCGTTACCTCCCAAGCCGAACACCGTTCTGATCCTCGGAAGCGGCGCCCTGAAAATCGGCGAGGCGGGCGAGTTCGACTATTCCGGTTCGCAGGCGATCAAGGCGATGAAGGAAGAGGGGGTTCGCACGGTTCTCGTGAACCCCAACATTGCGACGATCCAGACGTCGGAATGGCTCGCGGATGAGATCTACTTCCTTCCCGTCAACCGCGAGTTCGTGACGCGAGTCATCGAGAAGGAGCGACCGGACGGGATACTGCTCTCGTTCGGCGGGCAGACTGCGCTCAACTGTGGGATCGAACTCCAGGACGCCGGCGTGTTGGAAAAGTATGGCGTTCGCGTGTTGGGTACGCCACTCGACGCGATTCGCATGACCGAGGATCGTGACCTCTTCTCGAGCTTGTTGCATAGAATCGGAATGTCGACGCCGCGAAGCGTGGCGGTGGAGAACCTCGAGGATGCGCTGAAAGCGGCCGAGACGATCGGTTTTCCGGTCATGCTGCGCGTCGCCTACGCGCTCGGTGGCAAGGGGTCGGGCGTCGCTCGCGAGATGGCCGAACTCGAGAGAATGACTCGGAAGGCGTTCTCGAGCGCGCCGCAGATCCTCATCGAGGAGTATCTCGAGGGTTGGAAAGAGATCGAGTACGAAGTTGTTCGTGATGCCCACGACAACTGCATCACGGTCTGCAACATGGAGAACATCGACGCGCTCGGTATCCATACTGGCGAGAGCATCGTCGTTGCGCCGTCGCAAACGCTGAGCGATCACGAGTACCACCGGCTGCGGACCATCGCGATCGATCTGATCCGAGAGATCGGGATCGTCGGCGAGTGCAACGTGCAGTACGCACTGAGTCCGGACAGCGAAGAGTACCGAATCATCGAAGTCAACGCGCGCCTGTCACGAAGCTCGGCGCTGGCATCCAAAGCGACCGGCTACCCGCTGGCGTTTGTCGCCGCAAAGCTGGCTCTCGGTTACTGCCTCACCGATATCCCCAACTCCATCACCAAAGTCACGTCGAGTTGCTTCGAGCCGTCGCTCGATTACGTCGTGATCAAGATGCCGCGTTGGGATCTGAAGAAGTTCCGGCACGTGGCGAAAGAAATCGGCACGGAAATGAAGAGTGTCGGCGAAGTGATGGCGATCGGCCGCCGCTTCGAAGAGGCGCTTCAGAAGGCGTGCCGCATGCTCGGTACCGGGGCGCACGGCGTCATCTCGAACTCGTTCAAGCTCGAAAATCTCGAAGAGACCCTCGAGTACCCGACCGAATTCCGCCTCTTCGCAATCGCCGAAGCGTTCCAGGCCGGCTTCGATGTCGAACGCGTACACGAGCTCACCAAGATTACGCCTTGGTTCTTGAAGCGGATTCGCCGCATTGTCGACATCGGCAAGCAACTCGGCGCCTACGGGCTGGCCGTCGTGCCCGACGAACTCTTTCGAGAAGCGAAGCGCAACGGGTTCTCTGACAACCAGCTAGCGCGGTTGCTTCAGCGAGACACTCCGGTGGGGCACGGCTATGACGCCATGCTGGTCGTACGTGAAGAGCGACTGAAGCGCGGTATCGTGCCCGTGATCAAACAGATCGACACGCTCGGCGCCGAGTACCCGGCACAGACGAACTACTTGTATCTCACGTACAACGGCGATGAAGACGACGTCGGCCCGTTGCCGAGTCGCCCGAGCATTGTGCTCGGGGGCGGTGCCTACCGCATTGGAAGCTCCGTCGAGTTCGATTGGTGCTGCGTCAACGCCGCCATGACGTTGCAACGTCTCGGTCGGCCGTCCGTGATGATCAACTACAACCCGGAGACCGTTTCCACGGACTACGACTCGTGCGATCGGCTCTACTTCGACGAGCTGTCGTTCGAACGTGTTCTCGACATCTGCTCCAAGGAAGATCCCGATGGTGTGATCATCAGTGTGGGTGGGCAGATTCCGAACAACCTCGCCGTTCCGCTCACCGCGGCCGGTATCCACGTGTTGGGAACGTCGGCGGAACGCATCGACTGCGCCGAGAACCGTGAACGATTTTCCAGTCTGCTCGACGAACTCGAAGTCGATCAGCCCGACTGGGTCGAGTCGACCTCGTTGGAAGAGGCGCGGAAGTTTGCCGCTGAAGCTGGCTACCCGGTCTTGATCCGACCGTCCTACGTCTTGAGTGGGGCGGCCATGAGTGTCGCCCACTCCGATGACGAACTGAGCGTCTATCTGGACGCGGCGGCGGAAGTCTCCCGCGAATACCCCGTCGTCATCTCGAAGTTCATCGTCAATGCAAAAGAGATCGAACTCGACGGCGTCGCGCAGAGGGGTGAGGTCGTCTGTTACGCCATCAGCGAGCACGTCGAGAATGCCGGCGTACACTCGGGAGACGCGACCATGGTGTTCCCGTCGCAGCGGCTCTACCTCGAGACGATCCGTAGGATCAAGCGTATCTCGAAGAAGATCGCAGCGGCGTTGGAGATTACGGGCCCGTTCAACATTCAGTTCATCGCCCGCGACAACAACATCAAAGTCATCGAGTGCAACCTGCGCGCCTCTCGGAGCTTCCCGTTCGTCTCGAAGATCCTCAAAGAGAACTTCATCGACTACGCCGTCCGTTCGATGATCGAAGAGAAGGTCGAGCCACCCGCGCGTTCCGCGTTCGAACTCGACTACGTCGGTGTCAAGGCGCCGCAGTTCAGCTTCTCCCGTCTCAAAGGCGCCGATCCGCTGCTCGGCGTGGAAATGGCATCGACCGGAGAAGTCGCCTGCATGGGTGATAACGCTTCGGAAGCCTTCCTCAAGGCGGTGATCTCGGTTGGCTACAAGATACCAAAGCGGGGAGTCTTGCTGTCGACCGGAACGATCGAAGGCAAGGTTGGTTTCCTCGACAGTGCGCGACGGCTCGCCACGATGGACCTTCGGCTCTACGCGACGCCGGGGACCCACGGCTTCTTGGCGACGCACGGCGTGGAAGCGGAGTTGGTTCCGTTCCCGAGCGAGAACGATAAGCACAACGCGCTGACCTTGATCGAGAGCGGCGACGTGGACTTGGCGATCAACGTCCCCAAGAGCTTCGAGAAGGAAGAGCTGAACAACGACTACCTCATTCGGCGCCGCGCCGTCGACTTCGAGGTGAGTTTGTTCACGAACATTCAGGCTGCGGCCATGTTCGTCGACGCGATCGCGACTTTGGATCCGGAGCGCGATCTGCAAATCAAGAGCTGGCGCGAGCACTGATCCACGTCGTGGGGATGAGGTGCGACTCTGCTCTCGGGTGCAAACGCTCAACGGGCGATCGTTTCGCGTAGTGAATGACAGAGCCTCGAGCTAGCGATACCATCGTCGGCACAAGGCGATGGCCCGGTGGCGGGACCGCCAGGAAGGTGGGCCTGTAATGTCCGACTCGGTGAAGCCGAACTCCGAGAGCTCTGCTGATCACGACGCTGCTGATCACGACGCTGCGGAAGAGAACTCTGCGACGACTGAGTCGGCCGCCAAAGAGCTGGCCATTCGAGACTACAGCTTCGCGGAGCGCGGCCTGGCTGGCCTCCAGCCGGAGATATCTGAACAGCTGGTGTCGATGAGTGAAGTGTTCGCCGGGCGGCAGCTCGAGTGGCAAATACTCGCGGCCCAGACGTGGAGTGGGCACAGCTTTTACTCGCTGCACCACACGGGGTTTGCCGTCGATCTTGCCGTGATCGATGTCGACAACGTGACCGTGGCCGAGTTGGTCGAAGCGTTGCGAACCGCACTCGGATCCGGGTACCGCGTGCTAGCCTTCCTCGACTCCCCGCAGCCGCATCTACACGTCGAGTACCGCGACGGCCTCCGCATTAGCGAGCCCGTCGATGATCCTTGGCAGGACTTTTCAAACTACGCGTAGGGGACCCATCCCGTGTGGCCAGATTGGTCACGGGTGTGTCCCCCCGTAACGCGAGCTACTTCGGAGGCTCACTCTTGGATTTCTCGGGCGCCGGTCCGAGCGAGGCGAGAAACACCTTGTACTCGTCGATCGCGGCTCCGTCCGCACCGAGTTTCTCGAGCATGACCGAGATGGCGCGCTGCAGCTGAACGTCGGCCGGGTAATCGCAGGCGAACTCTGCTCCACGTTGGTCCTGCGCGATGCGACGCAGCTTGTTGCGCAACGTGCGGCGAATGTCCACGGCGTCGGCCCGGCTGACGTTGATCGGATCGAAGAACTCGTGGAAGCCAGGATACGCGTCGTCGCGGTCGCCGTCGCCGTGTTCGGCAATGTGATCGAACGCCTTCTTGTTCTCGAGGTAGTATTTCTCGAGGTAACGCTCGAACGCGCTCTGCTCGAAGAGTTTCTCGAGAGACGCCACCCGCCAAAGCGGGACCTCGATCGGATCTTGTTCGATGTCTGGCGTGACGCCGCCTTCCTCGGTGACGCGGCCTTCGGCGTCGCGCTGCGTGTGGATCGAGCGTCCCGACGGGAGGTAGTAGTACTGGATGGTCAGTCGTAGTTGCGTTTCTCCGCCGAGGAGATCGTTCGTCGTGACCGGGAGCGTGAGGAGCCTCTGCACGCTTCCTTTGCCGAACGATTTCTTGCCGACCAAGGTGGCGCGACCGAAGTCCTGCAGAGCGCCGGAGACGATCTCCGAGGCGCTCGCGCTCGATCCATTGATCAGCACGACAATTGGGTAGTCACCGCGTTGACCCGGTGTCGATCGGGTCGTCAGCGCTTGGAAGTTTCCGGTGAGGTCCTTCTGGGTGACGATCGGGTCGTCTTTTTCGCCGACGAATTGATCGACAATGCTGGTGGCGGCGTCGAGATAACCACCGGGGTTGTTGCGAAGGTCGAGGATCAACCCCTTCATCTCTTGTGCTTCGAGCTTGTCCAACGCGCCGATGATTTCGGATACCGCGGTGTCACCGAACTGACTCAACGAAACGTATCCGATCGAGCCGGGAAGCATGGTCGAACGCACGGAGTCGAGTCTGATGGTTCGTCGCTCGACTGAGAATGGTCGAGTGTCGTTCCAGCCGCGACGGTAGACCTTCAACTGGACCGGTGTTCCCGGATCACCTTTGAGCCGCTTGACGATTTCCGAGAGCGGCACGCCTTTGGTGAAGAACCCCTCGACCTCAATGATCTTGTCGTCGGTCAAGAGGCCTGCTTCGTAGGCCGGCCCCTTGTAGATCGGGCGAAGGATCTTCAGGTGATCCGTTTCCGCGTCCTTGGCTACTTGGGCGCCGATTCCAGCGTACTCGCCAGAGATCCCCTCGTTAAACTGTTCGACGTCGGTCACGTCCATGAAGGAAGAGAACGGGTCGAGACTCGCCACCATACCCTTGGCCGCCGCGACAATGAGGGCGCGTTGGTCGACGCGCTTCGGGTCGACGTATAGTCGCCGAATGCGTTTGATCAGATCTCCGATGAGGGGGTGGATCGGGTCGGAGCCCGCGGTGCGTCGCATCTCGGCGATCTCCGCCTGCGCCGTACCGAGTTGCTTCGACGTCAGCTCGAGTTCTCGTTCGAGTTTCGCAACTTCGCGCGCCTCGGTCTTCTTCGCAATCCCACCACTCTGTCGGTCGCGCATGCGTTCGAGGCGGCGCATGAGGAGGTCCTGTTGCAGGACCATTCGCGCCTGCGCCCCCAGCGCGGTGGGCTCCTTTTCGAGGCTCGTCAAGAGACGCCGAGCTTTACCGTCGACGTAGCCCATTTCGCCCAGCGCGATGGCTGCTTTTGCGCGAACGGTCGCGTCGTCGACGTCGAGCAGCGGCATGAGACTGTCGCGAGTTTTTCGGTAGTCGTTCGCGCACCTAAACAACGCCGTGGCGGCGGCGATACGCAGGGACGCGTCAAATTTGGCGTCTTCTTCGAGCAGGCGCTCGAGTGCCTTGATGGTCGACACCGCGCCGAACTCACCGAGCATCTCGACGGCGGCGATTCGTGTCTCCAGCGTGTTGTCACTCGCTTGGGCGATTTTCCGTAGCGCGCGCTCGATCGGTTCCGGTTTGTCGACCTCCCCAATTGCGATCAACGACTTCGCGGCCATCAGCTGATGAATGACGGTGCCGTCGGTGAGAGCCGTTTCCGCCCAACCAACCAGTTCCTCTTCGAACTCTTCGAGAGCTCGGCAGCCGGCCCACGCGCGATCCAACTCGCCGCTTCCGTAGCGGTCGACGATTCGTTGGATCCGTTTCGCCACGTCGCCGTTGGCTTGCCCCGCGTCATCCTGTGCGGTGACCGCGACGGTGTTGAGCAGTAGGCACACGGCAAGGGACAGGCTTCGAAACGTGCGACTTCGAGACATGCGACTTAGAAACATCGTGCTCCTTCGAGCGACACTTGTGGGATTGCGGCGGGGGTCGTCGCGAGTCGACCTGAACCGGACCGCGGCCCGAGGTTGTTTTGTGACTGAATGATAGCACGGTGACGGCGAGCCCGGGCAGGGGAAGGGGGCGGCACGGCCGTAGTCGAGGCCGATCGCGCGGGGCGAGCTGCGCCGGACCCGCGATTGTTTCCGGGTCGCGGCGTCGGTATCGTTCGTCGGACCTAGGCGAAGGCGATCCCGGCGTAGCGTAGGAGCCACACGTGTACGCCCGTTTGACATCTGCCGATATCTACGGCATCGATGGTCGCCCCGTCGAGGTCGACGTTCAAAAGTCATCGCTCAAGAACTTCGTGATCAGCGGCTTGCCGTCCAAGGGCATTCGCGAGGGTCGTGAGCGGATTCGTTCGGCGATCTTCAACTCCGGCCTGTCGTACCCCAAATCCCATCGAATCTTGGTCAACCTTGCGCCGGCCGCTTGGGAGAAGCGCGGTAGCGTCTTCGACCTTCCCATCGCCCTGGGAATCCTACTGGCGAACGGTGCCTTTGAGTGTGCGACGGATGGGGCCGCCGCGGTGATTGGCGAGCTGTCCCCAGGCGGGGAAACTCGTGGTGGATCGGGAACCCTGGGATTGGTCACAGCGCTGCGAGACGCGGGGTGTGACCGGGTGATCATTCCGATGGCCAACTTGGAGGAGGGGTGCGCGGTCCCCGGAATCCGCTGCGTCGGAGTCGGCTCTCTGCGAGAGGCGATGTCCGTGCTCTCCGGCAAGAGCCCCGGTCGGACCGCGGCCCCGGCCGTGGCGCGGGCCACCACCGAGTTCCCTGACTTTCGCGACGTGATCGGGCACGACCGGCTGAAGCGAGCGCTAGCGCTCGCGGTCGCTGGTGAGCACAACGTGCTGCTCGTGGGATCGCCGGGCGCCGGGAAGAGTCTGCTCGCGCGCCGAATGCCTGGGCTACTTCCGCCGCCGAGCCAGGAGGAGATCCTCGAGATCACGAAGATTCACTCGGCCGCCGGATTGAAGGCCGTGCCAGGGTTGGAGCTCTCGCGGCCGTTTCGTGCGCCACACCACACGGTGTCGTGGGCCGGCTTGGTCGGTGGCGGAACGATCCCTCGTCCGGGAGAAATCACGGCGGCGCACCGTGGCGTGCTCTTTCTCGACGAGCTTCCTGAGTTCAGCCGTCGGTCCCTCGAGGCGCTGCGCGAGCCACTCGAAGAGGGCACGATCACCATCTCGCGCTCGCAAGCGAGTCTTCGGTTCCCGGCTTCGTTCTTCTTGGTTGCGGCCATGAACCCGTGTCCGTGCGGCTACTACTCCCATCCGAGACGGCAGTGTCAGTGTTCGACCGCCGCGGTGCGAAGCTACCTCGAACGAGTCTCGGGTCCATTGCTCGACCGCATCGACATTCGACTGGAAGTTCAATCGACCAGTAGTTCGGACATGCTGCTGAAGCTTCAGGGTTCGCACACCTCAACGGAACAGTTGTCCCAGCTCGTCAATCGTGCGACTGCCTTTCGACTCGAGGACAACCGCCCACGACCCAACAGTACGCTGGAGTGGTCGAACCGGGAGGAGTGGGCACCGTTGAGCGCGAACGCTCGCCGGCTGTTGATCGACACCGCGTCCGAGCGAGACCTGTCGTCGCGAGGCTTGACCCGCGTGCTCCGGTTGGCGCGGACGATTGCGGACGCCGAAGAGTCGCAGGGTCTCGAGGAGCGCCACCTGTTCGAGAGCTTGGAGTACCGGTCACCGCGTGGCGGTGATGGGATGTTCGCGCTGCTCGGCGGCTAGAAGCTGATAGGATGGTCGACCCGGTGCCCCACGCCGGTAGCGAGGTCTTGGCGGGGGCGCTCAGTCTCGATCTGTCTCGACGGCGGTCGACGTGTTCTTGATTGAAAAGACGACATGCACTCTCCCTTGCGCATCGGCAATTTCGAACTCGAGACGCCCGTGATCTCGGCTCCCGTCGCCGGTTTCACGGACCTGGCTTTTCGGGAGATCGTGCGCGATTTCGGCGGGTGCGGATTGATCTACACAGAGATGGTCTCGGCCGGCGGTTGGATTCAAGGTGATCAGATTCAACCGCGTCGGCTGCGCGGCGTCATCGACGAGCGGAAACCCATCGGCGTGCAGTTGTGGGATCGTGAGCCGGCGATGGTCGAAGAGGCTGCGCGACGGTTGGGAGAGTACGACGTCTCGGTGATCGACTTGAACTTCGGTTGTCCGAAGAAGCGCATCATGGGGAAGCAGGGCGCTGGAGCGACTCTGTTGCGAGATCCGGCGACCGTGCACGCGTTGGTCGCGGCGACCGTCCGGGGAGCGCGCGGCACACCCGTGACGGCGAAGATTCGCTTGGGTGCTTCGATCGACAACCCGACTGCGCCCGCCGTCGCCGTCGCGGCAGAAGCGGCGGGAGCCGCCGCAATCACGGTTCACGGTCGCACCGCCGACGATGGCTACGGAGTACCGGTCAATTACGAACGTATCGCCGAAGTCGTGCAATGCGTCTCCATCCCGGTCATCGCCAACGGCGATATCTCTAGCGCTGCGAGCGCAGTCGAGACTCTGGAGCGCACCGGTGCCGCCGGCCTCATGGTGGCGCGGACCGGCTTGTCGAAGCCGTGGGTGTTCCGTGAAATTACCGCGGCGTTGCGCGGGGAGCCGATTCCGCCGCCGCCGACTCTCGCCGAGCAGAAGGATCAGATCCTCCGCCACTTGAGCGGAATGATCGCACTCGGCGGCACCGAATGGGGCACCGGAAGAATGCGAAAGTTCGCCGGGCAATACCTCGCCGGGACACCGGGGGCGCGCGAGTTTCGATCACGCATTTCCAAGGCGAAGACCCCCGAGACGTTCGTGGAAGTCGTCGAAGCGTGGTTTCCCACCGACGACGCCAACGCCAGACCGACGACCGCCGACGCGGCGACCGCACTGACCGATTCGTGTGACGAGTCGAGCTCATGAGTGGTCGCAACAAGTTAATCGTCATCGACGCGGTCGGGCTCCGTCCGAGTGACTTGCGGGACGCTCCCAACATTTCCGCCCTGGCCGGACGTGGCTTCGCCGCGCCGCTCGACACCGTCCTCCCCGCGGTGACGTGCACAGTGCAAGCGTCGTTCTTGACGGGGCGCCCACCGAGTGATCACGGTATCGTTGCGAACGGTTGGTACTTTCGCGATCTCGCACAAGTGTGGCTGTGGCGACAGTCGAACGGTTTGGTGCAGGGCGAGAAGTTCTACGAAGTGGCCGCCCGCCGCGATGCGTCGTTCGAGTGTGCGAAGATGTTCTGGTGGTACAACATGTACGCGGCCGTGGACTACGCGGTAACACCGCGGCCTGAGTACCACGCCGACGGGCTGAAGAAGCCCGGGCTCTACTCCGAACCCGCCGGTCTCGCGGACGATCTTCAACAGCGCCTCGGCTCTTTTCCGCTGTTTCAGTTCTGGGGGCCGGCCGCCGACATTCGCTCCACGCGATGGATCACAACGGCATCGCTCGACGTGCTCGAGAAGCAGGACCCGACGTTACTGCTGGTCTACCTTCCTCACTTGGACTACGACTTTCAAAGGTTCGGACCGGACGATCCGCGTTGCCGAGCCGCGGTCCGGGAGTTGGACGTGGAAGTCGGGCGGTTGATCGACGCCGCCGACGAACGATCGTCCGACGTGATCGTTCTTTCGGAGTACGGCATTGAAGCGGCGGAGCGGCCGATCTTCATCAATCGCGTCCTGCACGAGCGTGGGCTGTTGCGGGTTCAGGAGACGAGCCACGGTCAACTGCTCGACGCCGGTGCGTCGCGCGCCTTCGCCGTGGCGGATCATCAAATCGCACACGTCTACGTGCGAAATGGCGGAGATCTCGAAACGGTACGTGCGCTGTGCGCGGAACTCGACGGGGTCCGTGAAGTGTGGGATCGCGACGCCCAACGTGAACACGGCCTTGCCCACGAACGGTCGGGCGAACTGGTGCTCGTCGCCGAACCGCGCATGTGGTTTGCGTACCACTACTGGCTCGACGAGTCGCGTCGTCCGGATTTCGCAAACACGGTCGATATCCACCGCAAGCCTGGCTACGACCCCACCGAGTTGTTCGTCGATCCGAAGATAGCCTTCCCGAAACTTCGCGTGGCCAAGACCTTGGCGAAGAAGCTACTCGGCTTTCGATATCTCATGGACGTCATCGGGACCGATCCGTCGATCGTGCGCGGAACTCACGGGCGGTTGTTCGACGATCCCGACGAAGGACCAGTGTTCATCTGTAGCTCCGGCGACTCCGCGTCGGATCGAGTCTCGGCACTCGAGGTGCACGCACGGATCCTCGATCTCCTGAGTTGATGTCGAGGCGGGCGACGTCGGGTCGTGACCGAGCGAGTTCCGGATCGTCTCGCTTCGGGGTATGCTTTCCCGCATGACGACCTGTCCCGAATGCTCTCAGCCTATCGACGAGCGGCAGCGGTTCTGCTCGGACTGCGGTGCGCGCGTCGCCGATCGATCGGACCGTGGCTCGAGGGCGCCGATCGAAACGTTGATGGTGACGGCGCCCTCAACCCCGGCCGCAGGTTCCACGGCGTCGCCATTCGCGCACAGCGTGCGATCGGACGCGGCGTCCTCTCCCCAACTCGACAATGGAACGATCTTCGGAGACCGTTACCGCATCGTTGAGCGGCTCGGACGCGGGGGTATGGGAGACGTCTACCGAGCGGATGACTTGCGACTCGGGGAGTCGGTGGCGCTGAAGCTGCTATCTCCGCAGTTGGGCGCGGACCCCGCCAATCTCGCCCGGTTGCATCACGAAGTTCGCATCGCACGTCAGGTCACTCACGGCAACGTCTGTCGAATCCACGATCTGGGGGAGGTCGCGGGCTTGTCCTTCATTTCGATGGAGTACATCGACGGCGAAGACTTGGCGACGTTGCTTCGTCGCATCGGTCGGTTCCCCAGTGACCGAGGAGTCGAGATCGTTCGTCAATTGTGCGCAGGCCTAGCCGCCGCTCACGAACGCGGCGTGCTGCACCGCGATCTGAAACCGGCGAACATCATGATCGATGGCCGTGGGCAGGTGCGGATCGCCGACTTCGGCATCGCCTCGATTGCGGATCATGTGTCTGACGAGTTCGCCGGGACGCCGGCGTACATGGCGCCGGAGTTGTTCGAGGGCGAGCCCGCGTCGGTCCGAAGCGATCTCTATTCGCTGGGTCTCGTGATCTTCGAAATCTTCACCGGCCGCACCGCGATCGAGGGAGAGACGTTTGACGCCGTTCGGTCGAGCCACCTCGACAAAGACCGACCGCGGGCGTCGACTCACGTCGCCCGACTCGACCCCGCCATCGAACGGATTCTCGATCGCTGTTTGGCCCGCGATCCCAAAGACCGACCTCGTACTGTCGCGGACATTTTGGGCGGGCTACCCGGGGTCGATGTGTTGGCTGCGGCGGTAGCGGCGGGGGAGACCCCGTCCCCAGAGTTGGTCGCGGCCGCCCGGGGCGGAGAGGATCCGAGGTGGCGTCTGCGGATTGGGTTCGCTGCCTTTGTCCTGGTGGGGCTGGTGTGCATCGCGTGGTCGGATCGCTCCACGGTGATCAGCGAGATCGTTGCGCCCGAGTTGTCCGGCGACGTGTTGCGCCATCGCGCGCGGGAGATTCTGACCGACATCGGCTACGACACACCGGCTGTCGATAGTGAATATGGCTTTGTCCGCGGGGATTGGCTTCTCAATCAGATCGAAGAGTTCGACGGTCGTCCAGAACGATGGCAACGCGCCGCTCAGCGTCAGTCCGGGGCTCTCCAGTTTTGGTATCGGCATAGCCTTCGTCCCATTGTCCCGCGCAGTTCGTGGGGGTTGGTGTATCGGAATGATCCCCCTCGCTCGTCCGAAGAAGCGCTGGTCGATCTCACGGTTGACGGGGGCTTGCTCCACCTGAAAATCGAGCCGCCAGCCCGGACTAGCGGTGAACCTGGCGTCGTCGAGTGGCCTCCGATTTTCGCCATGGGAGGACTCGACATAGCGCTGTTCGAGCCGGCCGAAGCGACCCGAACCCCCCCGGTTCCCAGTGACGAACGACTCTCTTGGACCGGGCAGCATCCGACCTTGCCGGACGTGAGCGTGATTGTGAACGCGGCGTCATACCACGGACGTCCAGTGTACTTCAGCCAGTCCTATACGTACCACGTGCCCGAGATGAGAAACGCCTCGCCACGGCGTCAGCAGTCAAACGTGATCGCCGGTATCGCTGAGACGATCATGTTGTTGATCTCTCTCATCGGCGGGGTGTGGCTCGGGTGGAGGAATCTTGCGCTACGTCGCAGTGACACGCGCAACGCGACCCGGTTGGCACTGTTCTATCTGGGCTTGGCTATTGTGACGTGGGCTTTGAGAACCCACACCCTCTTGAACCTAAAGCTGGCGTTGTCCGGCTTGGCGGTGATCGTTTTCGACGCCGCAGTCGCGTGGTTCTTGTACATGGCGCTCGAGCCGACGATTCGACGTCAGCAACCACGGCAGCTCGTGTCGTGGACTCGACTCATGTCCGGCAAGGTCAGGGACTCGCTGGTCGGATTCGACCTGTTGGTCGGCGTGACGATCGGGGTCGCGATGACCGTGATCGAGGCGTCGCACTACCACCTGGTCGCTTGGTTCTCGGGAATCGTTCCGCGCCCCTTCGGATTGATGCCCGATGCGCTCAAGTCCGGTCAGTACGTCGTGGCCAGCGTGCTCGAACAGTTGACCGGGTCGGTTTCCATGGCCTTGACCGCCATGTTCTTGTTCATCGTGTTCAAGATCGTTGGACGGAAGGGTTGGGTGGCCGTTGTCTTGTTGCTTGCGATGGGCGCCGCTCGAATGCCGTGGGCGGTGATCAGCGATTTCCCGCTGGTGGACTACGCCGTGCAGGTTCTCGCGGTGGGACTGGTGCTCCTCGCGATGGTGCGCTGGGGATTGCTGGCGCTCAGCGCGACGATCTTCACTTTTACGATCCTGTTGTCGGTGCCGCTCAGCGTGCGCACCGACGCTTGGTACTTCATGAGTACGGTGGTCGTGCTAGTCAGCATTCTGGCGTTGGCTTCGGCTGGACTCTTGGTTCGACGCTCTCCCGCGGCGCTGCGGGTCGGTGGACGCTCAGCTTGACGACGCCTACTGCTGGTGAATCCACTGATCAATCGCGGCGAGCTGCTGATTGCGTGCACGCTTGTCAGCGGCGGGGTCGTACTCGAGCGCATCAGGAAGCTGCATTCGCGAGCGCACCGCGCCCCAGGCGTATTCCCGTACCAGCTCGTCTTTGTCTTCGAGCGCGGCGATCAGTCGCTCCTCGGACGTGCTCCGTGGATCGTGGGAGATGCCGCACACGAGAAGAAAGCGGACCTCGGCGTTGGGCTCGATCGAGAGTCGCCGCCACATGGCGTCGTACCCTTCTCGGGCTCGCAGGTCGATCAAGATGTTCGCGGCTGTCGTGCGAGCGATGTCGTCGCCCGTCTTGAGCGTCTCGACCACGGCCGGAACCGCGGACGCGCCGTAGTTCAGCAGCGAGGTGCGGATCAAGTCGGTCGCGGCCGCGTTGGTCGTACCGACGTGTTCGATCAACGTCGGAATCCCTCGAGGATCCTTGATCGTCGAGAGCAGGTAGGCGCAGACGACTTTGGTGCGGTCCTCGACGATGGGATCGGCCAGGGTGGCTGCCAGAATCTCAGCCGTCCCTTCCGGGGCACGGTCGAGCGCTTCGCGGACCTTCATGCTCGCGAGGCGCTGCTCTTGTTCGTCGTAGCTGCCGAGCTTCGGCACGATCGTTGAATCGCGGATCTCGCGAAGCAGGCGATCTTCACCCCCGGTGGTCGCGCACGCCGACAGGCCGATCAAAGCGATCAAGATTAGAGTGAAGCAACCCATGTTATAGACCCCGAACCGGGCGTTGAACGCTGTGGTTGAGTTCGTTCCAGCGACGATCGAGATCCTGCAGTCTATCTGCCAATTCCCGCAAGCTGACATTGCGTTGGGCGAACTGTTCGAGGTCGAGCTCCAGTCGTCCGAACTTCGGCGGAAGTGCGGAGTACTGGGTCTCGAGCTTGTGCGACAAGTACGTCGCAATTCCCAGGAAGTCGATGCTGTTTTGAGCGAGCACTTGGAACAAACGAGGGTACGGCAAGTCTTCGATTGGACCGGCTTCAGGAAAGAGTGAGAAGTAGTACTTCGTCAGTTCTGACTTGAACTGGCCGTGATCCTCGTACGAGCGACCGGTGAACGTAATGAAGTCCGCGAATTCGCGGAGATCACGCTCTTTCAGCTCTCGGAGCAGTTCGATGGTCTCGGTTCGCAACGCTTGCCCGCCATCCCGCATGATCACTTCGCCACCTTTCTCGTAGAACGGCTTCAGCTTTTCGTAGCTCAAGCTCACGTGGTACGGAGAGGTGGGGATGATGATCTCGCGGCGAGGCTCGACCAGCTCATCGTAGTCCAATCCCGGGTTCAAGCTCTTGATGTTCTCGACGATGATTGCGGCGGCTTGAAAGAAGATCTTTCGTTCTTCGACAGACCAATACCGGACCGACTTCTCCGGGAAGCTTCGCTTGTAGAGGCTTAGTTTTGTCGCTTCATCGGGCAAATATTCATCGAAGACCTTGAGCTTCGTGATGAGCTCTCTTTGCTTCACGATGTTGAGAAGCGTCAAATCCAGAACTTGATCGGGCGTGTAACCAAGCACCGGGCTGCGTGCGATCGGGTCGAGGCCGACCAAGTCGCGACCCTTGAGGATGTAGCGATCGTTGAACAGAACACTGTTGAAGGTGTCAAAGTGGAGGCTCTCCTTCGGGGTGGCAACCGGGTCGACGCCTTGCTCGGAAATGATGTGCGGTGTCAGCACCAGAATGATCTCGGTGCGTTCGCGCCGCGTGTTCTTTCGACCGAGGAAGTCGCCAATGAACGGGAGATCTCCGAAGAGTGGCAGCTTGGTGTTGCTCGTGACGTCCGTTTCGCGAATGAGACCACCCATGATCAAGGGACGATGGTTTCGAATGCGGGCTTGCCCGCGGAACTTTCGCACGGCCACCGTGGGAACGCCGAGCAGATCTTCCTCGAAGACGCGATCGCGTCCGATCAAGTTGTTGATCTGAATGTCGACGAGCATCGACACTTCATTCGCTTCCGGGCCGCCGATCCTTGGTCGGACGTTGACGGTGATTCCAACGTACTGCTTGGCGACTTGGTTGACCTCTTCGACGAAGTTTCCCCCGGTGATGTCCCGGTTGACCGACGTCGATTGGAATGTCGGCACCTCTTCGCCGATGTGCAGGACGTTCTGGCGATCGTCGAGCGTGTACAGTTTCGGTCTCGCCTTGATGATCGCCTCACCGTTTCGAATGAGCGCGTGCACGCCAGCGAGGAACTTCCCGGACGCGCGCTCCTGCTGATCGTCGAACAGAAACGAGAGTCCCGCCTGTTCGATCGGGGCGAAAGCGGCCGACGGTTGCGTGATCGCTTCACCGGGAGATGGCGTCGCGAACGACACGGTGTTGTGGCGCTGCCCGCCGGAGACCAAGTCGACGCCGAGATCCTTCAGCGAGTTGGCGTTGAGTTCGACTATCTGACACTCGACCATGATCTGCCGAGCCGGCTGATCGAGTTCCGAGATGTACTGTCGGACGTGTTCGATGTCGTCGGGCGTTCCCACACAGAGAATGCGATTGCGCTCTTCGGTCGACGGAGAGTCGGGGAAGTCGAGCGAGAACGAGTCTTGCGCGCCAGTTCCCATGTTGATGGGCGGTATGTCGATCGGGTCAGAGTGGGGGACTTCGATCACATAAGGAATGTCGGGAAGGCTCGAGGAGACCAAATTCTCTCCTCTGGCCGCGTCGTACTTCGCGTAGACCCAATTCTTGTACGTGTGGGTGATGGTGTTGTTGCCGTGCTTCGTTTGGTCGGTCTTGGTCTCCTCGGTACGGTGCCATACTTGGCAGATCCCCGCGGCGGCAAGAGACTCGAGGATGAGTTGTACGCTCGCGTAGTTGATCCGCACCGGCTCCATGCGAATGCGTTCGCGAATCTCGAGGGACTCGAAATCACGAATGGTCCGCACCATGGATTCGGTCGTCTTGGCGTCGAGTTCAAGGACTAGCGAGTTGGGTTTTCCCGGTAGGGAGCGCACCCGACCTTCCTCGACGTGAGGCTTGAGGCTGGGAGTGTCCCGTAAGAACTGGAGCACGTCCTGGGCGGTGATGTGGTGGAGTTCGACGAAGGTGAGATTGACACCGTCCGGTGCCCCGTCCGGATTGGCGCCGACGGGCAGGGCCGCGCAGACGAGCCAAGCGGTCATTGTCAACGTGATAGCGAGGCGCGAAGTGATCGTGCTCGACATGTGGTTTTTCACCGTATCTCTCCCCGTGGGCATGAACTCTCGAAGAGGGCCCAAGACGCCCATTGGAGAGGGAAGAGCGGACGTTCGTCCGCGTTATCGATCATCTTGATTTCATCCAGCTTGGCGCGGTGAAGCGCCTCGACTGGGGGGTGAGAGTTGGATAGGTGGTGGTAGAAGCGCGTCATGAATCTCGCGGCTAGGTTGTCTTCGACCGGAGTGATGGTAGCGATCAGTTGGTCTACGCCAGCTTCGAAGGACGCTCTCGGCAAGCCGGCCAGTCCGTCGCCGACGCCCGTTTCACATCCGGAAAGTACGAGAAGATCGACGTTTTCCAGGGGTAACGCGCGCAGGTCGTTTGCGAGCAGACGACCGTCGACGCCACTCCCGGCGAGGAAGAGGGAAGACCGCCACGGATTCGTCGGGTCGAACTCGCTGTGGCTCGCGACGTGAACCAGTCGTGCCAAGGGGCCGAACTCAACGAGTACCGCCGCGGTGGCGTCAGCGTCTTCGAAGATGCGATCACCTGGACCATTGGTAAACGTGCGAAGACCCTCCGCGGTTCGTGCCGCCCCAAGGGGTGGCCGCACCGCGACGTTCGTAGCGCCGTACTTGGTCGACGGATCGATCAGGGCGAGCACTGGTCTCAGCGGGGCAGCTTTCAGAGCAGTCAGCTTTTGAGTCCCGCCGCTCGTGGTTGTGCTGGGGGCTGGCGTGACGCTCGCGTTGTTTTCCGAGAAAAATCCGGCGACTTGGCTGGTGACGAATCGCTCGACAAGGAACGTACGACCGTTGTTCACGGCGTCGAATGGAATTCGGCGCAGCTCTCCGTGGGGGGCGATGCGCAGCCTTGATTCTTGGAACTCGCCGACCGTCGGGGCAATGACTGTCTCATGGAACGTGCGAAGGGCGGTGGATCGATCGGTCGGATCGCTCGTCTGGGCCACCAAGTGATCGACGGTGTGCGGCGGCAGGTTCGCCGTGTGTGTGCGGGTCGCATTGCGCGTAACAGCCCAGGTGAGGATGCGTTGTTCGGAGTTGGCGCTGTTCGGCGCCGCGTACAGGGCGAGTTGAATCGATCCCGCCGGTACCATCGCGCGCGCTTCACGTTCAGTCTGAAGAGTCGGCGCTGCTCCGGGGAAGCGAGGTCGAGCGAGCTCGGCAAACTGCAACGCCGACCACGTTTCGTCGGCGTCGTAGAGGGCGAACACCGCGGCGGCGTAGACTTGGCCGTGCTGGCGAACGAACGCGGCGTCACCGCGGTCGTCTGTGATTCCGTCGCGCACTTGTTCGAGGCAGGCGACGGACGCGCGGTAGTGATCGAGGGTCTCGACGCCGTCGAGATGGACCGACGACCGCGCAACGTAGTAGTGACCCCAGGCCCGCGAGGTGGGGTCGGCGTTGTTGTCTTTGGCCAGCGACGCGGCGGTCTCTCGCAAGCGGCTCTGCCAAGACTTGGCGCTGAACAGGCGACACGCGGTAGCCTCTTGAGCCGGGCTTTCATCGACGCCCGGCAACGTTTCGTAGAGCGTCGCGGCTTCGCGCAGATCCGACGCGTCTCGAGTCAGGGCGTGACGGTCGAGGAGCGCGTTGATGTGTTCGAGGGTTGAGTCGGGCCCGTCGAGATGCTGCGAAGCGCGTTCGATCAGTTCGAGCGCGAGGCCGAGCAGGGCGAGTCGTTCACGATCCGTGACGTTTCCCGCTCCGAAGCGTGCGGCGTGACGGCGCATCTTGCCGCCGATCAACCAGTGCCACGGAACCAGTTGTCGGCGGACGTCTGGTGAGGACTTCACGAGCTGCGACCATGTTGTCTTGAGGAGTTCCTCAGCGGTGTCGAATCGGCCCATCTCGATCAGTGCGATCGCTTGGCACAGACCCCGGCCACCAATCTCGAGTTCGGATTTGAGCAGCGAGCTTTGCACGCCCAATCTCGACAGGAAATCCGAGTACTGGTGACGGTTCCCCCGGACCGGGGAGAACGGGTCCGCGACGTAGATCGACAGCGATGCATCATCGACCGCACTCCCGGTCGCAGCGCGGACGCTGACCGGGCACGCGACGACAAGCGTGCTGATCGCTAAGAAGATCCCGAGCATTGAAGTTCCCAGACAGAGACGATCCGCCGGCCGACGTCGAGTGGCAGCGCCGCGAGCGTGCGGCACCGTCGAACTTCCGATCGACCCGCGAAAGCGGAGAGACCGAAAATTTGGCGTTGTTCGCTCGATTGTTCGTCGGCTGGTTTGTCCCCTTTGAATAGGCCAAGTTTCTTCAAACCTGGCCACGGCGCGTCGCGAATTATGGATCAATTCAAGACTTGTGACAAGGACCGTTTTCCCGACACTTTTCGCTCACCTGAGTCGAAGGTCGCGTTGTGCAGGGCACTTATTTCTGTCGGGAAGGGTCGTCGTCCGAAAGGCGCCCATCGAGGGGTGAACGGCGGTTCTTCAGTTTCCGGCCGCGCTGGACTGCGGACGTGCCGAGCGATTCGTTGACGCGGTCGGCGAGTTCCGAGACCACCCGATCGGTCGACGAGGATTGATCGAACAGGTCGCCCTGCACCGGGTCGTCGTTTTCGACCAACCCTTTGCCGCCCACCCCGAGTAAGCGGACGCCACGCCCCCTCAGCTCGATCCGCGTCTCGAGGAGCTCGATCACCGCCGCGTACACGACGCTCGGCAGGTCGGTCGGGTGGTCGAGTGTTTTGCTGCGGGTGAACGTCGTGAAGTCTCCGGTGCGAAGCTTGAGCTGGACGGTTCGCGCCCTCACTCCTTCTTTTCGCAACGACTCGGCGACCTGATCGCTCGCCTGGAAGAGGAAGTCGCGGATTTGATCGGCGTCGCGCAGATCGTTGCCGAACGTCGATTCGGTCGAAATCGACTTCGCCGCGTGCGACGAAACCACCCGTCGCTCGTCTCGGCCGTGGGACAGCGCCCAAAGGTGCGCGCCGCTGTTCTTGCCGAGTTCTCGCTCGAGAAACTCCCGCCCGACGCGAACTAGGTCGGAAATCTTACGCAATCCCAGACGTTCGAGGCGCTCCGCGCTCTTGGGTCCTACGCCCCAGAGTTTGCGAATCGGCAGTCCCGAAAGAAACGCCTGGGCGTTGCCCGGGGGGACGACGGTCAGACCATCTGGCTTTTGCAGGTCGCTGGCAATCTTGGCCAGGAACTTATTCTCGGCAACCCCGACCGAAACCGTCAGCCCTCCTGTTTCCCGATGAACCCGTTCGCGCAGCTCCTCGGCGATAGCGATCGCCCCCCCGAATAGGAGCAGTGATCCCCGGACGTCGAGGAAAGCCTCGTCCAGGGAGAGCGGTTCGACCAGTGGGGTGAAGTGCTCGAACACGTCGCGGATTTGACGGGACACTTCCACGTAGCGCCGGCCGCGGCCCGGGCGCCACTCAGCGTGAGGGCACTTGCGCTTGGCGACCGCCGACGGCATGGCGGAATGGACGCCGAACTTCCGCGCCTCGTAGGAGGCTGTGGCCACCACTCCGCGGCGCCCTGGGTGGCCGATGATCAGTGGTTTTCCCCGCAAACTCGGATCGTCGAGCACTTCCACGGCTGCGTAGAAGGCGTCCATATCGGCGTGGATGATCACCAGCCGATCGTCGTACTCGGCGCTCCGTGGTTCAGGTCGTCTCATGGCTCACCGAAGGAGATCATCAGCCGGTGACACCAACCCCGCCGGGAGGGGGTGCTTTTACCCCGACCGAGGTTAGAATCCCGCGCTTTCGCGTTTTCGTTTCAGACGCACGCTCCCATCGGAGTCGTTGGTTCGTCTGTTCGCAGCGCCGTCATCTTGAGTGGTCGACAGAGCAAAGGAAACCTTCATGCCTCGCATCAGTTTGCCGGACGGATCCGTACGGGAGTACGACGAGCCGGTGAGTGCTGCCCAGGTCGCCATGGACATCGGTCCAGGGCTGGCCAAAGCGGCGATTGGAGCCCGAATCAGTGGTGAACTCAGCGACATGCAGACGCTGATGACCACCGACACCGAGCTTCAACTGATCACGGTGCGGGGCGCGAAAGAGGAGCCGTCGGCGGATGTGCACTACCTGATACGCCACAGCTGTGCGCACGTCATGGCGGAAGCGATCCAGCGTATCGTCCCTGAAGCGCAGCTGGTCTACGGACCGCCGCTCGACACGGGATTCTACTACGACATCGCCTTTCCAGACTCCCGCGGGTTGAGCGCCAACGACTTCGAAGCGATCGAAGCGGAGATGGCGAAGATCATCGCGGAAGACCGCGTCTTCACGCGGTACGACCTGCCGATTGCCGAGGGACTCGAGAAGCTCAAAGCCGAAGGCAGCAAGTTCAAACTCGACAACGCCGAGCGCGCGATCGAGGCGGGGTCAGATTCGCTGTCGTGGTACGCCACCGGCGAGCGAGGCTCGTGGGAAGACCTCTGTCGCGGTCCGCATATTCCGAGCACTGGTCGGATCGGTGCGTTCAAGGTGATGAGCGTCGCCTCCAGCTACTGGAAGGGTGACGCGGAGCTCGACAGCTTGACGCGAGTGTACGGGATTGCGTTTCCTCACAAGAAGCAGCTCGCCAAACACCTCGAGCAACAGGAAGAGGCGAAGAAGCGAGATCACCGAGTGCTCGGTCGAAAGTTGTCGCTCTTCACGATCGACGAAACGGTCGGGCAGGGGCTGATCTTATGGATGCCCAACGGCGCGACCGTTCGCCGGGAGCTCGAGGAATTCATTCGGTCGGAGTTGATCAAGCAGGGTTACTCCCCCGTCTACACTCCCCACGTCGGAAAGCTCGATCTCTACCGAACCAGTGGTCACTTTCCGTACTACCAAGACAGCCAGTACCCGCCACTGATCCATTCCGAGTTCCTGAAAGGGAAGGCGGAAGAGGGTTGTTCGTGTGCCGATCTGGCGAACCAGATTCAGGCGGGGGAGATCGACGGCTACCTGTTGAAGCCGATGAACTGTCCGCATCACATCAAAATTTTTGCGGCGACGCCGCACAGCTACCGGGACCTGCCGGTGCGCCTCGCCGAGTTCGGCACGGTGTACCGGTGGGAGCAGTCGGGGGAACTCAATGGGCTCACTCGAGTGCGCGGGTTCACCCAGGACGACGCGCATCTGTTCTGCACCGAGGAGCAGGTTGCGGAGGAACTCGAAGGTTGTCTCGGGCTTGTGAATCTCGTCTTGGATACCCTCGGCTTGCAAGACTATCGGGTCCGAGTCGGGCTGCGAGACGCGGACTCGAGCAAGTACACTGGCGACTCGGAACTGTGGGACAAGGCGGAAGCCGCGTGTCGAAGTGCGGCCGAATCGCTCGGCGCCCCGTACACGGAAGAACCCGGGGAAGCGGCGTTCTACGGACCGAAGATCGACTTTGTGGTCAAAGACGTCATCGGGCGTGAGTGGCAGCTCGGTACGGTTCAAGTCGACTACAACTTGCCGGTTCGGTTCGATCTCAGCTATGTCGGTGCCGACAACAAGGCTCACCGGCCGGTGATGATCCACCGCGCTCCCTTTGGTTCACTCGAGCGCTTCTGTGGGATTTTGATCGAGCACTTTGCCGGCGCGTTCCCAACGTGGCTCGCTCCGGAACAAGTGCGTGTTCTTTCGGTGAGTGAAAAGTTCAGCGACTACGCGAAGTCAGTGCACGCGCGACTTTTCGCGGCCGGAATACGGACGACCCTCGACGGCAGCAACGAGCGCGTGAATGCCAAGATCAAGATCGGCGCGGAGCTGAAAATTCCCTACTTGGTCGTCGTCGGGGGCCGCGACGAAGAGGGCGGGACGGTATCGGTTCGTAAGCGAGGGGTGGGTGACATCGGCGCCCAGCCGCTCGAAGAATTCGTGACCGCCATCGAGGCCGAAGTGCGCGAACGTCGCGCGTTCGCCACAGAGTAACGGAGAGCACCATGTGGTTGTGGACCGGACGTGACGAGCTACTCGTGGTCGCCCTTGTCATCTTCGTCCTGTTCGTATTGCCGTCGCTCATGTGGTGTGTGGCCAAGCGCCGCGGGCGCCTCCTGTTTCGGGGGCGCCAACGAGATTCTTCGACTGGGAGGTCGAACGTTCGATGAAAGTTGCAATTGTCGGGGCCGGGGGCGCGGTAGGTCGCGAGATGTTGAAGTTGCTCGCCGAGCATCCGCTTGGCGATGAGCCTCCCCAGGTATTCGCGTCCGCTCGATCGCGCGGAACCGCGCTGGAGTTCGGATCGTCGACCGTCCGCTGCTGCGTCTTGTGGGAAGACTCTTTCGAAGGGGTCGACGTCGCGCTCTTCGCGGCGAGCGGCGACGTCTCCCGTGAGTGGGCTCCGAAGTTCGTCGAGGCGGGAGCTGTGGTCATCGACAACTCCAGCGCGTTTCGTCTCGCGGACGGAGTGCCGTTGGTCGTACCGGAGATCAATGCCGCCCAGATTCCCCAAGGGGCGGGCATCATCGCGAATCCGAACTGCTCCACGATCATTCTTCTGTTGGCGATCCATCCCCTTCGCGTGTTTGGGTCGTTCGATGTCACCGTCTCGACATACCAGGCGGTTTCGGGGGCCGGACGGGCGGGGCCAGAGGCGCTCGAGCGAGAAAAATCCGGGGGTGCGTTCGTCGCGGGAAATCCGTTTCCGTATCCGATCGACGGCAATCTGTTTCCGCTCATCGGAGAGGTCGACGAGGAGAGTGGCGCGACGGCGGAGGAGCTGAAGATGATCCGCGAGTCGAGGAAGATCTTGGATTGGCCAGACCTCCGACTCGACGTCACTTGCGTGCGAGTCCCCGTGGAGCGGTGTCACTCAGAGGCGGTGACCTTGCGCTTTGACGGCCCGGTTGACCTCGAGGCCGTTCGAGACGCCTTGCGGTCGGCCCCCGGTGTCACGTTGCAGGAAGATCCGCTTGCTCCGCCCATGCCGAAGCCGCTCGCGGGATCGCAAGGCGTCGCGGTGGGGCGCGTTCGACAGCCGCGGCCCGATACCATTCAATTGTGGGTTGTGGGCGATCAACTCCTCAAAGGAGCGGCCTCGAACGCAGTCGACATCGCTCGAGCGTGGGCGGGGTAAGCTTCGATGGGCGGGAGCGAACCGGACGTGGGATCTCCGGCGGTTCGATACTTCAACGCCGTCGTGAGCTATCACGGCGCAGCGTATAGCGGTTGGCAGTATCAGCCGAACGCGCGTTCCGTCGAGGAAGAGATTCGCGATGCTGCGCGACAAGTCTCGAGCGGGCCGATCGAGACCGCGGGAGCCTCACGCACAGATACCGGGGTTCACGCGGTCGGGCAGTGCTGCCGGATTCGCATGACGACTGGACTCGATGCCGAGACCGTCGCTCGTGCGCTCAATGCGATCACTCCCGACGACATTGCCATCCGCTCGATGGTCGAAGTCGATGCCGAGTTTTCTCCCGTCTTCGACGCGATTCAGAAACGGTATCTCTATCGCGTCGACAACGGCCGTGTCCCGTCTCCGTTCGAACAGGATCTGCAGTGGTGGTATCCGAAGCCGCTCGACGACGTGGCCATGCAGGCGGCCGCCGATCTCTTGCTCGGAACCCATGACTTCGATGTGTTCCGCAACGCGAGCAATGATCCTCCCGTTAGTTTCACGCGGACAATCCAAGCCGCGACTTGGATACGACGGGGCGACCGCCTCGTGTTCCAAGTGATCGGCAACGGGTTTCTCTACAAGATGGTGAGAAATATCGTCGGGACCATGATTCAGATCGGAATTGGTCGACGACGGGTCGAATCTATCTCGGAGTTGATCGCGGCGGGGGATCGCCAGCTGGCCGGTCAGACGGCTCCGCCGCAGGGCTTGTTCTTGATGGACATTCGTTACCCGGGTGACCCGCCGCTCGAGATTGGCGACGGCTCCGTGCTCGCGCGCTAGGCCGTGTCGTAAGTGACGTTCGGGACAGGGGGGGCGAGAGTCTGGACTTTGTCCATTGCGTCCATTCAGCTGGCCCGGATCATTCACAAAGCGAAGCCGCGCAGGGTGCGCTTTCCGGGAGTTCCTGCGTCGCCCCTTCTCGAAGGCCTAACTTCCGATAAACCGCGGCCGGCTCGCCTCCCTTGAACGTTCGTTCGGCGTCGCCGACCCGACGAGTCGATCTGCGTAATCCCTTTTGTCCGCCTCTGTTTTCGCTCTTCGGGCGAGCCCACTACATTGCTCCTTAAGTGTCGACGATATATAATCTTGTTGTGGGCGGCCGTGATCACCTGTCGGACGACCGGCGTGGTCGGTTCCGATTGTGGTGTGAGCGCGGCCTGTGTTATCTATTCGACGCTCGCTTCAACTCTGGTGGGTCCGCCGCTGCTGAGAGCTTCGGTGGTCGCCGGTCGCGCGAGCGCAGAGAAGGAGAAGCGACCCGTGGTTGTTCAAGTCACCGTTCGCAACGACAGCATCACCGATGGTATGAAGCGTTACGCCCGTGAAAAGGCCGATCGCCTGACCAAGTTCTTTGACGGCGTGCAGGGTATCGAGGTCATCCTTGCCACCGAAGGCCAGAACAAGTGGGCCGAAATCGTCATGTCGGTGGCGAAGGGTGAAAAGATCGCGGTTCATTGCGAGCACGAGCAAATGAACGCAGCGATTGATCTCGTTCTCGATCGCGCGGAGCGTAGCCTCACCAAACACAAAGAGAAGTTGCGAAATCATCACCGTGGGGAGGGCGTTAGCGTCCCGACCGAAGCGGACCCCGAAGACAATTTGGAGTCCTATCAAGAAGTCGTCGACAAGACGGAGTTTCCGGATTGAGCTCGCAAGAGATCGCGCTGACCCAAGCATTGGCCGAGGAGCACCGAGTCCCTGATCTTCAGGGACTCAGCGCCGACCGGATCATCCACGAATTGTTGGAAGTACTATCCGAGTCGATCGGACTCGACGAGGCCGCGATCGAGGTGGTCAAGAAGTCCGTGTTGACGCGGGAGCGTGAGGCCACGACTGGGCTTGGTAATGGTGTTGCGATCCCTCACATGAAGGGGTGTTCGTACACCGATTCGGTGATTGGCGCGGTCGGCCGTTCGGCCGAAGGCGTCGAGTGGGGGGCCCCAGACGGCCAGCCAGCGCGACTCTTTTTTATGATCCTCACGCCCGAGGGTCAGGAATCAGCCCACATTCAGGTGATGAAGAAGATTGTCCGGCTGAGCCGGGACAAGAAGTCGGTGGACTTCCTTCTCGGCGCCTCGAACTTCGGACGCATGCAGGGCATCCTTCAGGAAATCGATGGCGCCTGACTCGGCGATCGTCGCATTCGGCGGCGGTACGGGGATGTCCTGTCTTCTGAGCGGTCTCAGGGCGCATAGCTCCCGAATCACTGCAATCGTCACGGTCACTGACAACGGTGGCTCGTCGGGACGGCTCCGCAAAGAGTTCGACATGGTGCCACCGGGGGACATTCGTAACTGCCTGGTGGCTCTCTCGGACGGTGAGCCTCTTCTGACTCGGTTGATGCAGTATCGATTCACCGAGTCTGAACTCGACGGTCACAGTTTTGGTAATCTGTTCCTCACCGCCCTGACCCGAGTCACCGGTAGCTTCGACACCGCGGTCCGAGAACTCAACCGCCTTCTGGAAGTACGTGGCCGGGTCCTACCCGCTACCGGCCACAAAGTTTCCTTGGTGGCGACTCACACCGACGGGACGAAGTCGACCGGTGAGGTCCAGGTTTCCGCTTCAGGCAAGCCTATCAAGTCTGTCGCGATCAGGCCTAGAGTCGGCCAAGCGGCCGACGACGTCCTCGCGGCGATCGCGGAAGCGGACTTGATCGTATTCGGCCCGGGAAGTCTCTTCACCAGCGTTGTTCCTAATCTACTCGTTCCCGGTATCGCGGAAGCGGTTCGGGCGAACGACTGTGAGAAGGTCTACGTTGCCAATATCATGACCCAGCCTGGGGAAACCGATCATCTCGATCTCACCGGCCACCTCGATGCGCTCGAGTCTCACGGCAAGGATTCCTTCTTGACCGGGGTTGTTCGAAACGTCGGTGAAATTCCAGACGATGTTCGGGACCGGTACCAACTCGGAGGTGCAACCCTGGTTGTGGGGGACGACCAAGTTCTCGTGGAGCGGGGTTTGAGAGTCGTCACGGGTGATTTCGTCGACCGTTCGTCGTGGGAGGTATCCGGATCGAGCGTGATTCGCCATCATGCCGAGCGGTTGGCCGATGCCCTGGTGAAGAGTTTTCTGAGAGAGTGTGACGCGGAATCATCGCGCGACCACACTGGCGCGAGGGGGAGATAGCGTTGGAAGCGAAAGAGGTCGTGACCATCACCCACGTCTCCGGAATGCACGCGCGTGCGTCGACGAAGTTCGTCGAGATCGCACAACGCTTTCAATCCGAAGTGATGATCTCTCGCGATGGCGTCAACGAGATCGACGGCAAGAGCGTCCTCGGGTGCTTGACCCTCGGTGTGGAGATTGGACACGAGTTGCACATTCGCGTCTCCGGGCCGGACTGCGAGGAGTGTTTGACGGCCCTCCTCGACCTCGTTCGCCGAAATTTCGACGGCGTCTAGTTCGCGCAGCTTCGAGGGGCGGAGGTTCGGTTCTTCGCAACATTGGTTCGGTCGGCAAGGTATCGGGAGAGGAGGACCTATGGAGCTGAAGAAAGGAATTCCCGTTTCACCGGGAATCGTGATCGGTCAGGTATTCGTCCTCGATACCGAAGAGATTCGCATTCCCCAACGATTCATCGAGAAGGAAGAAATCGATCCCGAGCTGGCGCGGTTCGAGTGTGCCATCGTCCTTGCCGAAAAAAATCTCGCTCGTGAGATCAAGAAGGTTGGCAAGAAGATCGGTGTCGCCTCACAGATCCTCGAGATTCACCATCAGCTGCTGCGTGACTCGATTCTTCAGAGCGAGATCCAGAAGGGGATCCGAGAGAACCAGTACACCGCCGAATACGCAGTGTCTCGGGTTCTCAATCGCTATATCAAGCAGCTGCAGAGCATGGATTCTCCGATCATTGCGGAGAGGATCCACGATCTCTACGACATCGAGCGCTTGATTCTGAACACCCTGCTCGGTGGTCGAGTCGAAACGCTCCAGACCCTCGAAGAGTCGGTCGTGCTGATCGCGAGGAACCTGACCCCCTCGCAGGCCGCGAGTTTGGATCCGAAGCTCGTCACCGGCTTCGCGACCGACGTCGGCGGCAAGACCTCGCACACCGCGATCATGGCTCGAGCGCTTGGCATACCGGCTGTCGTCGCTTTGGAGAACATCTCGACCTCCGTCGCTGGTGGCGACGTGGTCATCATCGACGGCTTCCGCGGGGTCGTGATTCTCGATCCCGACAAACGAACGTTGGCCGAGTACCGAGACAAAGTTCAAGACGTCGAGCGGGTCGCGATACGGCTCAAGAAGCAAATCGGTCTCGTCTCCGAAACGATCGACGGCTACTCGATCGACGTCAAAGCGAACATCGAGCTCCCCCAAGAAGTGCACAGCGCGGTGAGTCTCGGAGCGGCCGGGATTGGGCTCTTTCGAACAGAGTTCATCCATCTCGACTCGGCGCGTCCCGACGAGGAGTTTCACTTCAATCATTATCGGGCCGTGCTCCGGGAACTCGGTGACCAGCCGCTCACGATCCGAACCCTCGACCTCGGCGGAGACAAGTCGACAGACGAGTTTGCGTTCAATGAAGAGAACCCGTTTCTCGGTTGTCGCTCGATTCGCTACTGTTTTTCGCGCCCCGACGTGTTCCGAGTACAACTGCGTGCCATCTTACGCGCCTCTGCGTTGGGCCGAGTAAAACTCATGATCCCAATGATCGGAGCCGTCTCGGAGCTCGAGAAGGCGCAGCACATGATCGAGCAGGTGTGTGAGGAGCTCCAGTCCGAGGGGATCGCGTACGATCCAGACATCGAGATTGGCATGATGGTCGAGGTACCGTCGGCGGCGATCACCGCGGACATGTTCGCCTCGCGCGTGAAGTTCTTCTCGGTGGGAACCAACGACTTGATTCAGTACTCGCTGGCCGTCGACCGGACCAATGAGCATGTCGCCGAGCTGTACGATCCGGTCCATCCGGCGGTGCTTCGCCTCTTGGTCCAAACTTTGGACGCCGCCGAGAAGAGCGAAATCGATGTCTCGCTTTGCGGAGAAATGGGGGCGGAGCCGCTATTCCTCCCGTTGCTCGTTGGGCTCGGCTTTCGCTGCCTGAGCGTAACTCCGCAGCGAATCCCCGAGGTCAAACAGGTCATTCGCTCGATCCAAGTCAACGAGGCGGCTCGGCTTGCCGACCGTTGCTTGGCGATGTGCGACGGCTTTGCCGTGACACGCGAACTCCGCGATTGGAGCCGGCAAAACTTGCCGGATATCGGCTACGTCTGGTAGTGATCTCGCCGCGGCGATTTGACGGTTTTTCGGTCGTAGAGCTATACTTGATCGGGCTTCCCTCGGGAACTTTGCCCGTAGCGAATGCGGCACGGCTTTCCTATTCATTAGTGCCCCAATCAAGAACGTCCGACTCCGTCATTTGTGCTCCATTCTAGAAGCGCAATGACACGAAGTATGCGCGGTGCAAGCCGCTGAATGGTCGAATGCCATGCTCAGGAAGCGAAAGTCCGTCGTCGGCCTAGATATCGGGGCCAGCGAGATCAAGGCCGTCGAGTTAACCGATTTCGGCGACTCGGTGAAGATCACCGGTTTCTGTCACTGTCGCGTCGAACCCGGAGAAGACATCGGTGTTCGAATCAACGAGATGCTACACGAGGCCGGGATCAAGTCCCGCCGCGTCGTGACTTCCGTCTCGGGTCGCTCAGTGATCGTCCGATATATCACGCTGCCGCTCATGAATGACGAAGAGCTCAAAGGGGCGCTCCGCTACGAGGCGGACAAGTACATTCCGTTCGAGATCGACGAAGTTTCCATCGACGGTCAGAAGCTCGAAGACGTCGAGTCTTCCGCGAGTGGCGAGCAAGAGATGCGAGTCCTCCTCTGCGCCGTGAAGAAGGACCTGATTCAGGATCATATCAACATGATCCAGGAGACGGGACTGACGCCGCTGGCGATTGACGTCGACGCATTCGCTCTGGGCAATGCGTTCGAGTTGAGGAACCAAAACAGCCCGCGAGTCGACGACGAAGACAAGATCGTAGCGCTTGTCGACGTGGGATCGGTCAAGACGAATATCAATATTCTCCGGGGCAACACTTCCTACTTCTCGCGGGAAGTGTATCTGGCTGGGGACGAGCTCACCGAGGGTGTCGCTCGTCAACTCCACCTCGACGACCACGAAGCCGAGGAACTCAAACGCAACCCGGGCGACCGAGAATCCGAGATCTGCGAGGCCATCGCGCCGACGCTCGACGATCTCGCCAATGAGATTCATCTGTCGTTCGACTACTTCGAGAACCAGTTCGACCGTGAGGTCGGAGAGGTCTTGATTTCGGGTGGTTGCGCTCAAACTCCGGGATTGCAAGAGACGTTCGAACGGGTCTTCGACCGACAAGTCCTGTCGTGGGACCCGACCGAGAACCTCGAACTCAAGGGCGATCGTATCGACATCGAAGATCTGAAGTCCTACGCCGGCCAGCTGCCTATTGCTGTCGGCCTCGGTGCGCGGCTGTTGATGCTGTGAACCGCGATCGATTCGAAAGGTAGTCACGCCAAGTGATCAATATCAATCTACTCCCCCCGGAACTGCAGCGAGCGGCGAGAACTCCTCGAGCCGTCTTCTTCTCGCTAATCGGTGGCGTCGCCGTGACGATGCTCGTCGGTGTTGGCGCCCTGATGTTGTGGATGAACGTCCGCAGCGTCGAGCGTGAGGTCGAGAGTCGTCAGCTTCAAGTTCGAGTCCTCGAAGAAGAGGCGAGCGAAGTCGATCGACTGAACGAGGACATCGCGTTCTACAAGGATCGTGAGAACGCGATCATTGAGATCAAGTCGCGTCGAACGTTCTGGGGCTTGAAGCTGTACCAGCTCATGTCTCTGACTCCGCGTGATATGTGGGTGACCAGGCTCAACATGTCGACGCTCGACGAAGCCGACTACAAGTGGGACTCTGAGCAGACCGGCGGTGAGTTAACGCTCGACTGCTATGCCAAGGGCACCGAAGTTCAGACCATCACCGATTACAGAAGCGCGTTGGCGGGCTCCAAGAGCATCTCCCGCGGTCTGATCGTCGACGACAGTGTGTTCCCTGACAACTTCTTCGGTGACTTTCTCGGGTACGCTCCGATTTCGTTCGAACGCGTAACCCTCGAGGGATACGAAGAGCCGCGGAGCCTTCACTCTGAGGTCAAAGTCGCGCTGAAGCCCCGGTTCGACAAGCCGCAAGAAGATCCGAAGGGTAAGAAGTAATATGCGCCTGAATGACCGCCAGCAGCTGTACCTACTCATCGGGATCTTTGCTGTTGCGCTACTCAGCGAAGCGACGTTCGCCTACTTCACTTGGGGCGCGCGAAC
>JAJFFE010000400.1 GCA_021776775.1 Planctomycetota bacterium | reverse complement strand
CCTGGGCGAGTCCTGGTGACCGGGCGCGTAGGTCGAAATTCCACGTGATGGCAAACTGTACTGAGCGGAGATCTAGTTAACGACGGGGCCCCGGCGGGGGCCGAGTACCCCCTCCGCAGACGAACGCAGAAAACCGTCAGTGAGAACCGTTTCAACGACTCCGGCACCGGCCAGGGACCACGACGAAGGCGAACGGACCCACTCCAAGCGCACCCAAACCGACCGTCTCAGAGTTCAATTTAGGCGCTATCAGACCACCACCAGGTCGAACGAAGACCGAACTGACCGATCTCGTTAGACTTAGTAGTGCCTTCGCACCTGCTTCGAGAGCAGGTGCTTTCATTCCCCGTCGAGAGACTCAGCGCATGACCACGACCAGCCACGACACCGACACTCGGCCGCAGTTATCCCTGGCGATTCGGACGCCCCCTGCCAGCCAATTACCCCAGCCCGATCCTGACCCACGTCAGCGGCTCGAAGCTTGGCGTGAGAGCAATCCGCTTCGCCGACTGCGCCGTCAGTACGTGGGGAGCCAAGCGGCGCTCGCTCGGTCCATCGGTCGCAGCGGCAACGCGGCGTATCGTTGGGAAGACGGCAGCCGTCGGCCGGACCGTTCGTCGGTCTTCCTGCTCGCGCAAGTGTTCGGCGTTGACCCGGCGGCCTTGGACGAGCTTCTCGATGGCTGGCTCGCTCGTCGACCAACGGGGACTCCTCGACCACGGAGGCTTTGTTGACCACCGCAATCAACACCGCCAATCAGTGACTCGACGCGCTCGACCGAACCGATCGTGGTCACCCCTCCGGCGTCGAAGGACTGCGCCGCACGATTTTCGCAAAGAGCCTCGGCGGCCATTACTCATGGGTCGCTGGCGGGTCTTCTCAGACGTACCCCACCTCTTGCCGCGAGACTGCGCCGGGGATCTGATGCGCCACACTCGGAACCGCCACGAACTGATTCCACGCGACGAGCCCAACGTGCGATACGGACGAACCTCCGGCCTCACGGCTCCACAGTCTTGGGGTCGCTTCACGCGCCGGCCGCAAATGATCAACGTCAACCGGAGCACGAAGTGGCGATCGAGCGCAAGGGCCTCGCTGACTTCGTGTCTTGCTTCGGTTGTAGACGGCCGTCGTCGAGGCGCAGGTGAGGAAACTCAAGGCTTTACCCACTTGGCCGCACTCGAAGGTCAACGCGTCGACGGTCTCAGGCAAGGCGCTGAGCCTGTCGACACAAGGCGTACCCGTCTTGTTCGGTCAGAACCGAGCGGGTGCTGAGATCCTCGTACAGCGGTGGCTGCAGTTGGTTGCGAAGCACCGATACCGGGAGATGCGCGCCATGTTGGCCGGGTGATAGAACGTGCTTAGTAGTCTTGATTATCGACGGCGATCTGTGCTGACAGCTGGAGCCTTTTCCATAGCTCCCCCGTGGCCTCGCCCGCCAGGCGCTGCATCTTCTTGTGCTCCTCGATAATGGGGCGGAGATCAATCAGCAGGAACCCGCCGTCTCGCGGGATAACGGACTTCATCGATGCGAACTCGTGCTCGACCGAGTAGTCGTAAGCGGCCTTCCTCGTGTCGAAACGTTCGTAGATGCGGTGTTTCAGGCAGTCACGTATGTGTTGATCCTGAACGTCCACCAAGTCCGCGCCGTAGGTCAACGCGGATTCCGCGAGTTCACGTACGCCTTCGGCGTCCTTGTCTCCGTCGCCCTCCTTGAACTTGAGCCGGGCGTACTTGCCGTTCCCCGTACACAAATAGTAGTCCGCGCCGCTGGACAACTCCTCCTGGATCTCTTCGGGGGCTTCCGCCCACGCGAAGAACGCCCCAGGTGCCCGGAAGTCAAACTCGGGCTCGGGTAACTCGCCAGTATCCACGCCGGAGTCTACCAGTGCCTTCGGTTCGACGATGTCTAGGCGCGGCGCGATGCCGTCGACGTCGGCTTGGTCCTCGGGAGTGATGGAAACCGGAGGCGTCGTCGGACGGGTCGCGTTGTTCGGAACCACGCACCACGCGACGCACACGGCGACGATCACAGCGATCGAGATCGGTAGGGCTCTCACGACACTTCTCCTATTCGCAGTAACCGCAACCACACGTCTTGCCCACGAGCATTGAAGCTCAGGCTGCCGAGGGCAGCATCAGGGAAAGCGTTGGATTGTAACTGCGAATGCGACTCGGTGACACCTGGGGTGAAGAGAGAAGGCTGCCCTTGGTTCGCTGCGCGCCGAGTTAGTCGTCGTACCGTAATGAGTTGCGGATAAGGTTGGCTGACCCCAAGAATGCGACAACGACAGCACTAATGGCAACGGCCTGCGTTGAGGGGGATGTCCAGAAGTCGTGCTCGCTCCACATGGGAGCGCGAATGTAGTTAACGCCAAGTGACTGCGCTCGAACACAGCGATCGAGAGTGAACGCGGCCATTCCAACAAACATGTTCATGCAGATGAAGAGCGTGGCGCACACCGCCACCCGGACGGCTGGGGACCTCGCGAGTCGATTGAGCTTTAGACGACTCACCACGTACGCAAAACATAGGAACACAAAGACGATCGGCAAGCCATTCACCCAAGTACACCTAACGTGGAAGCTCAGCCGCCAAGGCAGCGAACAGGGATCTGCTTCCTAATCCTCCCAGCCATCGGCGGCTCGCGCAAGGACGACGGTCGCCCAGTCCTGATTGGTAGTCTTCGTCTACTCCGCTAGCCCCACGTCTCCCTCACGCTCGAACCCGCACTTGGGCACGCCAGGATCACCCGGCCGTCGTCGTGGGTCACGGTCTCCCGCAACGTCTCATTCCCGCAGTAGCGGCATGGCTCGGTCATGGTGTCATCTGAGCGAGGTAGCCCGTGACGTGCCATTGAAAGGCAGACGACCCTCCAAGGCGACTCCGTATGCGAAGCTCTTCACCGGGCAGAATCGCAATGCCGGTGGACATCGCGCCAATCTTGTTGTTGGACCCGTTTGGCCGAAACGAAACATTCACAAGGACTCGTTCATCAGCGCCATCGAAAGCGACCAAGTCGTACGTGTTGGTCAACAGATGAATGTCGGTGAGTACAACGGCATGGTCAAGCGGGGCTGTGAATAGAACCGCGAAGTCTAACGCGTCAATGGTCACACTTTGGCCTAAGGCATCCGGGTGATTCGCGGAGTCCAGGTTCACAATGTTTTCGGGCCTCGGTGGCCAGCACGATTCGCACGTCGGCGCTTGCGCAATCGCGACCGGTGCGGGACCACCCTCAAAGACGTGGGTTAACAAGTAGACGGCATCGGCGAGGTTGATTGAGCCATCTCCGTTGACGTCGCCGTTTCCGCTCGGCGTCGGCCCCGCGTTGACGGCAATGAGCCCAATGACCCCGACGAGCATTGTGACGTTGATTGCGAAGACGATGGCGGTGAAGCCGGCGAGCTTGAGTAGACGCTTCATGGTGCCTCACTCTCGATAGTGGTTATGGACACGAGTAGCAGCCGGTGCCCCAGCCATCCTCTTCGGTGACCGTGATGCCATTGCCACCACTGATTGTGGAGAAGTCGGCCTCTGCGATGTTGTTGCGGCCCCCGCCTATCCAGGACCGGTTTCCGATGGCTTCATTGCCGTCCGGAGTTGGAGAGACCCATCCGCCTCCCCCGCTGACCGAGGACCCGTTACCGCTGGCCACGTTCAGACTCCCGCCGCTGACCGAGGACCACAAACCGCTAGCCACGTTCAGACTCCCGCCGCTTACCGACGATGCCTCTCCGCTCGCAGTGCTGCTCCCCCCACCGCTGACCGAGGAGTACAGACCGCTGGCTGTGTTTCCGATTCCGCCGCTTACCGTGGAGTACAGACCGCTCGCCTCGTTGACGACGCCGCCGCTTACCGAGGACCACGGACCGCTGACCGTGTTTGTATGACCCGCCACCAGACCGCCAAAACTCGAATAGTCGTGCAATGTGCCGGTCACGACGTTGTGGGAGCCCGTGCGGTCCTGCGAACCCTCCGCCTCGTTGTAACCGACTATCAAATTCCCGAGCCCGTTCACTGTCCCTGCGGGGGCAGCCGGGTCAGCCGGATTCCCATTCGTTGCTCCCAACCCGTTGACGACTTGCACGTTTACGCCCGTGAACCGGATCGTCTTGTTCGTCCCGCCCAGCCCATCGTCCAGATACTCGATCGACATGTGCGAGAGAATCTCCTCATGCTCCGGCGTCAACCCGGGCGGGCCGGCGATCGCAACCGGCGGAGTACCACCCTCGAAGATGTAGGAGAGCAGGGCGACCGCATCGCCCACGTTGATGGACCCGTCGCCGTTGATGTCGCCATTACCCGATGCCGTTGGGCCGGCCTTCACCGTTACGACACCGACAGCGACGACGATCAAAACGATATTGAACACGCCGACGAACGCGGCGACGCCGAGCAGGCGGAAGAAGCGTTTCATATTACCTCCGGTGGTGGCGGGTTATGGACAGGCGAGGAACTCGAGGCACTGCAATGGACCCGGCGTCGGATCAATACCGCAGTCGAACGGCGGGGAAATCGCAACGCCTCCTGTGAATTGCACAAGGAGAGCGAAGATCGCGTCCGCTAAATCGAGGGCGTCGTCGTCGTTGATGTCTGCGGCGCTACGGCAGTCGAGTTCTAGCCCGCCGAACAAGTGCGTCAGCGTCGCGATCGGGTCGGCGATGTTGAACTGGCCATCGCCGTTGGCGTCGCCCCGAGAGAACGGCGTCTCACACCCGTCGAGAATCTCGTTCCCGTTTGAGTCGAGTGAGGGGTCGGCTAGGATTTGATCCCGGTCGTCTACGCCGTCTTCGTCGCAGTCCGGGACAAAGAACACGTACACCGATCCGGAAGTCGGTCCAAGGTCGTCGTCCGCAACCGCGTTCGCGAGTATCACATCGCCAGAGATAACAACCTCGTTGCCGAGAGCGTCCAGTGCGGAGCCATCGGACGAGACTAGCTTCTCCACTTCGGTCCAGACAGAGCCGTCCCACTCGAATTTGTACGCGGAGCCGGGTTGAGTTCCCGAGAATCCACCGCCATGAGCGCCCACGACGGCGGTACTACCGGAGGCTGCGACGGAGAAGCCGAAGGTTTCACTGGTGGCACCGTCGGACGCAAGGAGTTTCTGCTCCTCGACCCATGCCATACCATCCCACCTGAACATATACGCCGAACCGGAACCTTCCCCGGAGTCATCGTCGCCGTGCGCACCAACAACGACAAGGTCTCCAGACAGCGCGACAGACTGCCCGAACCAGTCGTTCGCTGCTCCATCGGAGGCGACGATCTTCTGCTCCTCAACCCACGCGATACCATCCCAGCGAAACAGATAGGCCGACCCTGAATCAGTCCCGCCGTCGTCATCACGATTGGCACCCACAATCGCGACATTGCCGTCGACGGCTACCGATATAGACCAGTAGTCATCGTCTTCAGCGTCAGAAGCGACAAGCGTCTGCTCCTCCGACCAGACGGATCCGTCCCAGCGAAACACACAGGCCACCCCCGAGCCAGCAGCGTCGTATCCACCAACAAGGGCGATCCCATCTGAGAGGCTTAAGTCCGCGCCAATAGAGATGGAGACATCGGAGGGGCTCAACATCTGCTCCTCGACCCAGAACCCATCAATGTATCGGAAGACATACACCGCGCCGTTGCCGGCAGTAGGTGCGCCGACCAACGCGACATCGCCGGAGACTGAAACGGAGTAGCCGAATAGGTGGCCACTCCCTCCATCGGAAGCGAGGAGCTTCTGTTCCTCTACCCAGGATACGCCGTTCCAGCGAAACACATATGCCGACCCGGACTCGGATCCCAAGTCGTCGTTCAGGCTGGCCCCGACGACGGCGACGTACCCGGAGACTGCGACCCCGCGCCCGAACGCGTCAACAGGTGCACCATCGGACGCTAGGAGCTTCTGAAACTCGGTCACAACCGGAGTCTGGCCGTTCACAACGGCACAGTGGTCGACGACGACAACCAGCGCAATTACCGCGAGTATCCGCATAGAAATCCCTCCGCTTAGAGCCTATCCATGAGACCTGAGACCGCTGCCAGCCGTAGCCCGTCAAGCAGGGCAAGGATTCCCCTGGCGCGTTCGGGGACCCGTGCGAGGTCCGCAACCTCGCCCTGACAAGGAATCTCAACTCATGGCTGCATATCCGGACATTGAGCCTGCTCACCGTAGCTGACAGCGAGCGCCGGACAATCGAATTGTCCCGCCCCGCGCGAGATGACTGGGCTGATACTCACTGACGAAGCCATCGAACCGAAAGTCTGACAAGCCAGTACGGCCCCTGCGCTCGGCGCGGTCCCCAGCACCATTCGGGCGGCGTCGCCGATTTTCGTCTGGCTTGACCCGCAGAGCCCTGAAGAACGCCTTGAGGCCGCCAATCTGTCGGATTTACAACTTTGGTCCAACTTTTCTGCCCGCTAGGCTTAAGACGTTTTTTTGCAGCGTGTTATGAGTTCGCAACACCACAAACCCCCAGTGGCGTTTTGCTTCGTTGGGGGGATTGTTTCCATCGGCCGTGGGCGGGTGAGTGTCTTGACGCCTTGGCGCTCTGTGAGACCAGGCCCGGCTTTGGACGGGATTCCCCACGTGGAGGTTGGCCTCGATCGGCCGTGCGCTTGTGAGTGCGTGTGGGCCTTGGCGCTCTGTGAGACCAGGCGAGGATCGACCATGCACACCCTTCAGGAGAAGAACAGCCCACGGCTTTGCCCCTGATTTCCCAGTGGCGTTCCTTTCGTTGGGCGGTTCGCTTCGCCCTCCAAACCCCCAGGGGCGTACGCAAGAAACCAGCACTGCATAACACTCGCGCAACGAGCAGCAGACACCGTGACCAGCGAAGCGTGAAAGCCGTGTCAAACGAAAGACGAAAAGGTTCCAGGATTCATCGCGCGAAACCGAATCCAAAACAGAGGGGCCACTGCGACCGCCAAACCTCGCCCGGACGAGATGGCCCACCCGCATCTCCGACCGGGATCACATAGCCTCTGCCAACATCCAAACATCCCAACCGACAGCCAA
>JAJFFE010000399.1 GCA_021776775.1 Planctomycetota bacterium | reverse complement strand
GCGTTTACGCGGGGGGAGATGTTGCCAACGGTGGTTCCGAAGTGGTGGACGCGGTGGCGGAGGGAAAGCGCGCCGCCCGCGGAATGCACGGCGTGTTCACCGGAGCGAAGGTCGAAGGACCTGTGCAAACGTCACGCTTGGGGGCGCCGGGCGGTGCCACCGGATCAGGGTTCGACCACCCGGTGCGAGCGACCGATCTCGAAGCGCAATATGCGGTCGAAGCCCGAAACACGATCGAAGCAGAGAACGCGAACGAAGCGGACAACAACCATGGCTGATCTCTCGATCGACTTCTGCGGCATCCAGTCACCCAACCCGTTCTGGGTTGCGTCCGGCCCTCCCGCGAATACCGCATACCAAGCAGATCGCGCGTTCGAAGCGGGATGGGGCGGAACGGTGTGGAAGACGATCGGGGATCCGATCATCAACACGTCGTCGCGCTACTCAGCGTTGAACATCGGCAGCCAACGCATGGTCGGGTTCAACAACATCGAACTCATTTCGGACCGTGCCCCCGAAACGAACTTTCGCGAAATCGCCGAGGTCAAGAAGCGGTGGCCGGCCCACACCGTGATCGCGTCGCTCATGACCGACACTCGGGAGAACTGGCACGACTACATGAAACGGTCGCTCGACTCCGGCGCCGACGGGGTCGAGTTGAACTTCGGCTGCCCGCACGGCATGTGCGAGCGCGGCATGGGGTCGGCCGTGGGGCAGAACCCGGACGTCATCGAAGCGATCGTCGGCTGGGTGATGGAGGTCGCCGAGATCCCCGTCATCGTAAAGTTGACCCCGAACATCACCGACGTGACCTACGCCGCGCGAGCCGCCGCCAAGGCGGGGGCCGACGCTATCTCACTGATCAATACGATCAACAGCATCACCCAGGTCAATCTCGACTCCTTCGTACCGGAACCGTATGTCGACGGCATGAGCAGCCACGGTGGCTACTGTGGACCCGCCGTGAAACCGATCGCGCTCAACATGCTGCAGAGTTGCGCCTCGGACCCCGACGTTTCGGTGCCCATCTCCGGCATCGGTGGCATCGGGCAGTGGCGAGACGCGGCAGAGTTTCTCGCGCTCGGCGCGACTAGCCTGCAAGTGTGCACCGCGATCATGCACTACGGGTTTCGGATCGTCGAAGACATGAAGGAAGGGTTGAACGACTACTTGGACTCGAAGGGGTTCGCCTCGGTCGCAGAGTTGACCGGCAAAGCCGTCGCGAGCTTGGCCAAGTGGGAAACGCTCAACCTGAACTATCACCGTGTGGCCGAGATCGACTACGACAGCTGCATCGGTTGCAATCTGTGCTACGTCGCGTGTGAAGACGGCGCGCACCAGTGCATCGACCTCGTCGATCCCGAGGGTCGTGGTCTCGGCCCGGGGCGCGTGCCCGAAAAGGCCATCCCGCAAGTCCGCGCGGTGGACTGCGTGGGCTGTAACCTCTGCGCCCTGGTCTGTCCGGTGGACGACTGCATCACGATGACCGCGGTCGATCGCGGGCGCGACCCCATGAGTTGGAAGCAGTACCAAGAGAAGCTTGCGAGTGGGACCATGAAGCCGATTCCGGCTCACCCTTGATCAGAGTTTCGACGAGTAAGGATGCGCAGTTTGGCGAAGTTGACTCCCTGCCCAGTGCTGATCGACAACGAGTGGAGCGTCCCGGAAACGGCGGCGCACAGCGTGGTCTGCAATCCGTCGAGTGGCGAGACCATCGCCGAGGTTCCCATGTGTGGGGCCGTCGTGGTCGATGCCGCCGTGCAAGCCGCGCACGCCGCATTCCCGGCGTGGATGGAGACTCCGCCCATCGAACGAGCGCGAGTCCTGTTTCGGTACAAGATGCTTCTCGAAGAGAATTTCGAGGCGTTGTCCGAGAGCGTCACTCGCGAGCACGGGAAAACCATGACCGAAGCCCGCGGTGACGTTCGCCGCGGAATCGAAGTGGTCGAGTACGCCTGCGGAATCCCCGAGCTTCTCAAAGGTGACAGTCTCGAAAACATCGCGCCGGGCATCGACTGTCACACGGTGCGTCAGCCCCTGGGTGTATGCGTCGGCATTTGTCCCTACAACTTCCCGGTGCTCGTGCCCATGTGGATGTTCCCGCTCGCCATCGCGTGCGGCAATACGTTCATTTTCAAGCCGAGCGAAAAGGTGCCGCTGACGGGGATCCGTCTCATCGAGTTGTTGATCGACGCGGGGCTTCCGCCGGGCGTGATGAACATCGTGCACGGCGGGCGAGAGTGCGTCGACGCACTACTCGAGCACCCGTTGGTACGAGGCGTCTCGTTCGTCGGCTCGTCCGAGATCGCCAAGCGCATCTTCGAAGTCGGCACGAAGCACGGCAAGCGGGTGCAGGCGGCGGGCGGGGCGAAGAACTTCGTCTTCGTCATGCCGGATGCCCACGTGGAGAAGACGGTCGATGGATTGGTCGACGGTGCATTCGGTTGCGCCGGCCAGCGCTGCATGGCGGCGTCGACGGCGGTGGTGGTGGGCAGCGCAGCCGAGCAGTTCGTGGGTCCGCTGAAGGACGCTGTCGAGTCGATACAGGTGGGACGGACCGATCGCGATCCGGCGGCCCAAATGGGCGCGGTCATCACCCGCGAGCACCGCGAGCGGGTGATCGGCCTCGTGAACGAAGGAGTGGCCAGCGGCGCGGAGCTGTTGGTCGACGGGCGCGAAGTGAACGTGCCGGGGGCGCCGGACGGGTTCTACATGGGCCCGACCGTGCTCGACCGCGTCGAAGATCGTATGAAGATCTGCCACGATGAGACTTTCGGACCGGTGCTGAATGTCATGCGGTTCGAGGACTTCGACGACGCGGTCGAAACCGCCAATCGTCAAGCGTACGGCAATGGCGCTTGTATCTTTACGGCCTCGGGAAAGATCGCCCGCGAGTTCAGCCACCGCATCCAAGCCGGCATGGTCGGCATCAACGTGGGAGTGCCAGCTCCGCTGGCGTATTTCCCATTCAGCGGTTGGAACTACTCCTTCTTCGGCGATCTTCACGTGCAAGGACGCGAAGGGGTGATGTTCTACACCCGCGAGAAGGTCGTCACGTCGCGTTGGCACAATGTCGGCGAGGGGGAGATATGGCACACGGACTAGTAGCGAGCGGATCAGAACCGAGCAGTAGCCGAATCCAGCGCCGGGGAGGCAGCCGATGAGTTTGTTGATCCAGAACGGTGAGATCGTCACGGCCAGCGAGCGATTCGTGGGAGACGTCCTGTGCGAGGGCGAAACCATCAGTCGCGTGGGCCGCAACCTCGATCCCGGCGACGCCGAGGTGATCGACGCCACCGGAAAGTATGTCTTCCCCGGGTTCATCGATCCGCACACTCACATCTACCTGCCGTTCATGGGAACGTTCGCCAAGGACACGTACGTGACGGCGAGCAAAGCGGCGTTGGTGGGGGGCACGACCTGCTTCATCGACTTCTGCATTCCCGACCGCGACGAAGATCCGTTGTCGGCGTTCGAAACGTGGAACTCGAAGAGTGAAGGGCAATCGGCCTGCGACTTCACCTACCACATGGCGGTGACGCGCTTCGACGACGCTGCCGAGAAGTCCCTCCGCAGGATAGTTCAGGAAGAGGGCATCTCCTCGTTCAAGGTGTTCCTCGCCTACAAGGGTGCCCTCGGCGTGACCGACGACGAGCTGTACCAGACGCTTCGTCTCGCCAAAGAGCTCGGGGTGATCACAACGGCGCACTGCGAAAACGCCGACCTGGTTCTCGAGCTGCAGAAGTCACTACTCGCCGAGGGCAAGACCGAGCCGCGCTGGCATCATGAGTCTCGCCCCCCGCGAGTCGAAGCGGCCGGCACGTCGCATCTCATGACGTTTGCGGAGTTGCTCGGAGCGCACGTCTACGTCGTACACTTGAGCTGCCGCGAGGCGCTCGACGAAGCGATGCGCGCCAAGGAGCGCGGCGTCAACGCGTGGATCGAGACGTTGATCCAGTACTTGCTGCTCGACAAGTCCCACGCGGAGTTACCCGACTTCGAAGGCGCGAAGTACGTCATGTCACCACCGCTTCGCGACGCGTCGAATCAGGATGTGTTGTGGGGAGCCTTGCGAAACCGTTTCGTGAGCACCTTGGCGACCGATCACGCCCCGTTCGACTTTGAGGCTCAAAAAAGGGCCATGGGCAAGGACGACTTCACGTTGATCCCTAACGGCATCCCGGCGCTCGAGGACCGCGTGAACCTGCTCTTCACCCACGGCGTGAAGACCGGGCGCATCGATCTGCATACGTTCGTCGACTGCGCCAGTACCCAAGCGGCCAAGATTTTTGGCCTCTACCCACGCAAGGGAACAATACAGCCGGGCGCCGACGCCGACCTCGTCGTCTACGATCCCGACTACTCGGGAACCATCTCCGCGAGCACCCACCACATCAATACCGACTACAGTGCGTTCGAAGGGTGGACAATCGGTGGTCGTCCCCACGTCGTGACCGTACGCGGAGAGGTAGCCGCTCGCGATGGTCAGTTCGTCGGTACGGTGGGCCGTGGTAAGCGTCTCTCCCGAGAGCCGAATCACTTCTGATCTGTCGCGCTCCGCGCGGCCGTTCGGAACTCGGGCCAGACGCGTGGAATGTGCAGTCGGTAGAACGGCATCGCGTTCCCGGATCTCGAGCGGTTTCGTGCCGCTCGGTTTCGCTTTTTGCTCCCTCCGGACTTGCACCTCCGTCTGCCGCTTGTCGGTCCGGTACTGTTCGAGTCGTCCCCGTTCGAGTCGTCACTGTTCGAGTCGTCACTGTCTCGCCCCACGCCCACCAGTTTCTGCACCAGCGGGTCTCCGTCTCGTCGCAGAAACAGCGGCGCCTCGTCCGTGAGTTCGAAACCGAACCGCTTCGGCAGAGCCGTGTAGAGAGAACGCGGTGGTTTGCTCTGTTGACTATCGAATTCCCGGAACCCCTTCAGCCGCAGGTTCGACTTCCACGAGTGGTAGTACACGACCGGGAAGCGCAACTCGTCGACGATCAGAGTGAGCGCGGCAAACAACGCCGCGTCGGACCACTCGTTCAGGTACGGTTGGAGTCCGTGCTCGAAGTAGTGGTGAAACTTCTGAATCGAAAACTTGCCGTGCAACTTGGCGTGCGGGCGTGTCCGTAGTTCCTTCAAGTCGTACCGACTGCGCTTCAGTACCGCGCGCGACACCCAATCGGACTGCACCTCTTCGATCAGCGCCTCACCGGTTTCGTACGACAACTCCACTCGAACCCACGCCAACGTATTGCGGTTGGACCGATTGACGGGATGGCACCGGTAACGGAAGTAGCGTGCGGCGTCGTCACCGAGCAAGTGCTCGAACATACGGTCGTGTGACCGCGCGAAGTTCAACTGCACAACGAGCTGCAGTCCGCGCTTGCTCATCTGGTGCCACTCCCGGCGCCACCGTTTGCGGTCGTCGCTGCCCCACATTCCAAGCGTGACCGTGAATGGAAGCGGTCGGGCGGGCCACACCGATTCCAACGCATAGCGGTCGATCTGCTGGTTTCCACCCGTTGCCAACCAACGGCGGACGGCGGGACGCTGTAGGTAACGAGCCTCCGGTGACCGTCGCAGTTCGGAGATGGTGGCTCCATGCGCGGCGCGGATCCCGAGCCGCCAGAAGGCGTATCGATCTCGGAAATAGAGAAAGGGTCGCGGGCCGCCAGAGTCAATAGACTCCCACGTCCGCTGGAAAGCGTGCGTATCCATGGTATTCGTCATCGTTCAAAGCTGGGGATAGGAGAGACCCCGGACGCACGACCTACCAACCGCCGTAGCTCTGGCCACGGCGTGACGATGATGCGACGCATGAGGCACAACGCCTCGGCGAACGATCACGATCAAAGGGAGCGTGCAGGGACGGTAAGTTTCGTAGGGGGTACGAAGCGTCAGCGCCGTAGCGGCTGACTTACCGTCAACTCAGTGGGCGAGGACGCTTCGACGTGGTCAGTGCTGAAGGGAACAACATGGTTCCTCCACGTAGAAGGGGATGGAAATGATGAACGGGCTGCAAACTAGCAACGAGACTCCAAAGACGGAGCCGGTTCAATAATCCCGCGCTGGCTTCGAAAGTTTTCTTGGGAGGCCTGAACGTCATCGAACGACGGGATAGAGCTTCTTGGCGGCTTGGCGAGAGAAGGCCAAGGGACAGAAGTACGACCTCCAGCGTGCCCAACTGCCACAGCGCTTCGCTCAGACGAGACGATCTCGTCGTGCCATCTGTACACCAGCCGAGAAGTCTCCGGCGAACACTTCTAGCTCAGCTCGTGAGGTGATGCAGGATCCAGCGGCGGGGTTCGATCATGGAGTGGAAGACGTCGACGATTCCCGCCACACGGCCCTGGCACCATGCGATGCCTCGGCCTTCGAACGGTGTGGTGCGTCGCGGGTAACGGACGCGTTGCCCGGTGGACAACTTGTGTGTGTCTTCTTCGCTATCGATATCGATGCGCGGCAAATTCACCAGCAGCTTTTCGAGTGGGAGCCAGCACTCTTCGGTGACGTCGTCGAGTTCCACGACCGACGCGCGCGAGTGACCGCTCGATTCCGTGCGTTGCAGTCCTTTGAGGTAACCACCGACCTCGAGCCTGTCTCCGAGATCGCGTGCGATCGAGCGAAGGTACGTACCGGAACCGCAGCGCACGTGGATATCGAGCATGGGCGACTCGTATCCGAGGATATCGATTCCGTGAATGGTGACGGGACGCGACTTCAGCTCTGGGGACTCGCCTTGGCGGGCGAGTTGATACGCACGCTTGCCCTCGAGTCGGACCGCCGACATTTGCGGTGGAACTTGATCGTAGCCCCCTTCGAAATCGACCAGCGCATCGCGAACCTCTTCGATGGTTCGCGTTCCCGACTTCGGGACCGGGCACCACAGCGGGCCCTCCGCGTCGTCGGAGCCCGAGCAGGTGCCGAGTTCGATCGCCGCGACGTACTCCTTCGGCTGCTTCATCAGCAGCTCTTGGAATTTGCGGGCGTGACCGCCGACCAGGACGATGACCCCGCTCGCGAGCGGATCCAACGTTCCGGTGTGCCCTAGCGGTCCGATGCCGAGTTTCTGCTGAACCTCATCGACGATGACACGCGAGGTCGGGCCGACCGGCTTCCACACGGCGATCCCGCCGGTGCGGTCGTTGCCGTTTGTGCGCTTGCGTCGTCGTCCCATCGTGACCCAGTCTCCGTAGAGGAAAAATCGGAATCGGGGGATTGTTGGGAGATGGCGGGCTGAGCACAAGCTTGTTTTTGAGAGGGACGGACCGATGCGAAATGGGCCGCACGGGGGAGTGGCGGCCCATTGAATCACTTGTCGGGTCAAAGAGCGCTGCAGACCGTGCCTCTGACTTCTCGGCCTGGCTAGCTTTGCGGGTCTGCGCTGGCGCGATCGAGCAGGTCGAGCAGTGCGTCGGCGTGCGGTTTGAGGATCGCGGGGTTTGGGGAGCCGCTCTTCAGGGCGTCTTCGAGTCCGGCCGCGGCGTCGGTGATGCTTTGGAACCCGTACGATCCCGCCGATCCCTTGAGCTGGTGGGCGTACACCTGGAGCTGATCGTAATCACCGCCGTCGAGGGCAGCGGTCACGGAAGCCATTCGATCGGGTAGTTCGGCGACAAACATTTCGACCAGCTCCAGCATGTCCTCGTCGTCGGCATAGCTGCTATAGAGCGGCTCACTCATCGCGAAACTCCTCGATTGCGGCGGTGGCTCGGGACGGCCCCGCCGGGGGTAAGTTCAGGAAGCCGAAGGTACGGGCCGGAGACGTTCGGCCGGAAACTCTGGTGTCCAAGACTTACTTCGTCCGATCGCAAGCGCGACTTTTGCGGCGACCGTGAGATTGCCGATCACTCATGGCGCAACGTCATTGGACGGAAAGGGTTGGGAGCTACCGTGCCCGAGCGGCAGCGTCCGTATATACCCGAGCGGTCCGCTCCGCGGTGCGGTGCCAGGTGAACGCTGCGGCGTGTTGGCGGGCGGACTCACGGAGCCCCCGTCGGTGGTCGGCAGCGAGAAAACTCTCGAACGACTCGCGCGACGCCGGGACGTTGTCCCCGAAGAACAGGGCGAAGCCTCCGCTGGTCTCCCGCAACACCGGAGAGTCGATCGACAGAATGGGGCAGCCGCGCTCCGCCGCTTCCAGCAGCGGCATGGCGAATCCTTCGGTGTCGGAGATCTGTAGGAACCCGTCGCATTCGCGGTAGAGGCGGTCGAGGCGAGCCTCGTCGACGTGGCCGTGGAAGTGGATGCGGTGTCGCGCGGCGGACGGCACCGACTCGAGCAGCCGCTGCTGGTCGACCGCGGACCCCGAACCGACCCAGTCGAGGTCCGGTTGCCAGTCGAACTCACGATCCCAATACGATAAGAGCGGACTCAGGCGCGCCTCGCCTTTGCGCACGCTCGGCCCACCGACGATCAGGAGACGGCGTACCGCTCCCGCCACGTCGACGATGGGGCGATCGGACTTCAGGGGCAGGCCGCTGGCGAGTGGGATCACGGCAACGGACGTGTCGGGGATCGAAAAGCGAGCGACGATCGCGTCTCGCACCGACTGCGACTGGGTGATCAGCGTCGTGGCGCGCCGAACGGCGCGTTCGACCGACGCTCGCTTCTTGCGTAAGAATCGCGGCGTGGCGTGGTCGTCCCGTTCGAACATCGACAAGTCGTGAATGGTGACGACGGACGGGGTGCGCGCCAGGAGGGGGAGTCGCACGTCGGTCGCGTGAAACAGGTCGACGCCGCGGAGCCAGAGCGGCAGCGGTCGTAGGGTGCGCCCGCCGAACAGTGCCCCGGGATCGAATCGATGGAAGCGCGACGCTCGACAGTACAGCGAGAGTTGCGGGGGCGACTCGAGTTGCTCCAGATGACTCACCAGCGAGTGGATGTATCGCGCAATACCCGTGGGGCGCGCATCGACGGCGCTGGAGATATCGATTCCAACGTGCAGTGTGCGCCCTCCCACAAACGAACCTCTCGTCGTGATCTACTTCTTCTCCAACTTGACGTCGTCGATGTAGATCGCTTTCGGGTTAGCCGGCGGAATGATGAGGATCGCCAACTGCTGAACTTCGTGCAATTCGGGGTTCGAGTACTTCTGGAACTGTTTGCGCAGGTCGAGCCGCACGTGATGCCAGCCCGGCTTCTCCATGCTCTGATGGAAGAAGAAACTGCGAGTCTGCAACGGGTTCATGACAACGTTGTCACCTGTGTCGAGAAACAGCGTGAAGCGGCCTGCGTTCTCTTTGGTGGCGAAGAACGACATGTGCAGATACGGGTGCTCGGCCAGCATTTCCCCGTCGATCGTTGCGATCGGCAGACGCGCGAACAGCTGGCCACCGCCGAGGCCGACCTTACCGGGATTCCAGTAGAGAGAACGCTTGCCCTCAGAGACGAACTTCATGTCCTCGTTGATCTTCGACTTTTCGGAGCGCGGCGTGTTCTCCTGAGACTTCGGGCCGTCTTCTTCGAACGTGGCCAGCTTGACGAAGAGTTGTTTCTCGATGGTCGCGCGCAGGTCGCCGATCTTCTCCTGCAGCGGCGTCTCGCCGTACTTGTAGCGAACCTTCTCGATCTTCTGCCACGCCACCTTCCACTGCGACTTGTTGATCGCCTTGTCGACCGGCTTCAGCTGGGGGCCACCCTTGCACGCCGTCAGCCACGCTTTGACGCCGCGTTTCACATCGCTCGACTCACCGGCTTGCGACGCTTTGAACAGTTTTTGCGCCGCTTTCCACTTCTCGTCGAGAAACAGAGCGACCGCTTCGTCGAAGGTCTCGCCGTTGGCATCCACCGCGAATTTCGGCTTGGTGCCGGGCAGACTCTTCTCCGCCGGCTTCTCGGTGGACTTCTCGTCCGACTCCTCCTCGGCGTCGTCTTGGATCTTCGCCGACGTGTCGCCATGTACCGTCGTGACATGCACAGCTAGCAAGAGGCAAACGGTCAAGATCGAGAGGGCGGTGGCTCGTAGGCGAGCGGCGGACGGAAGGGGTGCAATCATGGTTCTCCGTTTGTTGGGTTCGTCGTTGGCAACGGCGCGGCGCGGACTACGTTCGATGAATCGCGGCTGTGACGTCGGCGGCGAATGGTACCGCGGGTCGATACCAGGAAGAAATGGCGCCGGAAGAAATGGAGCCGGAAGAAATGGAGCCGAGAAGAATTGGATCAGAGCCGAAACAGATCGGCCCGTTTCCGGGTCCCCATCGCTGTCCGGTGGGCTATCCTGCATCCTGTTCGACGAGTTACGGGAGATGTTGGGGTCAGAATGAAGAGACGGTACGGACACGGGATCGAACGTCTGGAACTCGGGTCGCGCCGGGGCGCAGCTGCTGTTCGTGGCTCAGCCCTGCTACCGGGACGCCGCCGAGCGATCGGCGCGCGACGGTGGGCTCAGATCTGGGCTGTGATCCAGGTTGCGACCTTGCTCACGTGCGTCGCCTGCGGGAAATCTGGCGATCCACCGGCTCCCGGCCCCAATCAACGCGCCAATTCCAAACGACAGATCCCGGTCGCCGCTAGCAACCCGACCTTTCCGTCCGCCGGCCACCTTCCGTCGGCGCCGACCGCCGAGGAGTGGACGGCCGCGCACAGCGAGCGGGTCGAAACGGTCTGCGCCGCGTGCCACGCCCTGCCGCCGCCCAACTCGCTGACCCGGGAGCGGTGGGAACTCGTGATCCCGAGCATGGCCGTGATGCCGGGACCGTCTGGAGTGCCGCAACCGACGCCCGAAGATCTCGCCTGGGCGCTGGCGTACTACACGCGGCGGGCACCAGAAACGCTGGGCGCGGTGGCGACCTACCCCCCGGATTC
>JAJFFE010000398.1 GCA_021776775.1 Planctomycetota bacterium | reverse complement strand
CAGCAGAACCCGGCTCGTCCTGAGGCCATCCCGGCCGAACCGTCCCGTTACCCTCTAAGACCCAAATCTGCGTCTCAACAGAACTGCCGTCGAGCCAACCCACCGTCACCAGGACCTCAGACGCGCCGTCGAACTCCAGGTCCGCAACCGCAACTTGAGGAACCGAACCCACTGCGCTGAAGAGATGGGTCCATTGCTGTTCGCCTTGGTGATTCAGCGCCACCACACGAAAGACTTCAGACGCGAGCTTCTCGATCAGAACGACTTCATCGCTCCCGTCGCCATCCAAGTCTCCGAGGCTCATCTGTCGATGTCCTGTGCCAGCGGGAGCCGCGTAGAACACGGGCCAGCCCGGCATCGCGGTCCCGTCGTCATCGATCGCGCCATAACGCCGGTTACCTGATCCAAGACTGGCGTAAACAACTTCGTTGAGCCCGTCTCCATCCAGATCTCCGACAATTGGCGGCCCGCGAGTACTTCCCGAGGCTGACGCCGGCCAACCAGTCAGGGGCAGGCCGGAATGATCCAACGCGTGGACTAGCCCGCCGCCGTTAACGACGACCTCAAGAAGACCGTCCTGGTCCAAATCAGCGACCGTGAAATCAACGCTGACGATATCCACGGGCCATCCGGGCTGCGGCACCGGAGCCTGGGCCGTTATCGAACGCGTTCCAAGCAGAAACATGAAGAGAACAGCCAGCCGTCTCATGGACACCCCTTCAGTCATCGTCATGGGCAGAACGCTCTCTGCGAAGTGGAACCGGTTGTCTCGGATGATACAGTTCGCCTCGATGGCATGCGATTGCCCAACCCAGACGCCTCCCCCACCGCCGGGAGCGGTGCTGACCCCGTCAACCTGTTGTTGTGTATCTCGTTGTCGCTGGACTCCCCTCGACGCCGGACTCGAACACGTAGATCCCACCGCCCTGCCCAACCGGCGCGTCGACAAGAAAAGGGTCTCCTCAGCAGAATCTGTGGGTCCGCCGAGGCTCGGGTAGGTCACCCGCGGCGTGGTAGAGAGCGGTGTCGCAAGCTGAGAGGGTACGCTCCGCAGGGTCGCCCGAGATCCATCCCTCAAGCTCGAAGCCTGTTGAGGATCAACTCGCAGTGCCCCCGTAGAGCAGGGGGAGTCCCAAGCGGGTGGGTGCCTTGCTGGACTCCGGACTTGGAGTAGGAGTGTCTCGGGTGGTGAATCGTCCGGGATGATGGGGATCGCGGCGGGTTGGCGGTGCGTTGCGGTCGGCACAGCCGAAGGCGAATGGGGGAACGCGAATCACTCGCAACCGGGGAGGGGTGGGACAAGCGGTGGACAACGTCTTTTCCTCGCTGCGCTCGACCAGCGGTTCTGACAACGTTCCTCATCGAATCTGCATCGACGCCCCGCTGGAGTCAAACGACCGAAGTTCACGGGAACGCGATCCGAGTAGCTTGGCGGATTCGAGAGTCATCTCCCGCGAACCACGGTCGGGACAACACCCCTTCGCGATGGCGACGTGCCACGGAGTGACCGTGCCATCCGATCAACTCACGCGGGCCGCGGAGGAAAGGGAACTCATCCAAGATCGTTCGGGACCGCGAACCGTGGCGAACCGCTGATCCCGCTTCGAATGCCTCCGGCTCAGCGGGGCGGTTCGCGTGCGAGAATACGTGACCCATCCGAACGCGGCTGAGTTGGGTCAAGCCCCGCATCGTCTGCAGCGAGGCGAACGAGACTCAAATCTCAGGCTCGTCGATCACTGCCAACACCTCCCATCCGACCAAACTGCTGCACCAAGCCAGACAAGGGCCGCCCCGCTGAGCCGAAGGTAGTCGAAGCGGGATCAGCGGACCGCCCCGGCCCGCGACGTTCGACGCTGTTCATCCAACACGCGTCGTTCGCGACCACCCCGCTCCGCACAAGGGGAAGAGCCGAGTCACACCACTCAACGAGGTAGGGGATGGCACGTGGCCTTTGAGCGTCCTACGCGGGCGAACACCCGGACAGGCCGGAGAACTCGATTCGCGCCGTCCTCAATTCGGAGGGACCAACGTGATTGGAGCGTCGGCCTCCAACCGATCAGGCGCACGATCAGAAACGTGGTCGAGCGAAGCGAGAAGACAATGCGGTCCACTTCGCATCGGCTCATAGATGACATCGACGTCGTCACGACGGTCGAGTCTCAGAAATACGCATCGCGTCCGGGCGCGATCACGCATCGAAGTGTTTCACCGGCGTATGTGATTCGCAAACCCAGAAGTTATCCAGATTGTGTTTGACACCCTTTTCGGGCCATCTCAGACGGTCTATCCCAATTCGAGTAGACGCGATCGTTGAAGTGGCTGCCGGCACTTCTCGCGTGCGTTCGCTCACATGAACGTTGTCGACGTATCCGCACATGACGAACGTGCAGTACGCGGGATAAATCGGTGACTCGAAATCGTCGTATAGAATAGGCGCTCAATCGAACGCTGACCATGAGGAGTAAACGTGGCATTCATGACCGACTGTATTCGACGGGTTGCAACGCTGTCTCGGAATCAACTACTTGCGGAGTCGAAGAGGTTGGTCGGGGTCGAGAAGGTTCACGTCGCGCGGCTG
>JAJFFE010000397.1 GCA_021776775.1 Planctomycetota bacterium | reverse complement strand
GCGTGGATCTTCTCCTCGAACGCGAGCGCCAACACCATAGCGACCAAGAGCACACCAAACAGAATGGTGACGCCCGTAGAGACCTGGTGTGCAGGATCAGCCAGCAAAAGCAACATTCAGTGGCTCACAACATCAACAGAGGGATGCGGCGCAATTCGACCGCCAGCGGATACGAGAGACCGTGCATGGCGAGTTGGTCGTCGTCCTTCGTATTCAGCACGAGCAAGTCGACGTCGTGTTCTTCGATCAGCGTCGAGTATTCGGACAGCCGGTGCCCCACTTTCACGGTCGTTTGGATCGTGATATCGATCTTCGCATCTTCGAGCGTCCGACGGCATGACTTGATGTAGTCCGTCGGTTCCTTGAGCAACTGGGCGAGCACGAGTTCGCGAGCGAGGCTGGTGTCGAGATCGGGTATCTTGGAAACCGCCTCCCCGAATCGGTCGAGCGCGGCGCCGTCTTCGATGTGCGTCAGGTTGCAGCTACCGCCGGAAGCGGTAAACGCGACCGAGTAGTTGACCAATCGATCGTCACCCGCCAAATGGTCGGTAATCGCCATCACGTGATCGGTGTTCGCAAGGCTGTGAGGAAGAGCAAGGTTCGCGTCGGGGTGAGGGATCACCAACACCGGTGCCGGGCTGACCTGAGTCAGGACATCGAGGTACTCCCCGAGTCCGTAACCCCAGTGCCACCCTTCTGAGTGCAGGTGGCGGTAAGTGATCACGAGTTCGGGGTCCGTCTGGCCGACGACGCGAAGAAGGTCGGCGACCGTCGAAAAGCGATCGCCGCTGATCGGGACGTAGGTCGGTGAGGAGCCCAGCGCGGAGAGGAACCTCCGCACTTCGTTGGTGAGGCTCTCCGCTTGTTCCGCAGTTCCATCGGTCACAACCACGGCGCGGTCGATCTTGACCGGTTCGTACTGGAACACGGCCTTGTCTGCCGCGCGAAAGACCGACTCGAATTGATCGACTTTGGTCATACCGCTCCCCTCGACCCCAGCACTCAGGGATTCTCGTCGGGGAGACCACAGAACTCAACCCCAACGCAGCTCTAAGTCATTTGATCAGTGGATACTGAGAAGGGATCTCCGACTTGCAACCGGCCGCCCCGTCCGTGAGATGGCGTCGGACAGCGGAGCCACCGCAAGTAGAGACGATCCTCAGAGTGGTGATGGAGTTTGCGGATCAGCGCTGATTCGACGGCAAAGACGAACCTAGACGTCTTCTTCGCGCACCTCGGACCGACGATCTGCCTCACGAAGCGACCCGTCGCGAATGAATCGAACCGCCGCTTCGACGACACAGGGCGCGCTCAGCCCGAACGTGTGGCCGACATCGAGAACGACGTGATCGGCCATCCCCGCGAGCTTGGTCTCGAGAACACCGACGGTGCCGTCATCATCGCCGGGAATGACCCGGCTGCGGCCCTGCCCATCCCCGCGCCCCCCGGCGATCACAGCGAAGGCGCACGGAGGGATGGCAAGCGCCCGTGCCTGAGCGGTCGTGATGACGTCAGAGCAGTGACCAAATACCATGCGAAACCACCACTTCTCGTGCCAGAGGTTGGCCTTGGTGGCTCCTTGGTTCGGTGGAAAGATCATGCAGACCCGACCGAGAGCGGATCGTTCACGCCAGGAGGCGCGGGGGAAGCGCGGATCGAGCAACTTCCGAACGACCAGCCCGCCGAGACTGTGAGTCACGAAGTGGACCTTGTTCGCGGCGGGCCCCTGATCCAAGACCTCGCCGACTCTTCGCGCGTGACCGACCACGTCGTCGAACGCCGACGCATAGCTGATAGCAATCGTCGTGTATCCGGCGGCATCGAAGGAGTCCTGCAAGCGACGCATGGAGCGGCTCGACCGGAACGCGCCGTGAACAAGGACGACCAACTCGTCGACCGACTCCGTAGCCACGCTGGACTGACCCAGAGAGTCCAAGCAGTGCTGATACGAACCCCAGGCGCGTCGCACGTCACCCGAGTCGATCAGCCGGTGATGGCGAGTGAGAGCGTGCTGCTGGACCCTCCATCCGTTCCGCACGACGCGGTCATCCCAGACGTGTTTGCCCCCGAGGGTGGGAAACGGAAGGTTCGGAGGACCGTCGAACCGACCGAAAGTGCGGCAGCCGGGAGCGGTGATGAGCGTCATCAGCATCAATAGGCGCGGAATCACGTGTGTCTCTCGTTTCGGAGGTGAGTCGCCGTCGAATGATTCTCGATCGGGGTTGGCGATCCGCAAGCAATTGCCAGTCCCTGCAATACGGCGCACAGAACTCGGCGCCCCCGGTAGGGTTGGAGTTTTAGAGGGCCGCGACCGAGGGAAACGGTCGGACATGGACTCCCGCCCACGGTGCGAGCGATGTCGGGCGGACCCGAAGACACCCATTGAACTCCACGCCGATCGGTCACCATTTAGGGCTCAACAACGGGCTGAGTCGGCACTTGCAGACTTCCCGAGGAAGCGACGACCCGGCCGACTCTCGCCCCTTGGAGAAAATCGGCTCCATCGGTATAATGGAGCACTTAGACGAGGGCTCTTTCAGCACTGACATTCCCTGCTGGTTCGTCATTCGGACGTCGCGTTGCGATCCGATGCTGGCTGGCGTCATAGGGTGAACATGGAATCATCGTCGGGCTGACACACTCTTTAGCGACACCAACTTCCGTCGCCACGCTCGCAGCGTGCCGACCGTTGTCTCGGCGTCTCGATAATTCGAACGAGGAGCAGTAATGCGAAAGATTGTCCCGTTGCTCGCCTTGGCACTCGCGCTCGTAAGCGGGCCAACGTTTGCCGCCGACGAAATGATGGTGGTGAGCACGTCGGCCGACCCCGGCACACTCGGCGTCCCAGTCACGGTCCAGGGAACGAACGACAACGATTTCCAAGGACTATCGATCGCGATCGAGTACACGACGGACGCCATCGACTGCGTCGGCGCCTCGATCGTCGGCACGGTCATCGAAGCCGCCTCACCGGGCGGCGTGCCCGAGTTCATGGGCGTCAATATCGACGACTCCGCCACTCCCATGACGGGCACCGCGACGGTTGGGATCATCTTCGATCTCGATCCGCTGATCTTCGCATCGGTGGCCGCGTCGTCTGATACCGCGCAAGACTGGGTGCACATGCTGTTCGACGTCGACGCGTCGGCCCTGCCGACGACCGCCAACGTCGACCTCGCCAACGATGTTGGCTTTCCGCCGGTCGACAACCACTACTCGAGCGAGGGCTTCTCGTTCCTCCCCGCACTCACCAGCGGAACGCTCGAAATCAACAACAACTTCCAAATGCGCATCGCCGACCAATCGATCATCCCCGGGGGCACTCAAGACGCGTTCGTCATCGGTGACTTCCCGACGGATCTCAACGGCTTCCAGCTAAGCATCACCTACGACAACTCGATCGTTACCGTGACCGAATACCCGGACGCCACCGAGTGGTACGCGGGGCTCGACAGTGAACAAGTCGTCCCGGTGTCGTCACCGGCCATCGAGTTCTTCAACGTTCAAGTCGTCCCCTCGCTGCCGAGCACGCCCGGCACCGGCTGGGTCGGACTGTCGGCAATCCTCGACGCGTTGCCGCCGTTCGTCGGACAAGCGATCCCGGCGGGAGTCAACCGCACGCTGGTCAAGATCGAGCTATCGTTCGACGCTGGCCTCGTGGCCGATGACACGACGACGATCTCGTTCACGAACTCCGGCGTTCTTCCCGACGTGACGCTCGATAACGTGTACGTCGTCCAGGACGGCCAGTCGGCTTTGCCGAACACGATTGACGGAGTCTTCACGGTCGAAGACGTCAGCGGATTCCGTCGTGCCGACTCGAATGTCGACTCCGTCGTCAACGTCGCCGACGCGATTTACATTATCCAGTGGCAGTTCGTCGGCGGCGCGGCTCCGCCGTGCATGGATTCGGCAGACGCCAACGACGACGGTCTGGTCAATCTCGCCGACACGATCTTCATCATTCAGTGGCAGTTCGCCGGTGGCATCGGGCCCGCAGCACCTGGCCCGACAAACTGCGGCGACGATCCGACGCCCGACACAGTCGACTGCGGCTTCTACCCGAGCTGCTAGCCGAAACGACGTCGAACCAAGAAAACCAGAGGCGCCTTCGCATACCGCGAAGGCGCCTCTTTTTTGTGCTTCTCTCCCGCGACGTTGATTCTCCGTTCATTTGGCAGCGCTCACGCGATCTTTTGATTGCGACCGGCTCCCGACCCACTTAGGCTGAGGTTTGGGCTCATCCGAGGAGGATAAGTAATGAAGCAATGCGTTCGCTGGGGAACCGCTCTGTCTTGTTTGCTACTGGCCCTTTCCCTGCCGCTCAAACTCGGCGCTGCCGACACACTGACTCTCACCAGCGCTACGGGATCGCCCGGTGATCTCGTCGAGATTCATGTCGACGCAACCAACGATGACGAGATCCAAGGCTTCTCGTTGGCCATGCTCTTCGACGCCCCGGATGTCACACCCGTCGGCATCGCGTTCTCGAGCACCGTCACCGAAGCGGTGATCGGCGGCGAGCCGGAGTTCGTCGGGTTCGTCGTGAGCGAAACAGAAGTCATCGCGGGCGTGATCCTCGATCTCGACCCGACGACGGTCGTGTCGATTCCGTCATCTCCGAGTACGGCCGAGACCGTGGCGAAGATCCAGTTCGAGATCGCCGCCGACGCCATTCCGGGTGGGCAAGTTCGAGAGTTAGCGTTGGTTCCGAGCCTCGGCACAACCGCCGACACGATCTTCTCGAGCTTTGGGATCACCTCGTTTCCGACAATCCTCGGATCGGGCTCGGTCACGATCGCAAACGAGTTTCGGTTGTTCATTCCTGACACGACCATCGTCGCCGGGGCCAGCACCGAACTGATCGTCTCTGTCGACCACCCCATCGACCTCAATGCGTTTCAAGTAGTTGTGGCTTACGACAACAGCGATCTCCAACTCGTCGTTCCTCCCGACATGTTCGATCACCTAACCGGCGTTAGCTCCGGGACGATCGAGGTCGAGTTTCTCAATCCGATCTACTCACCATCCCTTCCGTTTCCCGACCTCGGCTCAGGTGCGTTCGCGCTAGCAGCGATCTTCGATGCCGGAGGCCCGTTCGACGGCCAGGTATTGCCAGCCGGGCTCAACACCAGTCTCTTTCGAATGACGATGGACGTCTCCTCGATACTGTCTCTGGGAGACTGCCCTCTCGTCGAATTCCGTGACGGCATCGCCGCCGTGGGAATCGACAACGCACTGGTGATTCAGCTCGGAGACTCCGTCGCACCGGTCCTCGATCCCCCGACGATTTGCGTCGGAGACCCGCCCGAGTTTCGTCGCGGCGACGTCAACACATCTGGTTCCGTCGATATCGCGGATGCGATCGCACACCTGACATTCTTGTTCGCTTCAGGCGTGAGTTCGTCGTGCCACCCCGCCGCCGACGCCAACGACGACGGCAATCTCGACATCGCCGACGCCATCTCCATCCTCGATTTCTTGTTCTCGATGG
>JAJFFE010000396.1 GCA_021776775.1 Planctomycetota bacterium | reverse complement strand
ACCAGGAGTATCCAGACGCAGCAAAACGCACCGCCGCGGAGATCGAGATCATCGAGTCGTGGCGGCAGTGGTATGGACGCTATGTGGACCATCAGCCCAAGTCCCCGCGCGACTGAGCGTTATCAGCGCCAAATTGTGTCGCGCAAGAAACGCTTCTCACACGGCCGATAGCTCCTGTTACTGGAGAAGACCGCCGACTCGCGCGTCCCTCCGATCCACCTTCGAGCGGCTCGACTTCATGCGCGCCGTTTGACCTCGCCCTGCGTAGCGCCGGACCCCCTTGTGGCGACGCGCCAGCTCTGCGAGTGACCGCGGATCGGAACCGCCCGCGAACGCGACTCTCCGCACCCGTGCTTGCGATTCGGTTTGCTGGTGCCCGCCCGCAGCGAATCCACGGGGAAAGACATCAATTTCAAGGGGGTCAGCTGGTGGGAGTCCGTCATTAGCGCCAAAGAAGTCGGCCTCGAGACTTACTTTCGAGACATCAACCGTTACCCACTGCTGACCAAAATGGAGGAGCGAGAGCTCGCCTACGAGGTCCGTGCGGGCGACGTCGAAGCGCGAGACAAACTGTCGCGCTCGAACCTGCGTCTCGTCGTCTCGATTGCCAAGAACTACGTGGATCGTGGCCTGTCGCTGCTCGACCTCATCGAGGAAGGCAATCTCGGTCTCCTCAAAGCGGTCGAACGTTTTGACCCGGAAGAAGAATGCCGCTTCTCGACCTACGCCACCTGGTGGATCAAGCAGTCGATCAAACGTGCGTTGATCGATACGGTCAAGGCGGTCCGAATTCCGAGCTACATGGTCGAGACCATTTCCAAATGGAAGAAGGCCGCGGCCAACCTGTCGATCAAGCTGGGACGCCCGCCGATGTTCCACGAGATCGCCGAAGCGATGGAGATCCCACTCGAGAACACGGGAATCATCCAAGCGGCGATTCAGGCGTCCAACTCCTCGGCGACCGCAATCTCGCTCGAGAACATGTGGACCTTGTCCGAGATTCTCGAGGACAAGAACCAAGCGAGCCCTCACCAGGTGCTCGCCCAGGCGATCGAGATGGACACCGTCGAAGAGCTGCTGTCGCTGATCGAAGACCGTGACTCGCGCATCCTGCGCATGCGGTACGGCCTCGACACTGGCGAACCGATGACGCTCAAGGAGATCGGGGAACGGGTGAGCCTCTCCCGAGAGCGTGTGCGGCAGATCGAGAACGAGGCTCTGAAGAAGCTCTACGCGATCATCTCGGGCGCCGAGCCCGAGGAAGATCCGAAGAAGAAGAAGCCGCGCGCCAAGAAGGCCGCTCGCAAGGGTGGCAAGAAGGCTGCTCGGACGTCGCGCACCACGCGCACGCTCGAGAACGCCTGACAGCGTAGCTGACGCCCGCCGATACTTTTGCGACAGGGGCCCGAGCGCAAGCTCGGGCGCCTGACCGCATCCTCCCGCTGCCAGCCCGTCACAAACCACCGTCGGCAGCCATGGAGCCGTTTCCCGCCACCGCGTACAATCCGCGGTTTTCTCAGGCAGGACAAAGGCGCCAGATGCAACTCGAGGAGATCCGCGGGCTCATCCGCGATGTGCCCGACTTTCCGAAGCCCGGCATCATCTTCAAGGACATCACCCCCCTCCTACTTCACCAAGCCGCGCTAGCCCGCACCATCGAGCTGATGGCTGAACGGGTGGCGGACGACGTCGACGTCATCGTCGCACCCGAAGCGCGTGGGTTCATCTTCGGGGTCGCCCTCGCGCTCGCCACGAAGCGCGGATTCGTGCCGATTCGAAAGCCGGGCAAGCTGCCGTACGAAACGAACTCGGTCACCTACGACCTCGAGTACGGCCAGGACACGGTGCACATGCACGTCGACGGGCTCGCCAAAGGACAGAAGGCACTGCTCGTCGACGACGTGCTCGCGACCGGCGGCACCATGGGCGCCTGCGCTCAGCTCGTGCAAGCGTGCGGAGCCGAAGTTCACGGGTGCCTGTTCTTCATGGAACTCACGTTCCTCAACGGCCGCGACCGTCTCGCGGACTTCCGGCTCGATACGTTGATCGAGGAGTAGCGGTGAATCGCAACCAAGCGAAGCGGCTCGGCGAGTTGATGATTGCCGAGGCTCGCAGAGCTCACAGGTCCATCAAGAGCCCCGGCCATCCGCGACCCTATTACGTGTCGTATCTGGTCCGCGACGAGGAGAGCTGGGATATCAAGGCGAGGTACGGGTCGCTCAGCCACGACGACTACCGACGCCGCCGACCGTGCTACTGCGACGTGCGGGTCGGATCGTACAAGTACGACCAGATGCAGGACGGTGGACTCGAGGACTCGAACCGCGACGACGAATCGTACGCGTACTGTTTCCTCCCGTTCGGCAACGACAAAGAAGGCACGCAGCACGCGTTGTGGCGGCTCGCCGAGACTCGCTACCGCGAATCGGCCGAAGCGCATTCGTCACGAAAAGCAAACGAGCTCACCTACCTCGATCGCAACCGTCAGTACCTGTCGTACGAGAAGCGAACCAAGACGAGCGACGTCCAGTACTCGACGTTCCCGGCGGTCGATACCGACTACTGGCGCTCCTTCGTCGAGAAGTCGTCGGCTCTGGTTCGCAAGTTTCCATCGATCAAGAACTCCTCGGTGCGCTTCGGCGTGACCCGCCAAACCAAGGTATTCGCGTCGACCGAGGGTTCAGTGCAGATTCAGAACAAGTCGTTCTGGAGTCTCGAGTGTTACCTCTGGTTGCTCGCCAAGTCCGGGGACGCCTTCCCGTGGACGATCAACTACTTCGTCACCGATCCAGCCGAGTTGCCGGACGCCCGCACCTTTCATAAGGAGATCCGCGACACCATCGCGTTGCTCGAGAAGCTATCGACAGCGAAGCCCATGCGCGCCTACGCCGGGCCGGTCTTGCTCGACCCGATGCCGGCCGGCCTCCTCATCCACGAAGCGCTCGGTCACCGCCTCGAAGGCAACCGCATGCTCTCCGCCGGCGAAGGGCAGACGTTCCGCGATTCCATGAACGAGCCGGTGATTCCGGACTTCCTGACGATCGTCGACGAACCGTGCGCCTCTGAGTTCGACGGTCAATCTCTGGTGGGACACTACGCGTTCGACGACGAAGGCACGCCGGCCAAAGACGTCACCCTCATCAAGAACGGCGTCTTGAAGTCGTTCCTTACCTCGCGAGCACCCATCGGTAAGAAGCACAAGTCCAACGGGCACTCTCGCAACGAGTCGTACGAGCGACCGATCAGCCGCATGGCCGTCACTCGCGTCATTCCCGAAGACGGACTGACCGATGACGAGTTGAAGGCGGCGCTCATCGAAGAGATCAAGCAGCAGGGGTTACCGTACGGCATTCGTATCATGCGGGCGTCGGGCGGCGAGACGACGACGGAGGCGTACGACTTCCAAGCGTTTCTCGGGGAGATCAACCTTGCGGCAAAGGTCTACCCAGACGGACGCGAGGAGTGGATCCGCGGGGTCGACTTCGTCGGTACACCGCTGAACGCGACGCGCGGAATCGTGGCCGCCGGCGAGCGAGTCGAGGTCGACAACGCGTACTGCGGAGCTGAGTCCGGCTGGGTGCCGGTGTCGACCATCAGTCCAGCGCTGCTGGTCGCGCACCTAGAACTGCAAGCGAAGTCGGATCAGCCGTTCACGCAGTTCGCCTATCCGATGCCGTGGGAGTGACCGATGGATCGCCAAACTCACGGACCGCAGGGCTTTCGTCCGGTGCCGCGCACCGGGGTGATCTATGTGATGACCGAAGCGCGCAAGCGCGGGTTCGATGTCAGCAGTGACGATTGGGCGAACCTCGGCCAAGGCGCGCCGGAGGTCGGACCGCTGCCCGGCGGCGCCTCGCGGATCCATCAGCTCTCCATCGACGACTCCGTGCACGAGTACACCCCGGTCGACGGGCTGCCGGAACTGCGCGCCGCGGTGGCCAAGCTGTACAACGAGCGTTATCGGCAAGGGAAGCGGAGCCAGTACACGGCGGACAATGTCGCCATCTGCTCCGGGGGTCGTCTCGCGCTCGCGCGCGTGGTGGCGTCGCTCGGGCGCACCAACGTCGGCCACTTCTTGCCGGACTACACCGCCTACGAAGAGATCCTAGAAGCGATCGGGACGTTCGCGGCCATCCCGATCTTGCTCGATCCGGCACGCGCCTACGACTTCAGCGTCGCGGAACTTCGCGAAGAGATTCTCGGGCGCGGGCTGTCGGCAGTGCTGCGGTCGAACCCCATGAACCCGACCGGTCACCTCATCCAGGGGCAAGATCTGAAGGATTGGGTCAGGACGTGTAGCGAACTCGGCTGCACGCTGATTCTCGACGAGTTCTACAGCCACTTCATCTACGGCGGCGATCAGTCCACGGTGTCGGCCGCGGCGCACGTAGAAGACGTCGACAAGGATCCGGTGGTCATCCTCGACGGGGTCACCAAGAACTGGCGTTATCCGGGTTGGCGCGTGGCGTGGACCGTAGGTCCGGCGCCCGTCATTCGTTCGATCGCTTCAGTGGGCAGCTTCCTCGATGGCGGCGCCGCGCACCCGATTCAGCGCGCCGTCTTGCCGATCATCGATCGAGCCGTCGCCGACCAAGAGGCGGCGGCCGTGCGCAAGGCGTTCCTCCCCAAACGTGAGCGCATGGTCGACGGACTGGCCAAGCTCGGCATCACGGTCGACCCTGCGCCGAGCGGGAGCTTCTACTGCTGGGGATCACTCGAGAACTTGCCGCCGGCCATCCAGAACGGAACGGACTTCTTCCGCAAAGCGCTCGATCACGGCGTGATCGTCGTCCCGGGTCGTTTCTTCGACATCAACCCGGGACAGCGCCGCCCCGATCGCCCGAGCCGCTTCCAACGCTTTGCCCGCTTCTCGTTCGGCCCGGAGATGCCGGTGGTCGAACGCGGCTTGGCAAGGCTCGGCAAGATGATCGACTCCGTCTGATCCTGCCGCCCTACCCAGCGGCCCAAGTACGCAGGGCCTACTCCACAACACGTCAGGGGCAAGCCGTGGCGAGGCACGATACGCCGGGGCTTGGAGACTCGTCCAGTCCGCAAACACCAAAAAACTCGCCCTGGCGGAAACCAGGAACCGGGGACGGCTCGGCAGCCACTGGGATCCGTCGAGCAACACCCGGGTATGACGAAGTGGACGGCCCATCCGCATCTCCGACAGGGATCACATAGCCCTGCCAACATCCAACTATCCCCACCGACAGCCAACGGAGTCGGGCACCCCCGCTGCCCCCTCGCCCGGAACAGAATGGTTCACGCCCCGATGCGCCCGTCCCTCGTTCACACCCGTACTTGTTTGCCAACCCGCGACTCGGCGACCAACCCCACTCCCGTGCCTCATAGTCGGTGGCGAGCCATCGACTCGACCATCCGCAACCCATTGGTGTTCGAGCCACGCCACGATGCGCGCGTCACTAGCGCGCAGCGGTTGAGTTCAACTACACGGTGGCGACCATCACATCCCTACAAGAGCAGCGTCGAGAAAAGGCGTTCCCTCGCGTGTTTTCTCTGTCTCCACGAGGTTTCGGGCGTCATCCTAGCTAGCTAACGACCCACGGCCTGCCGAAGGGACCGTCATGATCCGCTTACTCTTCTTCGTCGTCACGCTGTTGGCCACCGCGTTCGGTCTCTGCGGACCTTGCGAATCACAAATGGCCGAGTTCGACACGACGATCGTCGACAACTCGCTAATCTACGACGTCGGCAGCGGAGAAGGGGCCGCCACGGTCCAAGTGATGAATCACGAACAGGACACGACGCCGGGCTTCCCACACACCGTCCAAGGGTGGTCGATGGCAATCCTCCACGACGACACCATACTGTCGGCCGAATCCATCGAATATGGCGCGTACATTCAGTCGCTCAACGGCGGCGCGGGGCCCGGGTTTTGGGAAGCCAACATCTTGCCGGACGGCATCACCATAGGAACCGTGTACGGCTTCCTCGGCGGAGTGTCCTGCTTCTACGATGTACCCAAGGAAATCGTGATCCTCACGTATGCGACCGTACCGTCGACCTTCGCAGGCGACACCGACGGGGCCACGACCGACCTCGAATTCGGTACGCTAGGAACCATTAGCACCGAAATGATTGTGTCGGGAGCATCACTTCCGGTAACTGAGATCTCCGGCGCCATCACTTTGACGCCGGGGGTTGAGTTCAATCGAGGCGATTGCAACGGCGACAACGTACTCAACCTGGCTGACCCGATCTTCCTCGGGCAAGTCTTGTTCGGTGGCGGTTCGGTGGCCACCTGCCTCGACGCCTGTGACGGCAACGATGACGGCAACGTCGACATCGCGGACGTGGTCTACGTGGCGACGCATCTCTTCGGAGGAACCCCGGCGCCGCCAGCGCCCTTCCTCAGTTGCGGATTCGATCCGACCGAAGACGCCTTCGGGTGCGACTTCTACGCGTGTCCGTGACTCGCCGCGGAGATTCGTCCGGCTATCCACACTTGCTACGCTGCCTCTTCTCACTTCGTTGTCGCTGCCGGAGGTCGCGCATTGAGTAGCAACTTGGTCCCGACTTGCGCAGCCTCCCTGGCTGCGCTGTCTCCCAGGACGGCGCATGACCGGCCTACCGAGCTCACGTGGTGGCGGCGTAACTCGGGTAGTCCGTGTAACCCTCACTCGTGAGTCCGCCCACGTACCAGGTGGCTGGATCGGACTCTTCCGCGAGTGGCCAGCCATTGCGGTAGCGTTCGACGAGATCCGGGTTGCTGATGAACGGTCGTCCGATCGCGGCCTTTCTGAAAGGTATCGGCGGGAAATCACGTCGCCCGAGACGGCACTTTTCGGTCGCCAAGCCGAACATTCTAGATAAACCGTTTGCCTGCGGGCGGCTATGGCTCGGTAGTGCCCTGCGACAGCGATGATATCTCGTCGTTCAATCTCTCGGGATTTCGTGAGGTCGTACAGCTTATCGGTGAGGAAGAACATAGCGCGCGCAGGGATACGAGCGGGCGTGGTCTTCCTCGGACGGACCGGAAACGGTCGGGCGTCCCTGCTGCCCCAGCCCCGGACACGACTCGTCGCGCTTCATCCAACGCGGCGCGGGGGTCGCCCCACAAATTTCAAAAGGAGCGAAACGAAAAGTGCGCCAAGGGTGAACCGGGAGTGTCGCGAGTGATGACTCGCCGAAGTTCCCGAAGGGTAACCCCAATGATCACTGACCGTTCGAACGCCAAAGCGTACATCCCTAGAGATGGCGACACGCTCGAGAAGATCGCCGAGCGAGAGCGAGGCGTGGGCAACGACGTCACGGCGGCCGCGATCGCACGGTTCAACTTCGGGACCGACGACCCAGCGTCGGTTGACGAGCATCTTCGTGACGAACTCGGTTGCTACCAGCGGGACGCCGACAATCGCTTTGTGATCTCCGCGGACGCGACGGGGAGAAGCGAGCTGCAGATCCCTCGGGTATTGCAGCCGACGTTCAAGACGAACCGCGTCCACACCTTCGTGGTTCGCCGCAAGTTCACGCCGCCCCAGTTTCTCGACTGCGCGTCGGTCGATGGGCTCACCTTCCCGTTCGACCAGTCCTTCCTCAGACCGACCGTCGTCGACGCGCTCGACAACCTCGCCAAGTCTGTTGCCGACTACCCAGACGCCAAGGTTCTCATTTTCGGACATACCGACAACGCCGGCAGCGACGAGTACAACAAGAAGCTGAGCGAGCGGCGGGCGTGGAGTGTTCACTCCTTCATCCTGAATGACACGAGCGCCTGGGAGACTCTCTACAACATGGAGGAGTGGGGACTCTCGGCGATCCAGGAGATCTTGGTCGACCTCGGGTACGACCCGGGCAACGTCGCCGGCGAGAACACCACTCAGACCAAGCAAGCGGTCGAGGCTTTCCAAGCCGATCAGACTATTCAAGTCGACGGCGCGGCCGGTCCTCAAACCCGAGAGAAACTATTCGCCGCGTACATGTCGGGTAAGCACGACATCGACTTGCCGCCCGAACAGTTTCTCGGGGATGGCTTCATGGGCTGTGGTGAGTTCAACCCGCTGGTGGACTCAGAGGAAGACGCCGAAGCGAACCGACGAGTCACGCTGTACCTCTTCGATCCGGATCGCACGCCTCATCTTCCCTGCCAGCTCGGCAAGCTGGCGCCGTGCCAGAAGCAGATGAGCCAGCCCGATGCCCCGCGTCACCGAGACAGCTTTCGGTGCAGCTTCTACGACTCCATCGCCAAGGACTGCCCGTGCGAAGGCCCGGGCGTGTTCACTCGGCTCGAATACCACGTTTACCTCGAACCCGGCGCCGACGCCCCGGGATTTCAAGCCGACGGGCGCATCACCCTACGCACGACGCACGACGACACCTACGTAAAGAGCGTGTGCCTCACCAACGGGGTCGAGAAGACCACCATCGACGGCCACGAATTCCTGCTGGCGAAGTTCGAGAAGGTCAAACCGAACCGCCGCTACGACTGCTCCATCGACTTCGGTGGACACGCGGAGAACGAAGCGCCACCGACTCCGATCCGCTTCGTGTTCCAGAAACACCTCATCGAACCGGAGCCGTCCGAAGTGTCGGGCGAGCCGGACATCTTGGACGACTGAGACGCCCGCGCTCCGCACTGAGCAGCTGAGTTCCGAACAACTTCGTATCCGCCACTCGAGAACCAAACACCTGAGAGACCGACCCCATGGATGCACGATGGATCGACCTAGACGCGGCAGGCTCCGGCCGTTTCAAAGTGAACGTCGGATCGAACGAAGAGATCGACGACCTCGTCCTCGCGGTAGAAGAGCTCTCGATCCGAGACGGGAAGGCGGTGTTCGACCCGACCGGCGACAACCTCACCGGGTTCACGTCCAAGAAGGTCAAGAGGTGGATCGAGCACGAAGTCGAGTGGGAGCCGCCCGCGGGTGACGGCCTTCTCCGTTTGGTCTTCTTCAACGGGGACGGCACGCGAACGTTTTCCACCGAAATCCTCAAACCCAGCGCGAGCGGCGTCGGCGGGGTCACCGGCCTCGCCGGGAGTCACGGGTCCGCGCCGAAGCACGCCACCAAGACCGTCGGAAGCTGGGCGCTGGCTCAACCGTTCGCCATTCGTGCGGTAGAGAACGGCACCATCACGGACCGCATGTACGGCGGAAAAACGTTCTCGAAGATCCCGCGGTGGAAGGACCTCGTTCCCGTCGCCGAGCGATTTATCAAGATCAAGCTCTTGACGCGACACATCGGCGCCAGTCGCTACGAAGAGCGAACGCTCGACCTGAAGACCGACAAAGAGGGCTACCTCTACTTTCCAGAGTTGGGGATCAACAACCCGGAATCCCGAGTGATGAACTTGGGCAGTCGCTACATGACCATCGAGGACGGCCATCTCAAACCGCAGTTCTCGTGGCTCATGGCGTTCGTGTCGGACAACAAGGAAGAGATCGAAGCGCGCTGGAACTTGGTCAAGCAAGCGCTCAAGAACCCCGACAAGAAGATCCGCGTCGACGTCGTACAGAACCTCTGCGACAACGTGATCGAGAGTAACGGCAGCCTTTCGCCCCTTACCCTGTTCCGCGCCTCGGACTCGCACCACTTTCAAGTCAGCGGAGACTTCCGAATTCTCGAGGGCAACCTGCCGCTCAACGATCGCATGCACACCTCCCTCGTGCCCATGCTTCTCAACTGGATCCAGAACATGGAAGGGGGCAAGTCCAGCATCATCGAAGACATCGAAGCGCTGCCGGAGATCGAAGCGGACAACATCTACAAGTACGACTACGCCTCGCTGGTGGTCGAGCTGTCGAAGACGCCCGTCCGGAAGCTAGTTGAGAAGGCTCGCAACTACTTCCGAGCGCACCCCAAAGACACCCGAAAGCTTTCGAGGTTCGCAAGCCATCGGGTGCTGCGAGAGGTCAACTACGCGCTATCGCTCCACGTCAGGAAGCAGTACCTCTCGAGTCTCGGCGAGGACCTGTCGACAGTAAGTATCAAAGAGTACCGAGGCATCTGGAAGCACACCGCCGATGACATTCGAGCGCTCACGCCGAAGGTGATGGCCGTCCTGACCATGGGACTGTTCGATCACTACCGCGTCGACGTCGGCTTCAAAATGCTCGAGAACACCCTAGGTAATCTGAAGAAGTTCTACGCCACGCTCTTCTCCGGCGGCGACAACGGCAGCGAGCCCAGCCACCACAGCTTCACCAACGAGAACCTCGGGCGGATGTGCGCCAACTTGGCGCTCGAGTACTTCGTCGGTTTTCGACAGGCCACGCGGCGCGGCGAGAAGACCGCGGTCTTCGACGACAACTTCAAGTGGAAGCTGGCGCCGCTCGGAATCTTCGACGCCGAGGCGGAAGCGGTGATGAAGGAGTTCAGGAAGAAGACCGCGGACGCCACCAAGGTGCCGGCCTACCTGATGAAAGTTGCCGAAGGTAAGGACCGGCCGAAGGAGAAGCCGCTGCGAGAGCTAGTGAAGGGACCAGTCAAGAAGGCGATCAGCGCGGTTCACGAACTCTCCGAAGGCGTCTGGTTCGATACGTTCGTGGACATTCGCCATCAGAACTCACTCTTCGAGGACTTCCCGGAGATCACTCGAATGGTCTACCAGAACTTCGGGATCCGCTTCGACCCGACGCAGCACCCGTTGGGCGCGCCGGTGGTGGGTAAGTTCCCCAGCCCGTCGGACTGTCGCAGTCTGTTCTTCGGGGAGTGGACCATGCTCAAGGGCGGCGGGCACTTCAAGAATCGAGCGCACACCCGAAAGTCCGTGTTCAAAATATTGGAGTTCGCGTTCGTTCTCGGCGCGCCCGAACTCCTCTTGGCGGAAGCGGGAGCCGCCATTCTCATCGAAGCGACGCAGGGTCTGATCAAGCTGATGCTAGAAATGGCCGTCGGTTCCCACGGAGTGAAGAACGCCTACACCAAAGCCATCGCGGGCCTCGACTCACCTCAGAACGCCGAGAAGAAAAAGACCACCTTCTACTTCGAAACCGTCTTCAACACGCTCAACATCGGAGTGGGCACGTTCACGCAAGTGCTCGGCTCCCAAAATCCCCTCAGTTGGACGACTCTCGACGGCTGCTTCTCGAAAGCAGTCGGTCGAATCGGCGAACGCTCCGACATTGGAGTGCGCGCCGCACAGAAGGTCATGGGCGGCAAGTTCGACCAAGCAGTGGGCGCGTTCGAAGAGGTCGTCGAGGTCGTGACCAAGAACGGCGCCGGTTTCATCTTTGCCCAGGGACTCGACAAAGTAGACCTCAACAAGATCACGGTGAAGGACTACCTCAACAAGCTCTACCTCGAAGCGTATCTCCGCCACGAAATAGGAAACGCCGAGAGTGAGTCCGACCCGGAGATCCTCGACAAACTCGAACGACCCATGAAGAAGCTGCACAAGATCGTCAAGTTCTTGAGGACCACCGAGCGACGATGAACCGTGCAACGCCCGCCCGCTCGAATCACAGTCGTCGTGAAGCGCAACCGTGAGACTGCGCTTCACGATAGATGGTCGAGTCGCCGTGTTCTACGGACAAGAGCCGGAGCAAGTCACGGCATCCGCAGTTGGATCGATCCCGCACAGCCCGGAAGGTGGCGGCAAGAACGTGAACGATCCGAACAGTGCATTCAACATTGCAACCGCGTCGGCGATATCGAGTGTGCCGTCGTCGTTGGCGTCACACGCGTCAGGACACGGCGCCCCACTGCTCCCCGAGAAGAGCTGACTGAGAAGACCCACCGGATCTGCGATGTCGAACCCTCCGTCGTCGTTGCAGTCGCCCCGTTGGAATACTGAGAATGTAGTCGTGACGTAGTTGGGCACGCGACTCGGGATCTGCTGAATCGAAGTGGCGGACGGAATCAAACTCGCATCGCGCACCTCGTACGGAAAGGGAGACGTCACGAGGATAAGAGCGCTACGGTCCCCAACGTCGCCCCCCACTCCAGGACACAGCCAATCATTGAACGTCAGAGTGAGTTCGTTGAAGGATTTTTCGGCGGTCACTCCAATGCCCAAGATCGCGCCGCTCGTCACGACTGCGACGTCTTCCAACGTGCCGTCACCATCGTAATCGAGCGGTGTGATCGGCCCAAAATCGAGAGCGATGCTCGTCACGCAAGGTGTGAACGGGGAAGTCGATGTCATGTCGTCGAGTTCGATCCGGTAGCCGTACAGGTATTGCCCCTCGGCTGGCATCCCGCTGGAACCGGGTTGAGCGGTTCTGGATTTGAAGACCCCTTCACCGGACGTATTGGGAAGCGTGAACTCCGACAGGAGGTCTGTCACGGTAATCGTGCACGCGGGTGAGTACAGACACCACGCGGCGGGAGCGCCGACCTCGGCCACGGCCAATGGCTGCGCTCCGGCTACGCTCGGGAAGATGGCGAGGAGCGCGAGAATGAGAGTCAATCGCATGAGAGGTCCTTTCAAAGTGGACTCGGTTTCCTCTCGAAACGACTGCGACTTCAGGACCGCACTGTGAATCTTCAGACTTTTATGGGAGGACCACCCACGAAGCAAGTTCACGTCGGGTGAGGCCACGGCGCGGCTCGCCCCGTCGGCCCATAAGCTGCTCGTCTCGTTCCGAATACGCCCGGCCGCCACGACGCCCGTCTCGCGCGACCGGCTCGGCAATCGCCTCCCGGCGGGAAACCTTAGCTTGCGATTTGATTCGGCGGCGCCATGTTGTCGGAATAGAGGGAAGCCCGCTGGGGGTCCGGTTGTGAATGGAGGCCATCGTGAGCTGCGTCGTAGTTCTGCTGTGCCTATCCGGCATGGTCGTCGAACACATGCCGAGGATCGAACTCGGAGAGGTCGTTACCGCGACACTACCCCTCAACGAAAAGGGGCAGGCCGGGCTCGGAGTGCATTTCTTTGTTCCGCGCTCCGATGGTGCGATCACGGTTCTCGCGGAGGCACGGGACTTTGACGTTCAGACCGCCGTTCGTTCGACCACGTTCGAGTTCTTGGCGCGCGACCGTAATGGCGGGATCGGATGGAACTCGCGAATGGTGTTCGCGGCCAAGAAGGGAGTTCCGTTCTTCTTGGTCACCGCGCGGACGAAACCGGGTCCCCCCGAAGAGTACTCCCTTCGGGTGCTCGCAGGTGACGTTCCACTGGCGGCTGGCATCGCGCTCAATCACGCGGAAGCGGATCACTACACCGGGTTCGGGGATCGAGCCATGGCGCGCGGAGACAAAGAATCTGCGGCGATCTCATGGAGCCAGTCCGGGGTTGCATTGTTTCGGTTGGCACGATTCCCTGACTCGCGCGCGAGCTACGAGCGATCGTTGGTCATCGCGAGGGAACTTCAAAACGCGAGGCTCGTCGACTATCTCATAACCAACCTCGGTTTGGTGTGCATGCGCATCGGTGACCATCAAAGCGCGGTCCAGTACTTGACCGAGCACGTCGAAATTGCGCGGCAGAGCAACAACGTAGCGGCGGAAGCGAAGGATCACGCGATCCTCGGCGATACTTATATCGCGTTGAGTCGCCATGACGATGCCCAACGTGAGCTTCGGCTCGCGTTCGACCTCTTCTCCAGCGTCGGCAATCGCTTGGATGCCGCGCGAGTCGAGGGCAGCTTGGGTGAGTTGTGCCTGGCTCAATCGCGTCTCGATGACGCGAAGCGACACTTCCAGTCACAACTCGACACGTTTGTCGATCTTGGCCACGCGCATATGCAGGCGTACGCGTACGAGCGGTTTGCACGTGTTGCCGATCAAGCGCTGGAGCACGAGCGCGTCATTGAGTTCTCAAATAGAGCCATCGACATCTATCGGCGCGTGGGAGATCCGGCGGGCGAGGGGCGCGCGCTCACCTACTTGGCCGGAGGACTTGCGAGCCGCGGCTCGTTTGGTGCCGCGATCGAGACTTTGCGCCGAGCGGTCGCCCTAACCGTCGAAACCGGCGACTTGCCGGGCCGCGCGAAGCACCTCCTCGCCTTGGCCTCGCTGCACCTTCAGACTCATGACATCTCTCGAGCCGAGAGCGCGGTTAGAGAGTCGCTGGCGATCGCGCAGGACAAAGGACTGCGCGCGACGGAGGCCGAAGGGTTGCGAGTCTTGTCGACGTTGGAACGATTTCGTCAGCGGTACCGAGAGGCTATCCAACTCGCGAATCAAGCGACAGCCTTGCAGACTGAGTTGGGCATGACGCTCGAACTCATCCCAACTCTGCTCGCCCGAGGCGAATCGCAACGACTATTGGGAGACGACCAGGGGGCGCGGGCGACGTTTACCGACGGATTGGCCCGAGCGCGAGCCGCTAAGCATCTTCGCTACGAGATCGATGCGATTGCTCGCCTCGCGTTCCTCGAAGAGCAACTCGGCAATTCCTCGAAGAGCCTCGCGCTCTACCGAACGGTACTGACGGGGATGGACGCGGCTGGCTCGCAGGACGACGTGAGCCACAACGCGATGTCGTGCCGAGTCGCGCGGCTCGAGCTAGACGCTGGACGCGTGGAGAGCGCGATTGAGATCGCGACGCGTCTCCTCGAGAGTCGCGCGTTAGTTCCACTCGATAGGCTGTCGTCGTTGTGGGTTCTGGCGCGGGGCCACTTCATCAAGGGCCAGATTGCCGAAGCGAAAGAGGTTTTCGACCGAGCCACGCCGCATTTCGAATCGTTAGGCGTCTTCCATGACGGGGACTCCGGCAGCTCCCTGCGGTCGAGCTTGGCCAAGTGGGGTCGGCTCGGCAACGACTTGACGCTTAAGCTAGCGAGCGCGACCCATGGGGCCGATCGAGTCTCCGTTGTCGAACGCGGGTTTCAGCGATCTGGTGTATGGAAGGGGCGCTCGCTCCTCGCCGGAATGATCGAGCATGAACTCGGCTTCAGATCTCGAGAGTCCATCCCGATCCGACAGAAGATTCACGAGGCGCGATGTCGAGAAAGCATCGTACGCGGCGAACTCGCTCGTAACGTTCGCGAGTTGAACTCGGAGGCGTCGGAGGAGCTTCGCAACGAGCTCGCCGGCATAGCACGCGAGAGGGATCGGTGGACGGCGAAGCTTCAGGAAGTTTCCCCACGCGATGCTGCGTTGGAGATGCCGCGGCCGCTAACGATCACGGAAGTTGCTTCCAAACTTTCGGTAGATTCAATGTACGTGCAGTTTGCAGTTGGCGACGACTCGCTCTCCGCCTTCGTGGTCACCGCTTCCCAGAGTGCACTGGTTGACTTGGGCCGCTCCACGGACATCTCACGCGACTTGGCCAAATACCTGGAGATGATCGGCGATCCGAACAAGCTCGGTACCTTCTCCGAGGTCAGCGAGTTGGGGAGTTCGCTCTACAAACGGTTGATTGCTCCACTCGAGAAGGCCGTGACGCGGCTGCCTTCTCGCTGGATCGTCGTGCCTTCGGGTCACCTGAGCCGGTTTCCGCTCGAGTCGCTTGTAGGGACGCGTCCGAATGAAGCAAGCTCGTTCGCGGACCTCGAGTTCGTGGTCGATCGTTACGAAGTGAGCTACGTTCCCTCCCCGGCGGTTTGGTTTCATCTCGAATCGCAGTCTCGCAGCCTTCGAGCACCACGAGCGCTGGTTCTGGCCGATCCACTATACGAGCCCACGAGTTCCGCGATCGCAATGCGGTCCGATCGAAAGCTCGTCCGCTTGGCCAAGACCCGAACCGAAGCGCTTTCGATTGCGCCTCTGTTCTTGGAGGAGGCGAAGCAGGGCGCTTTGGAAGAAGTCGCGAGGGCACGGTCTTGTGAGTACTCGGCAGAGCGTCTGCACCTCTTACTCGGTAAGAACGCCACTCCGCTCGCTCTCGATCGTGATCTTCGGGAATACACCGTTTTGCACTTCGCTGCGCACGGTTTCGTCGATGGTCGATCGCCGGAAGACAGCGCGATCGAGTTGTCCGGCAACGGCGAGCAGGGCAGGTTGACCCTAGCCGACGTCATGGACCTCGACCTCGACGCGCCGCTCGTCGTTCTATCCGCGTGCAACACGGCGAGTGGACGGTGGAAGTACGGCGAAGGGGTGGAGTCTCTCGCGAGAGCGTTCTTGTACGCGGGCGCGCGCGATGTCGTCGCGAGTCTTTGGCAAGTCTCGGACGCGGCAGCAGCGCAAACGATGTCGCGCTTCTATCGATCTCTGATCCAGGACGGCGTCCCCCCTTCGCTCGCGTTGACTCGCGCGAGACGCGCACTCCGCAGTCAATCCGGAGACGTTTCGCTGCGCGGGGTGATCGGTCTGGTGGCCGAGCCCCAGAAGGCTAGACGGATCGAAGTCGGCCATCCGTTCTTCTGGGCTCCGTTCGTGGCAATCGGAGGTTCGTAGCCGAGCTGTCGACATCCTTCGTTTGGTGCCCGTGTTGTCTGACGCCGTGCGGGTCAGCAGCGCTCAATTCTTCCGAAGAGTCCACGACATGACCCGAATTCCGCCGTGATACTCGTTCTGACCGAGCCGCTCGGCCAAGGAACCGAGCTGGTTCGGGATCGAGCTAGTCGTCGGAGCTGCGACGAGAAACCCGGCACCGCGGAGAGTGGACTGCACGACGCGCATGACTTCCGCGTTGAGCCGAGTCCGGCCTTCGCCGCCGACCGGGCGGCCGAGCGTCGCCATGGTTGCCTCGAGCGCCGGCAAGCGATCCCTACTGATCACCGCCAAGATCGTTTCGTGGTCACCTCGGTCGTCGAGTCCCCACAGTCGGGTCTCGCCCGTGGCCAGCCGTCCGGGCGCCTCGACTGACGACCCGGGAGGTAGCGGGTTGGTCAGCTGGTAGCGCGGGTCAGGAAAGAGGGCAACTACGGTCCCAGCGCTGTCTTCGTTCAACACGTATAGATACGCGGGCTCCTCGATCCGGACGGAAATGCAAAGTGCGTCACCCGGTTGTACGCGTCCACCGGTGAGAAGGCGTTCTCGGCCCGACGGTGTGGCGCGTTCAAGTGACCAGTCGACCGTCAATGGAGAGCCGTTGGTCCATGGCTGCCAAGCCACAACCGCGATCATCAGGAGCAGCGCAGCCAAAGCTAGCCAATACGGCGTAACCCTGCGGCTTGTGTCGCCCGGCTCGGGTGCACCGTCAACGCAGCCTCGTAGCTTGGTTTCTAGCGTGCCTGCAGATTGCGGCCGATCGGCCGGGTCGCGCGACAAGAGCCGATGGACGAGTGCGACGAAATCGCCGGGAAGATCGGAACGGTGGTCGACGAGTGGCGTCATGGTTCCGCGGCGATGGTTGTCCATCATATCGGAGATCGTCTCGCCTTCGATCGGGTAGCGAACGGTCACCAACCGATAGAGCACAACACCCACCCCGTAGAGATCGCTCGCCACCGTTGCGTCGGAACCGTCGAACAACTCGGGCGCCATGTAATGCGGCGTCCCTGACGGCGCGTCATGACTCGGGCGCTGGGTTGGGCTGAGTTCAGCCGCCGAGCCGAAGTCGACGAGAACGATGCGTCCTCCTTCGGCGCGAAGCACATTCGAAGTCTTGACGTCACGATGAACGAGGTGTGCGCCGTGAATTGCGGCCAGCGACCGGCAGAGATCGATGCCCACGAGCGTCGCCTCGCGGGCGCTGAGCGCTCCCTGCGCTGAGAGTTGTTCCTCGAGCGTTCTCCCCTCCACCAGCTCTGTCCAGATGCCGACTCGTCCGTCGTGGACTTCGGCGCCGTGAACTCTCAACACGTTGGGATGATCAATCTTGGCGAGTCGTCGCGCTTCGTCGAGGAAGCCCCTGCCGTCGTCGGCGAACCGTTCGACGTCGACGAGTTTCAGCGCAACGAGGCGATTGAGTCGTACGTCTCGCGCGCGAACGACGGTGCCAAAGGACCCCTGCCCGAGTGGTGACACGATCTCTAGCGGCCCCCACCGTTGGGACGGCGGTTCGGCGCGACGATGAACGGCGGAGAGTTCCGAAAGGAGCCGAAGACTCGAGATTTGGTCTGCATGCTCAGGGTGCTGACGGGTCTCATCTTTCCAATCGATACTCTCACCGCTGGCCACCCGTGCGGCCAGGTCGCCGAGCGGGTCGGATTCATCGAATCCAGGTTCTTCAGTCGTCATCCTTCATCGCCTCGGACAATCGGAGCAGTGCGCGGCTCACCAACATTCGCGCAGCGTTTGCAGATGGACACCCGACGGCATCCGCCACTTCCTGGTGGGAGAGATCGAGTTCCATCCGGAGCATGAAGGCGTGACGCTGTTCGTCCGGCAACTGCTCGAGCGCACTCTCGTAGCGCTCGAGGTTCTCGGTCCCGATCGCGCGAGCCAACGGCGAGCTGTCCTCGTCCGGGACCACGTCGGCCAGGTCGCCGTGGTGCGGTCGCCGCTTCGCTCGTCGTGATTCGTCGCGAATTCGGTTCATCAACGCCTGACGCAGGTAACCCAGGAACGCCCCGGGGCCGCGCGACTCGAACTCTTCCAACTTCTTGAACGCTCGAAGTAGGGTCATCTGCACGAGGTCATCGGTATCGACCAAATCTCTGGCGCCCGATGGCACGCGCCCGCGCGCCCAGCGCTCGAGCGCCGGCAAGATTCGACCGATGAGTCGCTCACGGGCGTCCGCGTCACCCGCCCGGATTCGCGATAGCAGAACCTCAGTGCTCTCTGGAGTTTGCGAACCCCCGCGAGGACTTTCGGATGGACTCAAAGGATTCCCCAACCCTTACGTTACGACGGTGCGCCGCGGTTACGATTGCCGCCGAAGAGGATAACCGTCCGCCCTCCGGCCGACAGGCACTTCCGCTCAACACAAACAAGCATGCGACCCAGGGGTCGGCAGCTGAGCGAAGGGGCCGGTCAATAAGTGCGCGCCGCACAGAAGGTCATGGGCGACAAGTTCGACCAAAGTGGGCGCGTTCGGAGAGGTCAAGCCTACTCCTCAACCGGAACGTGCAGTCGCATCACGGTCGGGGCGTCGCCCGGCCGCAGCGTCACCACGAAGACGTTGTCGTAGTCGCCGTCGGCGAGCGCCGGCACCGTCTCGACTCCGAGCGCCCGAACGAGTTGCGGCACGGTGTTCGAGTGGCCAGCGTAGAGCACGGTCTTGCCGACAAAGTCCTTCTTGATGCGCGCCGCGAGCTGCGCGAACTTCGCGGCGGGGACGATCTCTGGCTTCAACTCATGGGTGGCGGCGACGGGACCCGCGGTGAGTTGTGTCCGCTGAAACTGCGTCGCGAAGACTTGATCGATCGGCACGTCCCGGAGGACGGTCGCGATCGCTTTCGCTCGCTTCCGGCCCAAGGGCGTCAGTACCGGATCGTCACCGGTCTTGACCTTCTCAGCGTGGCGCACCGCGATGATCCGGGTGACTTGCGTCTCACCGCGGATGCGGGCGACGAAGTCGCGGAGCAGATCGTTGGGGATGGGGACGGTGAGGTTGTACTGCCCGATCTTCCAACCGCTCTCGGTACGGATCGCCACCCCGGATCCCCGGCACACGCCGTAGCTCTTCGACTCCAACACTTCGTCGAACCAGGCGAACCTCCCGCTCGGCCCGAGGGTGACGTTCTGAGTCTTGGGCTCGAAGCTCCACGCGGTGCCGTCCTTGAAGTGGGGCCGAGCGAACTTCTTGAACTCCGCCACCGTCCAGCGCTCACCGCCGTCGGTGCCCAAGAACACGCCATCCTCGTGGAAGAGATCGAAGTACCCGTCGAAGTCACCGGTGGACGCGGTTTGATAGAACCGGTCGAGCACCGCCTCGACCGCGTCGCCATTCGGAGATGCGTCGGCCACCGGAGCCCGGCAGCCACTGCTGAGGGTCACCACCGTGAGGCTCAGGCCGATAGCGATGCGATAAAGAAGGTTCATGGGCTCACTCCGTGTTTCGGGGGAACAGCGTTCTCAATCAGACAGTTTTGGCCGCGACGGTCAAGAGGGTATCCTCTCGTCTGAAGCAGGAGGCGCGCGATGGGACGTTGGCTAGCGATCGGTGCGGTTTTTGTCATGATCGGCGTCGGCGTGGCGGCTCGATTCGGATGGGTAGATCCGGACGATAAAGACGACACGTCTGAGCGCGACCCAGGACTGGACACCGAGCCCCGCGACGCTGGAACTCCCTCGCCCGAAGAAGATGACGATCGTCGAACCCGCCGAGAGCTGCAGGCCAGGATTCGAGAACTCGAGGCGGAGTTGGGGGGAGTGGCTGCGGGCACGCCGTCATCGACGGATCCGTCCCCAGGTTCACCGACCGACTCGGTGCCGGACCACGTCCGACCGCCCTTTCGAACGGACGTGACGTCGGATCAGCGTCCGGCCCGTTTCCTTACCTTCGATCAACTCACCAGCCTCGAACGCGCCGACATGAAAACGGGAGAGTTGCTGCTTCAGCTCGAGGGCGGAGGTCGAGGTCGGGTCCGCCTCGCCGGCTATGCGGCAGGTAAGGAGCTCACCGCCGAGCTCGCGAGCATCGCCGAGGGGTTCCTACTCAATCGATACGACATGGATCTGCTCACGAAAGAGTACATCGCTGAGGAGCTGGATCGCGGCCGCTACGAGCCGTTTCTCGAAGACGCCCTCGCCTACGAGCACGCGCGTCAGACCATCGGTTCCGATGGCTCGGACTACCACATCAAGTACGTCGACGGAGAGTACCGCGTGATCGATATGCGTCCGCTGCGAACGGATGTCCGGTCGCAGGATCTGTCGGACGAATTCCAACGGCTGCTCGAGAACGCCAAGCGATTAGAGCCCGCGATCGTTGGACCGGTTATCACACGCTCCTGGCAGTGACTAACCCAATCCGGACAGCAAGGCTAGTCGTCCGGCTGTGCGCCAATCGACCCCACCACGATAATCGCCACCCCACACACGAGCATGAGAACGCCATGAAAGATCATGACATCGATCATGCGGATCCCGGCGTAGATGAGGAGGATCCCCAAGACAACGAGCGTCACCCGAGCAGCGGGATGCATGCGGCGCGTGGGTTGATCGTCCTTCTCGGTCACGCGTGCTTGTCGATGAACGCCGCGACCACGTCGAGCCAGTCGTCCATGCCGGCGAAGGGGTCCTTGCGTGTCGGTGCTAGGGAGTGGTCTCCGCGATCGACGATGTGGAGCTTCGCTTTGCGGATCGATTTCACGATGGGCTCCAACAGTTCGAGCTTGGCCAAGTTGTCTCGCGTTCCCGACACGAAGAGCTGCGGGACGGGGACTTGCTCAAGGTGATCTTTGCGCAGCTTGTCGCTCTTGCCGGGGGCGTGCAGCGGGTAGCCGAGGTAGACCGCGGCGGCGGCGCTAGAGGCGCGACCTTCGGCGAGGAGCATGGAGGCCATGCGGCCGCCCATCGACTTGCCTGCCATCACGATGGCGCCGTGATTCTTCCAACTTTCGGCGACTTCGAGCATCGCCTCCCATGTGGCTAGCAGGACTTTGGCGGTGTTCGGCGGCTTACGCTTTCCGTGTAGGTGGACCTCCTCCATGTACGGAAAGTGAAACCGCGCCACGCAGCAACCGCGCTTCACGAGTCCTTCGGCCGTCTTCTCCATGAAGGGGTGGGTGTAGGGCGCACCGGCTCCGTGCGCCAAGAGCACCAAGGGACGCGAAGAAACCGTTCCTTGGCGGATCCAGGACGACGTCTTATCTCCAACTTGCAGTACGCCTTCGGTCGTTCGCGCCGCCATGGCTTCCCTCCTCGGTTTCCCCTGGTCGATGTTCAATTCTCAGAATCCCTGTCCGAGTCGCTGTGCGATCCGGATTGCACGGTTGTCGACCCCCGTTGAGCCCCGTCGTGAAGGGTTCAGCCGTGGGGTTCAAGCCCACTCTTCTCGGAGGGATTCTCTTACGATGTCACAACCGCATCACCCCGTTGGCGTTGCTTCGTCGCTTCGGCACCTCGGCGCCGCTCTGCTTCTGACGATGGTCATCAGCGCGGCCGCGCAAGCGCAATCCGCGGCGACCGCTCTGACGTGTAACCCCATTCCTGGGTCGGGCGATGTCGCCATGACCTGGACCAACAACGGTCCTTACAGCGGGATCGAAATCTTCGTCGACGGAGCGCTGGATACCACTCTGCCCCCGGGCACGAGCGCGTACACCGTAACCGGGCTCGGGCCGGGACTCCACACGCTGTGCGTCGCCCCAATCGCGGCGGCGGCGCTCCCACAAACGTGTTGCGATGTGCAGCTTGCGCCGCCCCCTCCGCCGCCGGGAATGCTGGGGTGCGATCCGATTGCCGGTAGCAGTAACGTTGCCATGGCGTGGAGCAATCCGATCGCGTACTCGTCGATCAACATTACCGTCGACGGCACCGTCGTCGCGACGCTGCCGGGCACCGATACGTTCTTCGTCGCTCCGGCGCTCGGGCCGGGCAGTCACATTCTGTGCGTAGAGGCGTTCGTGGGTGGAATCGCCGTAGCGCCGGTTTGCTGTGGGGTCGTGTTGCCGGGACCGACCGCTCCGCCGAGCGACTTGCTCTGCGATTGGATCGCCGGGACATCGCAAGTGGCGTTGGCGTGGATGAACAACGGCGGCTACGGGGGGATCCAGATCTGCGTGGACGGCTTCGTCGTAGCAACGCTGCCGGGCACAGCGACGAGTTACACCATCACTCCGATCTCGACCGGAACGTATGACATCTGTGTGAAGGCGTTCACGCCGAGCGGCACGTTGATCGGCGAAGATTGCTGCACGGTCACGGTTCCGGGATCGGGTCCGTCCGACCTCTTCTGCGATCCCATCTTTGGCACGGCGAGCGTCGCCATGGCGTGGACCAACAACGGCGCGTACGCGTCGATCGAGATCTGTGTCGACGGCGTGGTCGTCGCCACGCTCCCCGGGTCCGCCACGTTCTTCACGGTGACCGGGCTCAGCTCTGGTCCACACGTGATTTGCGTCAAGGCGTACAGTTCATCCGGGACGCTGCTCGGCGAAGAGTGCTGCACGGTTGGCGGGGGCGGGATTCCTGGCCCGTCGGACCTCAACTGCGATCCGATCTTCGCAACGGCGAGCGTCGCCATGGCGTGGACTAATGGCGGCGGGTACGCGTCGATCGAAGTGTGCGTCGACGGCGTAGTGGTGGCAACGCTGCCCGGCGGGGAGACGTTCTTCACCGTCACGGGTCTCAGCGCCGGTCCGCACGAGATCTGCGTTAAGGCGTACAACGCCGCGGGATCGCTTCTCGGCGAAGAGTGCTGCACCGTGGTTGTGCCGGGCATCCCCGGTCCATCGGATCTCGGTTGCGATCCGATCTTCGGCAGTAGCAACGTAGCGCTGGCGTGGACCAATGGCGGCGCGTACGCCTCGATCGAAATCTGCGTCGACGGCGTGTTGTGGACGACGGTCGCCGGCGCGGACGAGTCCGTGACGATTACCGGGGTGCCGGCGGGACCGCACGAGTTGTGCGTCAAAGCGTACGACTCCGCGGGCGTGCTGATCGACGAGATCTGCTGCACGGTCACGGTGATCGCACCGCCGGCGACCTTCGTCCGTGGTGACTGCAACGCCAACGGAACCTTCGACCTCAGCGACATCATCGGCCTGCTGGGCTTCCTGTTCGGCTCGTCGTTCTCTCCGCCGTGTCACGACGCGTGTGACATGAACGACGACGGGGCAGAGAACATTGCAGACGCGATCGCTGGATTGCTGAACCTGTTCGGCGCCGGCGCGCCGATTCCAGCTCCGCACCCCATGTGCGGCCCGGATCCGACCGCCGATCTTCTCGACTGTGTCAGCTTCCCTCCCTGCCCGTAGGGCAAGAAGCTGCACGACGGTGAGGCTCGCCACCATCGAAAAAGGGCTCCCCGTTGGGGAGCCCTTTTCTTTTGCCAGCGATCGATCGACGCGATCTAGATCGCGCCGGCGCCCGCGGCGGCGACCGTGTGATCGTTCTCGACCGAGCTTCCGGAGACGCCGATCGCTCCGATGATCTCGCCAGCCTTGTTCTTGATCGGCACCCCGCCAGGGAACGTGATCAGCCCACCGTTGGAATGCTCGATGTTGTAGAGCGGTCCGCCGGGCTGCGACAGGCCACCGATGTCGCCGGTGTTCATGTCGAAGTAGCGCGCGGTGCACGCTTTCTTGATCGCGATATCGATGGAGCCGATCCAAGCATTGTCCATTCGGACGAACGCCTTCAGGTTGGCGCCGGCGTCGACGACGGCGATATCCATCTTGGTGTCGATTTCCTTCGATTTATTGAGCGCAGCCTCGATGGCCATATGTGCTTGTTCGAGGGTGATGTCAGCCATGAGTGAATCCTTTTCGAGTCAGTTGTCTTTACTTCGGTCGACGAACGCACCGAACGAACCCGCGGCGCCGTAGACCCGTACTACTGGAGGAAGCTCGCCGAATCGGGAACGAGCGGTCGCACGGCAAACGACATGAGGGCTCGGTTGGAGCCTTCGCCGACGCGGGTCACGAATAGATCGTTGTGGTGACGCGCGAGACCAAACTCGTCGAGGCACGCGACCCCGCCGCAGATCTCCATCGCTTCGAGAAGTAGCTGCGACGCCACTCGTGAGCAATCGATCTTCACCTTCGCCGCTTGCTCGCGCTCGATGGTGCCGGCGTCGTGCGCGGCGACGAGATGCATCAACCACGTGATGTTGCGTTCGAGCGCGAGGTCCATCTCGAGGATAACGTCCTGAACCCGCTGGAATCGCACGATCGGGCTTTTCCCGAACTGAACGCGTTCCTGGACATACTTCCGGACAATGTCGAGCGCGCAGGCGAGTGAGCCCAGCGCCAGGCCTGCGATGAACAGCCGTCCGCCGTTCAAAGTGGTGATCATGACCCGGAAGCCTTCGTGGAGCTCGCCCAGGATATCCGCCTCGGACACTTCGACATTGTCGAACCCGATCGATCCCGTCGACGACTGCTTCCACACTGTCTTGCCGCTCATTTCAGAGTACTCGACGCCTTCGCGATCCATGGGAACGATGAAACAGGTCGAGCGATGACCGTTGCGCCCCTCGGGGTTCGTCATGGCGTGCACGATCACGTGGCTCGCCCACTTGGCGTTCGTCGACCAGCACTTCTCGCCGCGAATCCGCCACGAGTCGCCCACCTTCTCGGCCACCACTTCGGGGTTGGCGGCATCGGATCCGCGTCCCGGCTCGGAGAGGCCAAACACGAACATGCGCTTACCGGCGGCGAGGTCGGGCAGGTGTTCCTTCTTCTGCGCTTCGCTGCCGAATCGGTCGAGCGGCTTGGTTCCCAGGGATACCGCGGCCCCCGGGGTGATCGCAGCGGAGTGGGTGTGGTAGGAGAGTGCGAGGCCCATGAGGACCAACTCCGTCATTCCGCCACCTTGACCGCCGTAGTTCTCATCGACGGATACACCGAACAACCCGAGGTTACCCATCTGGGCGATGACATCGTCGGGAAGCATCTGGCCGGCGCGTTCCCACCCGAGAACCTTCGGCGCGATTTCGGAATCGGAAAAGTCGACTAGCGCTTCGTAGAAGGCGAGTCGGTCTTCCTCGACGAGCCGAGAGAGGTAGTGATCTATGCGTCTCATGAATGGTTCTCGATTGTAGGCAGGTTCATTGCGCGAAGTCCCAGGGGTGGGATTGGAGGAGGATTATTGCTGGGTGCCCGCGAATTGCAATCGGTACAGGCGAGCGTAGATCCCGTTTAGGTCCATGAGAGCGCGGTGGTTCCCTTGCTCTCTAAGTTCGCCATGATGAAAGACTAGGATTCGATCGGCCGAGCGAATCGTCGACAGCCGGTGAGCGATGATGACGCTCGTACGACCGGTGACGAGCTTGTCGAGCGCCTCTTGGATCAACTCCTCGGTGTTCGTATCGATATGGCTAGTCGCCTCATCGAGCACCAGAACGTCCGGTTGGCCGGCGAGCGCACGCGCAAAGGACAGCAGCTGCCGCTCCCCTGAGGAGAGCGATTCCCCGCGTTCGCGCATGGGGGCGTCGAGGCCACCCTCGAGACGATTGACGAACTTTTGCACGTTGACGTCGCGCGAAGCCGCCTCGATCGCCGCCCGGGGAAGATCGCGGTCGAGGTCGATGTTCTCGCGAACCGAGCGGGTGAAGACACTCACGTCCTGGAGGACCAAGCCAAACCGCTGACGGTGCGCGTCGAGTTCGACCTCTCGGATATCGACGCCGTCGATCGTAATCCGACCCGACGATGGGTCGTAGAACCGGAGCAGCAGGTTGACGACAGTGCTCTTCCCGGCACCCGTCGCGCCGACGAGCGCCACCGTCTCACCCTTGGCCACGTCGAACGATACTCCGCGCAGCACCGGCTTGTCGGGATCGTAGCCGAACGAGACATCCTCGAACCGTATCTTCGACTCCAGCTCAGTGACGGGGGTCGTCCCGCTTTCGAGCGTGTCGTCATGGTCGAGGATTCCGAAGATTCGTTCCGACGACGCCATCGCGGCCTGCAGCACGTTGTACTTCTCGGCCAAGTCGCGAACCGGCTCGAAGAACCGCTGGAGGTAGATCCAGAATAGGAAGAAGTCGCCGAGGCGTAGTGTCCCCGCGTCGATATGACCGGCGGAGTAAACCAAGACCAGAGCCAACGCCACCACCGAGAGGATCTCGACCGAGGGGAAGAAGATTGCGTACCAGAAGATCGATCGGAGGTAGGCGATCAGGTACCCCTCGTTGATCGTCTCGTACCCGCGCGCGCGAGATTCCTGTTGCCCGAACATTCGAATGATCCCGAGCCCGGTGATCGATTCCTGCGTGTACGAGCTCAGGAAGGCGATACGGCGCCGAATCTCTCGGTAGTGCTTTCGCGCCATGGTGCGAAATAGGAAAGTCACACCGGCCAATAAGGGCGATACCGATAGAGCGATCAGGGCGAGCGTCGGGTTGTAATAGAACATGATCGCCGCGATGCCGACGATCGTCAGCAGGTCGCCGAAGAGGTTGACCACGCCAGATGTGAACAGCTCGTTCAGCGCTTCGACGTCGGACGTCACCCGCGTCACCAAGCGACCGACCGGGTTCTTCTGGTAGTAGGACACCGATTGCCGTTGCAGGTGCGCGAACAGCTCGACCCTGAGGTCCCGCATCACGCTCTGACCGGTCCGGTTCATGACCACCGCTTGCAGGTAGCGCACGATGAACTGAAGGGCAAGCGAAGTAGCGTAAACGACGACGATCAAGATGAGCCACGACCCACGACCCGAATTGTCGTCGGACGCATCGCCCGGCATAGGCAACCGGAACAACTCGCCCAACCACGCGAAGCCCGGGGAGACAATCGCGTCACCCGACGCCAGCGGACCGTCGATCGCTTCTTTGACGAAAATAGGAGCGAGCAGCGCCAGCCCGGTGCTCGTGAGAATCAGGAGTAGTGACAGCACGACGAGGCGGCGGTACGGAATCACGTAACGCAAGAGTCGCTTGGTCAGGCCACGGTCGAACGGCTTGTCGAGAACATCCTCGGCGTGGAACTCGTGCTCGAGATCCTCCACGTCGGCGCGTTCGGGTGGACTCTCCTGACGATCGGAGTCTGTCATCACAGATTCTCCAGTTCGTCTTCGAGCGTTTGGCGTTGATGCAAATCACGGTAGAAGCCGGGCTGATTCGTGAGCTGGTCGTGCGTTCCTCGCTGGACGACGCGCCCCTCGTCGAGCACCAGGATCAAGTTGGCGTGGCGAACGCTGGAAATACGGTGGCTCGCAATGAGCACCGTTTGCTCATCCGTCCAATTTGCCAGTCCGTCGAGAATGGACGCCTCGGTGTCCGCATCCACCGCGGAAAGCACGTCGTCGAGGATCAACACCGGCGGGCGTTGTATCAGGGCCCGCGCCAAGGCGATTCGTTGCTTCTGCCCACCGGAGAGCGTGATGCCGCGCTCGCCGACGCGCTGCCGGTACCCGTGGCGAAACTCGGTGATCTCATCGTGGATGCGAACGACGGTGGCGGCTTCGTGCACGAGCCGATCGTCGACCCGCGCCGAGCCGAGCGCGACGTTGCGCTCGATCGTCGTGGAGAACAAGAACGCTTCCTGCGGCACGACTCCGATGTGGTTCGTCAGCTCGTCGAGGGGGATCCCCGGCAGCGTTCGGCCCCCCAACGACACCGCGCCCGTCGTGGGATCGTAAATCCGCGCCACCAGGTTGAGCAGGGTTGTCTTGCCGCTCCCGGTCGGGCCGACGACACCGAGGGTTCCGCCCTCCGGAAGATCGAACGTGATGTCGTGGAGGGTCGCCTCGCTCGAGTCGTCGAATGTGAACGACACGCCCCGAAACGAGACCCCGTGGTGCGGCACGAGCGGCG
>JAJFFE010000395.1 GCA_021776775.1 Planctomycetota bacterium | reverse complement strand
GTGGCGTCGTCGCTCTGGAGACCGCGGGCGTCGTTGCGTCCCGAGACGTACGGGCCCGGCTCCGCGTCGACCAAGTCGTCCGCGAAGAGGGTCGGATCGATGGCCGTGTCCGGCGAGCAACTGATTTCGACCAAGTTGTTCGACGGGTCTCTGACGAACATCTGCATTCCGCCGTCCGGCAGCCGACGCACGTTACCCCACGGGGTGACATCGATCGCGCCGCGCGCTTTCATGCGGCGGAAGCAGTCGCAGAAGTCATCGACCTGAATGCAGACGTGTCCCCGAAACGACGGTTTGTCTTGCCACTCCGTGAGATGGAGCTGCTGCTCGTCGTTGATCTTGTAGAACTGAGCCGGGTAGTCGAATTTGAACGCCGGTAACGCCTCGAGGCCGAACTCTTCTTCGTAGAAGCGACACGCTTCGGTCAGATCGTCCACCACTAACGCGATGTGATTGATTCGCAGCATACGGGGCATGGTTTGGCCTCTCGCGTCGAGCCTTGCGCTAAGTCACCGGGACGGTCGCTTATTCCCTCACGGTGAATTGGTCGATGAAGTCTTGCTTGAGCGTCACTCCCAGCCCGGGAGCGGTGGGCGACGGCAAGTTGCCGTCGGTGGCGGTGAACGACTCTTCGATCAGCTCATGGAGGAGTGGGTTTGCGCCGAGTGAGTATTCCAGAACGACCGCGGCCGGGGAAGCGAAGGCGACGTGCAGTCCCGCCGCGAACGATACCGCGGACCCCCATAAGTGGGGCGCAAGTTCGCGCTGAAACGCGTGGGCGAGTTGCCCGATTCGGTGTGCTTCGGTGATTCCCCCGACGATCGCGGTGTCTGGTTGCAGGACATCGACCGCGCCGAGGCGAAGGAAGTTGAGCAACTCGAATCGAGTGAACTCACTCTCGCCGACGGCGATCGGGATCGAAGTGGCGTTGCGGACGTCGGCCAAGCCGGCGGTGTCGTCGCAGTTGATCGGCTCTTCGAACCACCGCAGGCCGCAATCCTCGACGGCGCGGGCGAATCGCTTCGCTTCGGGGACGCTGAACGTTCCGTGGCTGTCCACCATGATGTCGACGTCGGGGCCGAGCCGTTCCCGAGCGGCTCGGACGCGCGCGATGCTCGTTTCGACTCGGCCGTCCATGACGCCGACTCGCATCTTCACCGCACGGAAACCGTGCGAGGTGTACCCCGCGAGCTGTTCGCCGATGTGGTCGACGTCGGCCCAGCCGCCACTGGCGTACGCGGGCATGGAGTCACGACACGAGCCGCCGAGTAACTGCACGACGGGAACTCCGAGCGACTTGCCCACCAAGTCGTAGAGAGCAATGTCGATGGCGCCGATCGCGGCCACCGTGGTGCCTCGACGCGGTAGGGCGGGAAAGCCACGACCTCGTGACAGCGCGTAGTGATCCCGAGTTCCGTTGTAGAGCGTTTCCCAAAGCCTGGTGATGTCTCGAGCGTCGCGTCCGATGAGTTGCGGGGCGAGTTCTCGCTCGATGCATGTCACTAACGACGCGCACTCACCGGCGCTACCGACCGCCCCTTTGGCCTCACCGTAGCCTACCAGTCCGTCGTCGGTCGTGACCTGGACCAACGCCATGTCGAACGTGGCGATGCGTCCGAAGTCGGAAACGTGCTGCCTCTCCGGGGGGATCGGGCAACGAATCCAGCGCGCTTCGATGGCTCGGATGATCAAACTCATAAGAGCGGCAACAATGTCTTGGCCGAGGTTTCGACTAGCGACGTGTAGAACGTCTCACTGATCATGCTGGAACCGTGTTCTTCGAGGTACTTCTTTTGTTCGGGACTGATGTCCGGTGGGTCGGTGTCGATCGCGTCAGGGTGTGGGTCGGCCGGCGTGCGATCGACCGGCGGACAGAACTCGACCGAGAGCGGCCCGTCGTAGCCGATCTCCTTGAGCGTCGCGACGATCGCGACCCAGTCGAAATGTCCCATGCCGGGAGCGAATCGGTTGTTGTCCGCGACATGGAAATCGACGAGCCGGTCTCCCGCGCGACGAATCGCGTCGTGAACGTCGGTCTCCTCCAGGTTCATGTGGAAGATGTCCAGGCAGACGCCGCACTCGGGGCCGACCGCTTCCGCTAGAGCAATGGCTTGATCACCTCGGTTGATGAAGTACGTCTCGAAGCGGTTGATCGGCTCGATGCCGAGTTTGACGCCGCTCTTCAGGCCGTGGTCGTAGATTTCCTTCAGAGTATCGACTGCCCACTGCCACTCTTTATCCGGGGTCGAATCAGGAGTGATCTTGCCCACGGTCCCCGGCACGATCGAAATTTCTTCCCCTCCGAGCTCGTGAACCATGGTGATGCAGTCCTTGACGTACCGCACCGAGCGAGCTCGCTGCCCGCTGTCCGCCGCGAGCAGGTTGCGCTCGCCGAGCATCAGGGTCACGGTCCCGAAGCAACGAATGCTGTGCTCCTGTAGCAGGCGGCGAATGTCGGTGGTGTCGTGCCGCTCGGGCTCGCCACTGATCTCTAGGGATTTGTAGCCGAGGGGGGCGATCCGCCGAATGGCGGTCTCGATGGATTCGGCGCGCATCCAAGTGTGAATGGCGAGTTCCAGGAGGTTCTCCTTCAAAGGCGAGGCGACATCGCTCGATTGAGGATGTCGGATGTCCGGTCGGAGTGTGTTCTCCGATCCTGCCCGAACGGGCGCGTGCGGGTCAATACAACGCCGGGTCTATCTCTTCGATCGTGGGATCTCGCACCCCGGTGCGACTCGGCAGAGTTGAGCCGGTCGGTCTGCTCGCGGCGCGTGGCTACTGGATTTCCCGAATCCGAACCGGCTGTCGGATGCCGAGCTTTCGAACCGAGCGGATCGCGTCTTCGCGAGATGGAAACCAGGTGGCCACGGCGGGGATGCGAGGTCCCGCCGGTGTGATCTCGGCAGGGAGCCACACTCCGGCTTGCTGCAGGAACTCGTCTTGTCCGCCGCGCCTTCGAAAACCCCCAACCAACTTCGGCTGAGGCCGCCGTTGTCGACAACTGCATCGATGAAGATTCACGCAGAAGCGCCAGTAAGGTTACGCGCGGTGCGATGTTTACGTGCGCACACGTGCGGATCTCACTGGGTCATTCCTTCGACGGCGCTAGTGTCCGCGTCGACTTTCGACTCGGGGACTTCTCAACTCGATGCTCCCCGCGTGGGGAGTCGTGAAAGAAGAACCCCTCATGGTGAGTCGGAAATGTCAGTCGACGCAAGCAACGTTGAAGACCCGATCGTCTCACAGTTCATCGAAGTCCCGCGCGCAGCCAGCCAACCGCACTCGCGTTCGCGTTCGTTCGTTTTGTTCTCACGTGATCAGAGGCGTTGTCAAATGATGATCAACTTCATCGCAATCGTCGCCGGACAGACATCCGACAGCAGATCCGTTCGGTGTCCGTCGGGGTGCCTTCCGACGCAGCGCGTTCGTCACTCGCTGGTTTCACCTAGTGTGCCGTTTCACTATCCAAGTGAATCCATGGGATTCGCCTCTGAACCGCAGCCAATTGTTCTCGACCCCAGACCTCGGTTCAAGAGGAATTCCGCCGGGGAAAAATCGGCGATCACGCCATGATCAAGAAGAAGAGAAGCATGCCCGCGTCCCCTGGACGACCCCGTGAGATTGGTGAGGACTGGCACCGCGTCGAGTCGTGGTTCCCGCCGCAAATGTACGCTGAGATCAAGGCCTGGATTGAGCTTAGGAAAGAGCTCGCGAGCCGAATGGGAGAGTCGACCAGCAAGATCAGCATCCGAACGGAGTTGACCCGAGCTTGGGCCGAGTTCTTTCGGGCGTTGCCGCCGGAAACTCGCAAGCGGGTAACTGAACATCCCAAATATGCGAACTACTACCCCCTGGAGCCCACGAAACAGGAGCCGGGCCCGGGCGGCGAAGGGTAGGCGGGTTGACCGTCGAAGGGGGGACGGCGCCCGTCTTCTCTTTGACTTCCTCGGCTGGGTCGCAGAGATTGGCAAGCGTTCGGGGGGGACCTCCTCTTTGCGAGAGTGGGATCCGAATGCACCGTTTCGCTTTCCTGGTCGCTTTCATCGCTGCGTGCTTCACCGTCGCCCGTGCTGAGGCGCAGTCGACGTTACTCGTTCCGCAGGACTTCGACACGATCACAGCGGCGGTCGCGGCCGCCAACGATGGGGACACGATCGTCGTTGGCCCCGGGGTGTACTCCGAGAACGTGCGACTCTACGGCAAAGCGATCGTTCTCGAGTCAGCCGACGGGTCTCTGGTGACGACCATCGATGGGAGTGAGCAGACGCTCGGGTCGATGCTCGCTAGCTGCGTGATCTGCCTCGACGGAGAGGGCCCGTCCACCGTTATTCGCGGGTTCACTCTGACGGGCGGCACCGGCTCTATCGCACCGGGTCTCACCGAGGGTACGGGTGGCGGGGCCATCTGCGTGGAAGCATCGCCGACCTTCGAATCCTGCCGCTTCATCGGCAACTCCGCCATCAATCGCGGGGCAGGCCTGTCGCTGAGAGACAACGTCGACTTGGCCAACGTCGCCCAATGCGAATTCATCGATAACGGCGGGTGCGCACTAGGGGGTGGCGTATCGATCTTCAACGGGGCGGCACTCATCTTCGAGTGCACCTTCAGCGGCAATTCGGCGCTCATTTCCGGCGGTGGACTCTTCGTGGACGAAGTGACGAGCACCGTCGCGATACGCAGTTGTTTGTTCGAGGGCAACGCGTCTGCGTTCGGCGGCGGCGCTCGTCTGAGTGGAGCGCTGACCAGCGTCAACGACTGTCAGTTTTTCGGCAACGACGCCGTCGGCTTGGGCGGAGCGCTCATGGTGACGGAGGTCGACAGCCTTGTCTCTGACTGTTGGTTCCAAGGCAACAGCGCAGATAGCGGAGGCGCGATCGCTGGTGAAGAATCGATGCGGGTCGAGCGGAGCGTGTTCTGGCAGAACGTAGCGTCCGACGTGGGGGGCGGGTTCATCGCGGGAGGGTTGTTCGGTAGCGGCAGCGAAATCGATCACTGTACGTTCGTCGACAACGAAGCGGGAAGCGGCACGGCCGGTGGTCTCTACGCGTTCGCCGCGGGAGCGACGGTGTCGAACTCGATCTTCTGGAACAACGGGTCGACGCCGCTCGATCAAGAGTCGGGATCGATCGAAGCTCGATACTCTCTCGTGGAGGGCGGCTTCGCAGGGTTCGAAATGGTCGTCGGCGATCCACTCTTCGCTGATCCCGTGCAAGGCGACTTTCGTCTCACGGTGGGGTCCCCGTGTATCGACGCAGGTGATCCGGTCACGCCGTTCGATCCCGACGGCAGCGAGCCCGATTTGGGCGCTTTCCCCTTCGTCGAAGGTCGAGAGTTCATCCGCGGCGATACCAACGGTGACTTTCAGTTCGACATCAGCGATCCCGTCGCTTCGTTGTTTTCGCTCTTCGTGCCGTTCAGTCCGGCCCCGGATTGTCTCGACGCGGCCGACGCCAACGACGACGGCGGTTTCGATCTGTCGGATCCGGTGTTCGCGCTCGCGAGTCTGTTCGTGATAGGAACGCCGGACCCGGCGTCACCCTTCCCCTCCTGCGGTCGGGACCTGAGTCTGGATCTTCTCGGGTGTACGTTCCCGACCTGCCCCTGAGCGGTTGACGACGGCGTAGAACGAACAACAGGCGTTGCCGCGTGGCAACGCCTGTTGTAGTTCCACTGGTCACTTCGCTACAGAATGTCGAACGGGCCGTACGCAAAAGGGATCAGCCACGTCGACGTCGATCGCCAGAGGGTAGTTTCGAGTTCGGCGTCGACCGGGGTGGCGGCTCGAAGCCGCCCGCACTGGTCACTCACGGTGGGGCCGTGTGTGAAACGTTCGTGCCGGCGGGGAGCGATGATACCGATGTAGATCGGCGGGTGGCTGACCGGTCGCGTTGGCTCGTCGAACTGAGAAGGACCGTCGAACTGAGAAGGACCGTCGGAGTCCACGCGACCGAGGTCTGAGCGTCTGTCGTCGTTCGGGCGGTCCGCTTCTCTCATCGCGCTCTCCTCGTCCTTGCACGACAATGAAAGCGTCGAGGGGGGGTGTTCGCGCGGCGAAATCTCGATCACGAGGCGAAGATCGAAAGATCCCGCGCCGCGCTCTGGTCAATTACCCGGAGGCCAGCGACTCGCGCACCGCGACCGCCAGCCGATCGTAGTCTTGCGGCTCGTTGTAGATCTGCGCCGAGATGCGAAGCCAACGGCGCGGGGCGACCGGCCATTGGAACACCGGTACCTCGAACTTGCGCGCCACCAGCGCTTCGTAGAGTGCGTCCGAAGGCAGATAGCCGGACGCCGGCCGTGGCTCAGCGTCGGGCAGGGGAATCGACGCCATCGACCCGAGCTGATCCGTTGGAATAGGGGCGTCGGCTCCGAGGGTCGCTAGAATTCGATCACGGCCATAGCAGACGAGGTTGTGGTTGTACTGGCGGATTGCTGGCCAACCTCCGGGGACCATCGTCGCCATCAAGTCGATCGCTTTTCCCGCGGCAATGAACGGGCTGGGATCGATGGTTCCCTGCCAGTCGAACTCACGCTGAAACACGGAGCGATCTTCTATGGGAATGGTCGAGCCGAAGCTGATCGATAGCGGGCGAATCTTGGACTGGGCTCGGGCATCGACGACCAAGATGCCGGCACCTTTTGGACTGCATAGCCACTTGTGGCAGTTGGCGACGAAGTAGGTCGGACGAACCGAGTCGAGGTCCACGTCAATCATGGCGAGCGCATGGGCCCCGTCGACCAAAGTCTCGACACCGAGGTCGTTCAACCGGGCGACGAGCGTCTCGACGGGAAATACCATCGCTGTGAACGATGAAACCCAGTCGATCAGCGCGAGCCGCGTACGCGGCGTCACTCGGTCGACGACGGCCTGAACGATTGAGTCGTCGTCGCAATCGGGGAACGGAACGTCGGCGACCACCACTTGCGCACCGTGCTTCTCGGCGACGAATTCCAGCGCGTTGCGACACGCCGGGTAGTCGTGGCTGGTGGTGAGCAACTCGTCACCGGGTTCTAGGTCGAGGGAGCGAAGTACCGTACTCACCCCGGTGGTCGCATTAGGAACGAACGCTAATCGGTCGGGGTCGACGTTCACGAAGTTCGCGAGCTCCAGCCGCGCCGCATCCAGCAGCGGGAAGTAGCGCTGCATGAAGAACCGGACCGGCTGTTGTTCCATTCGGTGTCGGATATCACGCTGGACGTCGAGTACTTTGCGCGGACACGCCCCGAACGATCCGTGGTTGAGGAAGGTCGTGTGCGGATCGAGGAGAAACTGCGATCGGATCGTCTCAGTGAGTTCGGCCGACCGCGACGGAGCTGGGTGCATGGGGACCTCGGGATTCGCGTGAACGTGACGACTCTAACCCGTTGGCCGAGGAAGTCGTAGTCGTTGCGGGCGGCCGCGGAGGATTCGGCCCCACAGTCGCCTTCCTCGAGCCGTACACTGAGCCGTACACTGATCGCCGTACACTTGAGGGGGGCGACGTACGGCGAAGTTTCTTGCCGTCGTGTCGGCGGTGTCTCTAGACTAGCTTCTCCACCGATCGAAAGGCCGTCTCCCGTGATTCACCCGTTTTCGAAGGCTCGACTCGTGTGCGCCCTGGGTGCGGGGTTGCTTGTCGCCGCGTTAGCCGTGCCGATACTAGAGGCGTCTCCCAGAGTCTTCGTCGGAGTTACCGTCGCGAACAGCGCCACGACCGCCGTCGATGGCGACTGGAGCAAGCGCATGCGACGGGCCCTCAAGTCCGGTGACGAGGTGGAAGTCGCTGCGCTCCTCGGGGAACTGGGCAGTTCGCCGGATGACGAGTCGATCGGGCTCGTGCTCGACGTGATGGGCGGCATCGCCTCGGCGGCGATCTTTGACACGGGGCTCTCGGTTCTGAAGGCGCTCGGCTCGGCCAAGCTCGACACTGCGTTTCGGGAACTGTTGGATTCTCGAAGGACCCCCAGCCTCAAGCTCGCTGCGCTCGTCGCTGTCGCAGAAGTTCTGGACGACGACGTCTCGGAAGAGTGGTTGGTCCTCGCCTTGGGCCACAAGAGTGAGTTGGTACTGCGCAACGCCATGGACGTCGCGAACTCGCGCCGTTCGAAGAAAGCCGTTCCCGCTCTGATTGAGCTTCTCAACGAGAAGGGCATCGCAAAGGGCACGATTTCGTACAACGCCCGGCGGGTGCTGGTGTCGCTGACCGGTTACGACTTCGAGACAGTCGAGGACTGGCGAAACTTCTGGGAGTCGAACCACGCGAAGGTCGACCCCAAGAACCTTGGCAAGGCGTCCGGCACCACCGGCGTCGCCCGCAGGAAGGTCAACTCACCGACGTTCTTCGACCTGGAGATCGTGAGTCGTCGCGTCGTCTTCGTGATCGATATATCCGGTTCCATGACCAAGTGGGACGAAGGCGGCGAAGCGGGCGGATCGGGATCGGCGTGGCAACTGCGGCAGCGAATTCGCCGCACGAAGATCCAGTTGATCGGTGCCATTCGTAAGTTGGCGAGCGGGTCGAAGTTCAACGTGATCGCCTACAACTCGCAGGTGAACAGCCTCCGGAAGTCGTTGGCGCCCGTCAACTCGGGCAGCAAGTCTGGTGCGGCCAAGTGGATCGCCAGGCTCGACGCCGATGACGCCACCCACACCGATGAGGCTCTCGAACAAGCGTTCAAAGACCGCGACGTCGATACGATCATCCTGCTGTCTGACGGCGCCCCCACCAAGAAGAACACTCAGGCCGGACAGTCCGAACTCGCCAACAAGATCATCAAGCGAGTGCGAACGTTGAATAGGCTGAAGAAGATCCGCATCTTCACCCTCGGGTTCGAGGGCGCGGGCAAGTGGCCGCCCGGATCTAAATACAGTAACGCCGTCAGCCCAGACTCGCGCGAAATGGTCGACTTCCTCAAGCGACTCGCGAAGGAGAACGGTGGCACGTATACAACGATTTGAGCTTCCCTGGGAATTGTGGACACGGCCTAAAAGGGGATAATGGTTCCCCGGAAGGACGTGAGCAATGGGGAAACCCAGACGGAAGTACACCAACGAGTTCAAGGTCGACGCGGTTCGGCAGGTTGTCGAGCAGGGTCG
>JAJFFE010000394.1 GCA_021776775.1 Planctomycetota bacterium | reverse complement strand
AGAGCATCGACGTCTGCGTTCTGTTTCTTCTTCGCCATGGGTATCCCCTTTCCGGGATTCTAATCCATGGCCACTTACACAGGAATCTGCACAGTCCCGTCGTCGACGTCATCCTCGAATACTCCGACGGAGTCACCTCGTCCGGACGAGTTTTCACCCGGCGCGGAGGGATTGGACTCTGCGAAGTCCACCGAACGATCCCGCTACATTCCGAGTGAAATACGTGAGCGAGTGCTGCACCAAGCCGGGCATCGGTGCGAACTCGTCGGCTCTGACCAGCCTCGCTGCGGTGCGCGGACGGGTCTTCAGATCCCATTCAGCAAGGACGGCTCGAATGACGAGATCAACCTGGGAGCCCTCTGCCCAACTCACAACGCTTGGCATGCGGAACGGGAGTTCGGAACTGAATTCATGCGTTCGAAGATCGCCGCGTCGCGGATGTCGTCGAGCCCCGACCATCAACCAACCGGGGTGCGCGAGCCGCGACCCCGGTATCACGCGACCCCGGTATCACGCGACGCAGTATCCCGCGACGCAGCATCGTGCGACGCAGTGTCTACCGACAATGGGGCCCGTCAAACGAGAGCGCATCAACCAAGCGGTGCACCCGAATCTCGCCCGGACGAGGTGCATGCCACCGTCAAACGAACTAGACCTCGCCCAGACGAGGTGAACCATTCCTAGCCCCGGGAGGAATCACACAGCCTGCGAAAGCATCTACCTATCCCACCAGATCTCCAACGGAGTCGGGCCCGCCCGCTGCCCCGCGCCCGGAACAGATCAAGACCGACCCCGATGCACCCGTCCGCCGTTGCACCCCGTGCTTGTTTGCCAACAGCCGCCCCGACGGCCAACCTCACTCCCGTCCCTCAAAGTCGGCGGCGAGCCAGTGGCGATCCCATCCCGACAAGACTCGAGTTCGAGCCGCGCCACGATCGACTTCCCCCGTAGTCTCCGACTCTTCCGCCGCCTCAGCCCTTCCGCCGCATCAGCGCCGGCGGCCCCGCGGGACTCGGGGGCGCTCACAGCCCACCTTTCTTTTTCGCCGACGCGCGACGTAGACTGCGCGCATGACACTCGCAAACAAGACACTGTTCATCACCGGAGCGACCCGCGGGATCGGCAAAGCCATCGGCCTGCGTGCCGCCCGGGATGGCGCCAACGTCGTCGTAATCGGTAAGACCGACCGTCCGCACCGAGTCTTGCCGGGCACGATCCACACTGCCGCGGCAGAGATCGAAGCGGCGGGCGGTAACGCGTTGCCATTGGCCACGGACATTCGTGACGACGAGCAAGTCGCGGCCGCGGTTGCGCGCACGGTCGAACACTTCGGCGGGATCGATATCCTTGTCAACAACGCGAGCGCGATCTCGCTGACCCAGACCGTGGCGACGCCGATGAAGCGGTTTGACTTGATGCACCAGGTCAACGCGCGCGGGACGTTCGCCTGCTCGCGTGCTTGCCTCCCGCATTTGGAACAATCCGAGAATCCGCACATCTTGACGCTCTCACCACCACTCGACATGGAGCCCAACTGGTTTGGCGCCCACCTCGCCTACACCATGGCGAAGTACGGCATGAGCTTGGTGACCCTGGGATTGTCGGCGGAATACCGCGGAAAGGTCGGGGTCAACTCGCTGTGGCCACGGACCGCCATCGACACCGCCGCGCTCCGCGTGTTGAAGTTCGTCGATTCGGGGCAAGCGCGCACTCCGGCGATCATGGCCGACGCCGCCCATGCGATACTGATACGTGACGCCACGGTCGAGACCGGTCAGTTCCATATCGACGAGGATGTTCTCCGCGCAACGGGCGTGGTCGACTTTGCGCCGTACGCCGTGGATGCCAGCAAACCGCTGCAACTCGATCTGTTCGTGCGACCATGACCATCGCTAACGACGTCCGCACCGCGTACGCCCTTCGCGGCGCGCTCCATGACGATTCGGCTCAAACAGCGTACCGACTGTTTCACGGCTACGCCGAGGGCTGCCCGGGCCTCACCATCGACCGTTACGGCGATGTACTGCTCATCGTGCACAAGACGGATGTCGAAGAAGAACTCGCCGAGATCACCAAGACGCTACTCGATTGCCATCCGGCGTCGTGCGTGATCGCCAAGGCGCACCGGTATTTCAATTGGGATGCTCGCGCACTATCGGTCCGCGCGCTTCACGGAGAACTACCGACCGCGCCGATCGGAGTCTTGGACAATGGATTACGCTTCTGGGCAACACCCCACGATCACGAGAACAACGGGTTGTTCCTCGACGCGCGGCCGGCGCGCCGCTGGATCATGGACAATGCGACTGGTCGCCGCGTGCTCAACTTGTTCGCGTACACCGGCAGCCTCGGGGTCGCGGCGGCGGCGGGCGGCGCCAAGAGCGTGGTGCACGTCGACAACAAGAAGAACCCACTGGCGATCGCTCGGGATAACCATCGACTGAACGATCTGCCGGTCGACAACCGTGCGTTCATGTGCGGCGATGTCTATCAGCACTTGCCACGCGCGGCGAAGGCCGGGGTCACGTTCGACGCGATAGTGCTCGATCCACCGCCACGGGTTCCGGCGCGCGGGCACCGACGCAACCCGGAGGGGCAAGACTTCGAGAAGCTGATCGAGCTGACGCTGCCGCTCTTGGCCGACGACGGATGGTTGTTGTGCTTCTTTCACCGCTTCGATCGAACGCGTGAACAGTTTGAAAGCGAAGTGGCAGAGGCGAGCGCTGGACAGCTCGAACCGGGGTGGCGCGGGATCAGCGGCGACGACTTCCAAGAGGACAATCCCGAGAAGAAGCTTCGGCTCACCGCGTTCACGCACAGTTGAGCGCACAGCTGACCACGACGACTCTTGCTCTCAGAGTTGAACCGGCTGCGCCGACGCCGCCGATGCGCGAATCGCGTCGATCGTGCACTGGTTGCGGTGCCCATCGTCAAAAGTTGCGGCGCCGTCGATCCCGAGTTGGCCGGTGGCGATGGCGTGCACCGCTTCGCGCGCAAGACGCAGGAAGCAACGTGCCCACTCGGTGTCGGGTATTGCCAACTTGCGACTCGACGGAAGTTCGTCGGCAACGTCGACCACATTCGTGGAGCCGTCGGCTTCCAAGATCAACGGTTCCTTCTCGTTCCAAATGAGCGAGCCGCGCTCCCCGGCGATGACCATGCGGTGCTGGCGAGCCCCCTCGACCTGAGAGACGAGCAGGGAACCGTGCACGCCGCTGGCAAAGGTCAGCCACGCTTCCGCCGCGTCGTCGGCAGTAACCGGCCGCGCCACCCCCTCCGAGTCCCGCCGCTCGGGCGTTGCCACGAATAACCGGCCGCGCACCGAACTGACGTCGCCGAGGATGGCGCGCAATGAGTCGATGGCGTGCGATCCGAGCGCGCCGAGCGCTCCCCCACCGCACGCGAGATCGCTGAGCCAGTTCCAACCGACGTCCGGGCTACGACGAGAGCCCGACGTCACGGCGTACGTGGCGCGGAGCACGCGACCGATGGCGCCGTCGTCGACCAATCGCTTCATGGCAATACGCTTCGGATCGCGGCGCAACTCGTGATCGATCAATGTCAGCCGATCGCTGTGCCGCGAGGCGGCCTCGAGCATGGCGCCACTCTGCGCCGCGTCGAGTGCGGTTGGTTTCTCACAGATCACATGGCAACCCGCCTCGAGAGCGTCGACGGATTGATCGAGATGGCGATGCGGCGGTGTCGCGACGATCACCAGGTCGGGCTGACACTGCTCCAAGATTTGGCGGTGGTCTGACGCGAAGGTCGGGACGCCGAACTGCTCGGCGGTGGCGCGCAGCCGCTCGAGATTGGGACTCGCGAGGCCGACAACTTCAGCTCCGTCGACCCACCTCAGGCAGGGCAACATCACCGTGCGAGCAAAGCCGTTCCCGAAGACGGCGACACGTACCGGAGTTCGTTCAGCCGGTCGTTCAGTCATGCGGAGATTCCCAGCCGGTCACGCGATGAACTTCGCCCAACTGTCACGGCACGCCCGCTCGCCGACGATCAGCAGCGGCGACCACTTCGGCTTGATCGGCGCCCGGTTGAGCGACAACCCCGCCTCTTTCACGGTGTAGCTTCCCTTGCGGGAGTTGCAGCTTTGACAGGCGACGACGCAGTTCGTCCAACGGGACTTGCCGCCCGCCGACCGCGGCACCACGTGATCGATCGTGAGCAGCTCGCGCTTCGGTTGTCGGCCGCAGTATTGACACGTGTAGCCGTCGCGCTTGAACAGGTTCCAGCGCGAAAAACTCACACCACGGTGCGGCACCTTGTTGTAGCGGGAGAGCACGATGACTTCGGGAACAGGAAGGTTGAAGGCGGCGGTTTGCAGGGACCGCTGATCGCTCGTGACGCCGCACTCGATCCACGACATGAAATCGTGCATCGAATAGTCGTGCGGGTGAACGACATTCGCCGAACCCTGATAGATTTTGCAAAGGGCGCGCAACACGGTCGTCACATCGACCGGCACCCAGCTCTTGTTGAGCACCAGGGTCCAATCGTCGAGGTAACGTTTCGTGCTACCGGGGCACTGGGACTTCCCGGGGCACTGGGACTTCCCAGGGCGCAGTGGCTCCCCTGGGCGCTGAGCCTCCGGGGCAGTCGCGGTTCGCTCGCCGTTTCTCACTCTTGATTTGGGGGGCCCGTGTCGGTGGCCCAGTCTCGCGCGGCTGCCGGTACTAGTCCTATCCTCAAGTCGCGACTCGTCAAACCGGGGAAACACATTGCGTTCGCTGCAACGAGTCCCGACGCGGCGAGGCGCGAACGCCATACGTTCTTGCCAGGGGCGTGTCTTAGGATACCCGCGGGCGGCGTCGATGCACCGATTTTTTGGCGTAGCGGGCCCGGCAAAACGTCAGGGTCCCGGCCGGGGCAACCTCGACGCGCAACAAAATGGCCCGGCGAATCGTGCGGGACTGCCGACGCCGGTTGGACCCCGATCGAGAGGGTCACTACAATCGCGCGCCCGCAACCAAAAGCGATCCTGCCGAGTGCGCGCGGGCGGTCCCCACGAGGAAGCAGAAGAGTTCGATGAGCGTTGTGAAACCACGAGTGATGCAAGGAGTTATGGAACTCCTCCCCCGCCAGCAGATCGCCTTCCAGGGCGTCTTCGACACGATCCGCCGGGGGTTCGAGCGGTTCGGCTACGCTCCGATCGAAACGCCCGCGGTGGAACTGACGAGTGTCCTGCTCACCAAGACCGGCGGCGAGACCGAGAAGCAGGTCTACTTCGTTCAGTCGACGGGCGCCCGGGACCAAGGAAAAGACCCCGACCTAGCGTTGCGGTTCGATCTCACCGTGCCTTTGGCTCGATACGTCGCAAAGAACGAAGCGAACCTCACGTTCCCTTTCCGGCGTTACCAAATGCAGCGCTCTTATCGCGGTGAGCGTCCGCAGCGCGGTCGTTATCGCGAGTTCTATCAGTGCGACATCGACGTCATCGGCAAGGAGTCACTCGACCCGCGTTACGACGCCGAAGTTCCGGCCGTCATGATCGGCATCTTCGAAGAGCTCGAGATCGGCGACTTCACCGTACAGCTCAACAACCGTAAGGTTCTCTTGGGACTGCTCGAGTCCGTGGGGATCGACGACGAAGCCCGCCCGCGCGTGCTCCGTGAAGTCGACAAGATCGACAAACGCGGTCGCGAATACTTGGCGGAGACGCTCGCCGGAGATGACTTCGTTTTGCCGTCGGCCACGATCGACAAGGTGCTCGCGTTCCTCGCAATCGACGGATCGGCCCGCGAGGTGGTCGACGCGCTCAGCCAACAAGGCATCGACAACGAGACATTCAACGAAGGTCGAACCCAGCTCGAGGCGGTGATCGGCAGCCTCGAGGCGCTGCAGGTGAACCCGAGTCGCTACCGCGTCAACGTCGCGATCGCGCGCGGATTGGACTACTACACCGGAACCGTGTACGAAACGTTCCTCGACGATCACAAAGACCTCGGCAGCATCTGCTCCGGCGGCCGCTACGAGAACCTAGCGAGCAACTACACGAAGTCCAAGTTACCGGGCGTCGGCATGTCGATCGGCCTCACCCGCCTGTTCTACCTGCTGCAGGAACTCGACTTGGTCGACAGTACAGCCTCCGCGGCCGACGTCCTGGTAACGCAGCAAGACCCGGAGCTCTACGCCGAGTACCTGGCACTGGCGACCGAACTGCGAGCGGCGGGACTACGCACCGAATCGGTCGTCGAACCGTGGAAATTCAAGAAGCAGATGAAGTACGCCAACGCGACCGGAGTGCCGTTCGTGGTCATCGTCGGGGCGAGTGAACACGATGCGAACCAGGTGACGTTGAAGGACATGGTCGGTGGTGATCAAGTCACGGTTGCTCGAAGCGAACTGATTCCCGAGATCGAGCGGCGTCGAGTCGCTGCGCAGAATCGAGACGACGCGTGAACGAAGCAGCAAGCGATCTAGACCATTGCGTCACGCTGGACGGGTATTCGTTGACGCGGGCTCAAGTCGTCGAGATCGCCCGACGAGGCGCAACCATCGACTTCGATGACGACGCGTTGAAGCGGGTAGACACCGCAGCGGCGTACGTCGCCGAGAAGGCACGCAGTGGCGAAGTCGTCTACGGTGTGACCACCGGGTTCGGGAAGAACTCGGACGTCATCCTGCCGTCCGCCGAAGCTGCGGTCGAGTTGCAACGCAACTTGATCATCAGCCACGCCGTGTGCGTCGGCGATCCGATTCCGAACGAAGCGGTTCGCGCCATCTTGGCCATTCGCATCAACACGCTCCTGCAGGGACACTCCGGGATCCGGCGAGAAACGCTGGCGACCCTCGCCGACATGCTGAACCGCGGCGTGCATCCGATCGTCCCGGAGAAGGGATCGTGTGGAGCCAGTGGGGACCTCGCCCCGCTCAGCCATATCGGCCTGGTTCTGATCGGCCTCGGCGAAGCGGAGTTCGATGGCGAGATCATGAACGGGGCCGACGCCATGCAACGCGCTGGAATCACCCCGGTCGAGTTGACCTACAAAGAAGGGCTGGCGCTCAACAACACCACCGCGTTCATGACAGGGCTCGGCGTGCTGGCGCTCGATCGACTCGAAACATTGGCGAAGACGGCAGACATCGCGGCGGCCATGGCTCTGGAAGCAATCGCGGGGCGAAGCGCGGCGTTCGATGCCCGAGTCCATGCGTTGCGCCCCCACCCGGGACAGATCGCAGTCGCCGAGAATATTCGCAAGTTGACGGTCGGCTCGACTCTGGTCGACATCGATCCTGACGCCGTCCCCAAAGTTGGCGGCGACTGGCCGATCGAGCCGGGCCAAACAACGCCTTCGGCCGGCAAGTCGAAAAGCCCCCAGGACAGCTACAGCATTCGCTGCGTCCCGCAAGTCCACGGTGCCATTCGCGACACGCTGTCGCACGCAATTTCGGTATTCGATCGCGAGCTGAGCTCCGTGACGGACAACCCCATACTGTTCCCGGACGACGACGCGGCGATCTCGGCCGGCAACTTCCACGGAATGCCGCTCGCCATGGCGCTCGCCTCGGTCAAGAACGCGATCGCGATTCTCGCCAGCATTTCCGAGCGGCGGCTCGCCAAGCTCGTCGACGCGCACACCAGCGACGGGCTGCCGTTCTTCCTCGTCGACAACAACGACGGTATCCAAAGCGGGTTCATGATCGTGCAGTACTCGGCCGCCGCCGTGGTCAACGATCTCGTCTCACGAGCTCACCCGGCGTCGACGTACTCGATTCCGACGTGCGCCAATTTCGAGGACCACGTCTCGATGGGGGCAAACGAAGCCAACCACGTCTCGGCGATGACCGACGATCTCGAACGCGTCTTGGCGATGGAGATTCTCGGTTCGGCACAGGCGATCGACCTTCGGCAACGAATCCTGGCCGGCGAACTCTGGAGCGACGGGCCGACGAACCCGGAAGCGCTGGCTCGCGCCGAAGCGAATCGCCAATCAGCCCCCCAGGCGAGTCCGGCGATTTCTAAGGTCGTAGCGCGAGTGCGAGATTCCGTCGACTATCTGCGCCGAGACCGGGAGCTTCGCCACGACATTCACGCCACGATCGAACTCGTCCGCGGCGGAAAACTGGTTGCAGTCGCCGAGCGCCACTGCGGCCCACTGTCGTAGCTTCCCGTATCTCGACGTTCGGGGACCTCTTTCGGGCTAGCTCACATCGAAAACCGTCACAACTCGTAAGACATTCGTTCACTTGGGCGATTGCGTGTTTTCCCAGGACCCAGGGGACGGTCACCTTACGTCGTCACAGTCGCGGACTCGTAAAGAGTTAGGCCCAGCTGAACCACGATCATTTCTGATGCCGACCCGGAACGGGTAGAATTCGCTTCGACCAAGGCTCAGATTTTTCGGTCGCCGGTTCGACCATTTGGATCATCGGGAAGAAGGAAACACGATGCAGCGGAACTCTGCTCCGTCGTCCTGGCGAGTGTTGCTCGCCGTCGTTCTCTTGGGCGTGATTGCGATCGCACCTGGGTGTCGGAAAAAGACTCCGAGAAACCGCGGCGGGGATACTGCGGGCACTTCCACTTCGGAGGACTGCGTCGACCCCCCCACCGAGGTCGCCGTCAGCGAAGGAGACGTCGCTTTCATCATTCTCGAGCCGGTCAGTCCTGTTACCGTGCAAAGCGGCGGAGACTGCGAAGCGACCTCGTTCGAAATCTCGCCCGAGCTCCCGGACGGTCTCTTTCTCGCGCAGAACGGCGCGACCGCGTCGATCGAGGGCACGCCGCTCGTCGAATCGCCCGCGACTCCATACACAATCCTTGCGACCAACGACAACGGTCAGACCCCCATCGATATCACCATTCGAGTCGTACAGCCGGCGCCGACCTTGATCGAGTATCCGGAACTCGGCGCGTTCGTGCTCGACGAGCCGATCGACCCGATCGTTCCCGGTACCGGCGGCGGTATCATGGACAACTACGAGACCGACGTACCGTTGCCGCCAGGTCTGAACTTGAATCCGACGACCGGCGTCATCTCAGGAGTTCCGACCGAGCTAGGGATCACCACCCATATCGTCACCGGAAGCAACTTCAGCGGCAGCGTCAGCGACACCATCGTGCTCGCGATCTTCCCCACCACCCAGCCGCAAGGATTCGCCCGATTCGATGATCTGAATCGCGACGGGGTCGCCGGCGCTGGCGACGTGGTGGTGATCACGTTCAACCAAGATGTCGACGTGCTCGGCGCGACCACCGACGACCTGCCCCTGGCCGTCGACGGCGATTCGTTCGGCGATAGCGCCACCGTATCCGGTGGTGTCGACCCCGACGAGGTTCTCATCAGCCTCGGTGACGGTGCGACGTTGAGCACTCGACAACGGTTCGACGCCGGCGCAACCGGTGAGGACTCGTCGAGTGGAATCGCGATCAGCCTCTCTGGTCCCGACCGCATCGAAAGCGCATACACCGGCTCCGACGCCCAACCCACCCCCCCGATCGACCTCGTCCCCGGGTTCGTCGGCACCGGGCAGCTCATCGGCGGCGAAGTCTTGGCCACCGCGCTCGCCGACGTGAACCAAGATGGCATTCTCGACTTGATCACCGGTGGCACCGGGCCCAACTCCGTCTGGTTCGGTTCCGGCGACGGAACGTTCCTCCCCACCGGCGCGATGCTCGGCTTCAGCACGACGACCTCGATCGTCACCGCCGACTTCAACGGTGACGGGCTGAGCGATCTCGCGTTCGGAAACGAGACCCCGAGCGGAGTCGAGATCTGGCTCGGCGACGGGACCGGCGGATTCTCGCTCGACGCCGCGGCCGCCGCGCCCGGTATCACGACCATCGCGGCCGCGGACATCGACGGCGACGGTGCGCTCGAGATCATCGGCGGCAACGCCATCTTCGAGTACACGCCGGGATTGTTGATCTTCTCGATACTCGGCGCGGGCGTCCCCGCTACTACGCTCGCGCTCTCCGACGTCGACGGCGACGGAGACCTCGACTGCTTCTACGGCGCAACCGGCGGCGACGCGCATCTGTTCCTGAACGACGGTGGAGTCTTCACCGCGCTGTCGCAGCCCTTCCCGGCCGACACCTCCGACGTCACGTTCGGCGACTTGAACCGCGACGGAATCCCCGATCTCTGCCTTGCGTACGACGAAACGGCGCAGACGTGGCTCGGAGACGGTACCGGTTCTTTCACACTGGTTCAGGATTTCGGCGATCTTGCCCGACGAAGCGTCGCGCTCTACGACGTCGACCGCGACGGGACGCTCGACGCCTACCTCGGTGACCAAGGCAATCAGTCGCAGCTGTGGCTCGGTGAGGGCGACGGAACGTTCGTGGCGACGCAGTCATGGGTACCGGGACTCGTCGCGGCCTCGGAAGACATCGACCGGGACGGCGACGTCGATCTCCTGACCACGCCACTCTCGGTGTTCGGTCCCGCAAAAGTCTTGGCCGGGTCGATGACCGGGACCTGGGGCCGGGCCGAGTTCCCGACGGCCGACGCGGTCAACGCCAGTGCCGAGACGCTCGAGATGGCCGTGGGCGATCTCGACCTCGACGGCGACCTCGACTTCATCGCCGCACGACTCGACTACTCAGCGGGCGGAGCCCCCAATCGAGTCTACCTGAACGACGGAACCGGTACGTTCGTGGAGACCGCGGACGAACTAGGCCTTGCAAACACGAAGGACATCGCACTTCTCGATGTCGACCGCGACGGCGACCTCGACCTCTTCTCGGCGAACGCGGCTGCTCCCAACGCGCTCTACCTCAACGATGGTAACGGATCGTTCACCGCCTCGACGAGCACCTTCCCCACCGACAACACCACCTGCATGGCGGTCGCTGACTTCAACGCCGACGGCATCGCCGACGTCGCGGTCGGCAATTGGGGCATGAACTTCGTCTACTTTGGTGACGGGGCCGGCGGACTAGTCGACTCGGCGCAAACGTTGTTCGCCGACTTCAGCGGATACACGCTGGACTTGGTCGTGATCGACCTCGATCGCGACGGTGACCTCGACATCATCGAGGGCACGAGCCTCGGGCGACACAACATGACGTGGATCAACGACGGGGCGGGTCAGTTCTCGCCGGCGGCCATGGAGTTCGGATTCATGGAAGTCCAAGCGGTGACGGCGGGCGACGTCAACCGAGACGGCAACCCGGACCTAGTCCTCGGTCGCGCCGGAGTCGGCTCAGCGTTCGCGAACACGGTTCTCTTAGGAGACGGTGCCGGCGGATTCACGGAAGGCTTCGTGTTCCCGACGGCAGACATCACGACCGGGTTGTCGCTCGCCGACGTCGATGAAGACGGCGACCTCGATCTGTTCGTGGCCAACGTCGGCGACAATCTGCTGTACATGAATGACGGCGAAGGAAACTACACCGAGTCGACAGTGGTCGGCGCCGGTTCGACGTCGTCGGTGCAGTCCGCCGACTTCGATCGCGACGGTGATATCGACTTCTTGGTCGGCAATCGGGACTCCGAGGACCGGCTGTCGCGCAACCAGTAGTCTTTCCGAAACGACTCGTTCACGAAGCGCAGCGCAGACCCATGGTTCCGAGCTGCGCTTCGTGACGAGTCGACCTACACCCGCTTCGCAGCCCCACGCGAGGCGCGACGCCGGTCGGCTTCGATCAAGACGCGCTTGCGCAGTCGAATCGACTTCGGGGTGATTTCGACGAGCTCGTCCTCCTGAATGTATTCCAAACTCTCTTCGAGCGTCAGTTCCCGCGGCGGCTTGACCATGGTCTGGTCGTCCTTGCCCGACGCGCGCACGTTCGAGTGCTTCTTATTGCGAACCACGTTGACCGTAATGTCGCTGTCCTTGCAGTGCTCTCCCGCGAGTTGACCTTCGTAGACCACGTCGCCCGGCTTCACGAAGAACGTTCCCCGGTCGTAGAGCGCGTCGAGTGAGTACGCGGTCGTCGCGCCGCTGTGCCCCGAGATCATCACGCCGGCTTTGCGGCGAGGTATGTCGCCTCGTAGCGGTTCGTACGCGAAGAAGTTGTGGTGCATGATGGCTTGCCCGCGGGTCGCGGTCAGCAGTCGACTTCGCAATCCGATGAGCCCGCGCGCGGGAATCGTGAACTCCATGTGAACAAACTCGGTCGTCCCGGTCCGCGATCCCATCTCGAGAAGCTCGGCGCGCCGATCGCCGATCAAGCTCATGACCGAGCTCTGCGACTCCAGCGGGCACTCGATGACCAAGCGCTCGATCGGTTCGCACGTCTTGCCCTCGATCTCGCGGTAGATCACGCGCGGTCGGCCGGCGCAAATTTCGTATCCCTCGCGGCGCATGTTCTCGAGCAGGATTCCCAGGTGCATCAAGCCACGGCCAGAAACCTGGAACTCGTCCGGCGTCTCGCCGGGGTGCACCTCGAGCGCAACGTCACACTCGAGCTCTCGGTCGAGCCTGGAACGAATCTGACGACTCGTGATGAAATCGCCCTCTTTACCGGCGAGCGGACCGTCGTTGATACGAAACGTCATGTGCAACGTCGGCTCGTCGATCGGAGGCGGCGCGAGCGCCGCCGGTTGGTCACGATCGGCAATCGTGTCCCCGATATCGATCTTATCGAGACCGACGATGGCGCAGATCTCACCGGAACGCGCTTCGGGCACTTGCTTTCGACCGAGCCCCTCGAACGTATGAACTTCGAGCACCCTCTGGTTGACCGGAGTGCGATCGCGCTTGATCACAGTCACGTCTTGCCCTTTTTTGATCGTACCCGCGGTCACGCGACCGATCGCAATTCGACCGACGTAGTCGCTGTACTCCAAGCTAGTCACGAGCAGCTGCAGCGGGTCGTTGGGGCGCACCGTCGGCGCTGGGACCTTGCTCAGGATCGTCTCGAAGATGTCCCTCAGGTCGCCATCGCGCACTTCGTAATCGAACGACGCCCAGCCATCACGGCCCGAGCCGAAGATCACCGGGAAGTCGAGCGCTTGATCGTCGGCTTCGAGCTCGACGAGCAAGTCGAACACTTCGGTGACGACCTCTTCCGGTCGCGCATCGGGACGATCGACTTTGTTCACGAAGACGATCGGTCGCAAACCGTTCTCGAGCGCCTTGCGCAACACGAATCGCGTTTGCGGCATGGGTCCTTCGAACGAATCCACCAAGAGCAACGCACCGTCGGCCATCGACAGGACGCGCTCGACCTCACCACCGAAGTCGGCGTGTCCCGGGGTATCGATGATGTTGATCTGGACATCGGTTCCCTCGGAGTCGCGGTACGTCACCGCGCAGTTCTTACTGAGGATGGTGATGCCGCGCTCGCGCTCGAGATCGTTCGAGTCGAGGATCAAGTTATGTTGGCCACCGGCAAGCTTGTCGAGATCCTCAGTGCGGAACATGCCCGACTGATAGAGGAGCTGGTCGACGAGCGTCGTCTTACCGTGGTCGACGTGGGGAATAATGGCCACGTTGCGAATGGGAGTGTCGGTCATCGGTCTCCGGTGGGACGTTCAAATGGGGGTATCGCGAGCGCGGAAGTGTAGCGAAGCGCCCGCGCGCGTCTATACAGCGCTCCCACAGAGTCCAGGATCTCGACGGGCGAAACCCAAGGGATCCCATAAACCACACGGAGGAAACATCTTGCTGCTTGGGCAAACGCAGCCCCGCTCAGCGACGTAGGGGATTATACGACCATCAATGACCGCAGTTAGCGGATTGGCAAGTCCCGGGTCACCACATAGAATGGTCTCTTGGAATGGGCTCGGCCGACGCAACCCTCTCTCGCAAACGACGCGAAAGAACGGTCAGCATCGGCAACTACGAGGGTTTCCTGTAGCGTCAAAACTCGATCGCTTGCGCCCCGATTGTCGGAAGCGTACGCGAAGAAATCATGGATCCCGTCCGGATCCAGTATGGGCGTATTGCGCCCAAAAAGTTGGGGTTGAAGTCCAGTCCGCACGTCCACCGCTGGGGTAGCGCAATGGCGTGTTTGACTCGAATCGATCTCAGAGGAGGAGGATTAGATGCGGCGTTGTTTCGCACTGCTAGTTGCTCTGAGCGTCACACTGGTCGGCTCGACCGTGAGCGCACAGCATGCATTCAACCTCGGTCCAGACTTTAGCGGCGGCATCGGGGATAGCTTCGCTGTTGCCTCGACCTTCGACACGGTCGAGATTGCTCAAGGTTGGTCGTTCGGAATCTGTCACGACGTCACGCTTCTCACGCTCGACACCGCCGTCGAAGGTGCGACCACGCTGACGGTCAACGAAGGCGGCCCCCCCGGCTTCTTGCAGATCAACTTCGAGGACGGTGGCGTCACCATGGGTGTCGTGATCTCGTTCCTCGGACTCGATACGCTTCCGGTCGATACCGGTCACGAGATCCTCGATCTCACCTACACGGCAATCGCAGAAACCCCCGTAGTCGACATGGTCGACGTCCCTACGGAGATCTGTTACTGCAGCACGCTCGGTGATCCTCCGGTCGCCTCGGTCATCGTGGTCGGCGGAGCCAGCCTCCCGCCGGTGACGACGTGCGCCGCGGTCACCATCGCTCCCCCGCCGCCGATCTTCATCGACCTTCAGTGTGTCGGCGACGTTTCCGACGTCACGCTCGACTGGACGACGCAAGATACGCCGCCGTTCCAATACATGACGGTACACCGCGACGGTGTGCTGATCGAGTTCATCGACAACCCGACCGGCGAGACCTCGTTCTCGCTATTCGACGACGTCGATATCTTCCCGGGTGAGTCGTACGCCTACTCGATCATCGGCGTCTTTTTCGAGACTCCG
>JAJFFE010000393.1 GCA_021776775.1 Planctomycetota bacterium | reverse complement strand
GCCGCCTCGTCCAACTCGTTTGCTTGAGACCCCGATGTGAGAATGGCAAGCACGTAGTGGTGCCCCGAGCGCGGATTCGAACTCGTCGACGCGAGCCCCGAGCAACCCGCAAGGCTAACCACAAGTAATGCAAAGACGCTTCGTAGTGCGCAACGACGGCTTGGTCTCATCGACATACAGTCTCACTTCCGGTTGCTTTCGTGATCGTACTACCAACAGAGACATCACACGTCGCCCAGGCCGAGCTCTTCCAGCATTTGTTCTTTGAGACGATCGAAGTCGAAGGACCCACTCGGTAGGTTCGACACTGGCTCGTTCATCTCCCGGATCATACTCGCGACTTTCTCGCGGCCGGACGGAGTCGCGCACGCTTCTCGCGGCGTCGAACCGCCGAGGGCGGGAACGGACTCGTCTATCCAGCCGAGTATCCGTTGTTCGAGCATCGCGTTGACTTGCTGAGTGATCTCCGGCGGTAACTCGGCCGACGTCTCCATCGGGTCGTCTCGGGGGGGGAGCGAGTCGTCGAATATCGGGTCAGCGACCTCGCGGACGCTCTCCCGCACGAAGGCCACGCCGGGAATCTTGTCGATCCAGCCGCGGATCCGATCGAGGCGTGCTTTCGAGTTGACCTCCACTTCCAGGCAGTCCTCGATCATTTCGAGATGAGCGAGCATGGTGTTTTCGTCCGATTGCCAAATCCACTCACCCTCGTATTCGGTGCTCTCGACGTCGCCGCGCTCCTCGAGCGCAGCGACGCATCGGTCGTGATCCGCCACGAAGAACCGAGCATTGACCACCTCGAGAGGCTCACCGTCGGTGTTCTGCAGGGTCGGCAAGAACGGAGCGTCACGGTCGGGCAGCCTGGCGCTGGCGAGTGCGTGCAGCGTGACGACGAGTTCGTCGACTCGCTCGAAAACCGCGTGGGTGGGTTCGAGAACCGCCTCGATATCCAGTTCTGCCAGCGAAGGTGTGAGCGCCGTGAATAACCGTGTGCTTTCGAACAGGATCCGCCGCGGGAGTCCGACCCGACTACCGGCGGAGCCGCTCTCACCGTGAAGCGTCGTCTCGACGAATGTCGGTAGCTCTACGATCGGATCGCCGAACACCACCTCATCGCCAACGATGACGCCTCCCGCGATGTCCAGTGCGAAGAGAACGACCATATCGGATAAATCGTCCCGGGTCGGCGGCCCCAACGTCGCCGCGATGGCGAGTGTCTGTTCAAGTCGGGGCAAGTCCGCGAGTCCGGGATCGAGCAGAATCGGTGCGGGAAGCGGGGCATCGGACGGCGCGATGGGAACCCGCACCGTCGAGACGTCGACCAGCTTCCCGCCCTTAGCGATCTGCAGCCGCTGCGTTCGTCTGAGACAGAGGGGCGGCGTCGGCGGTTGCAGGCGACCCGACTTGTAACAAGCCATCACTCCGCGCAGCACGTCGCCCAGCGCTTGAATCTCGGCGCCGCGCAAGGGACGCGAACCGTGGTGGGCGTCCCTGGCGTACAGGTAAGGTACCCGTTGATTCTTGTCACCACGCAGCCCGCCCCGATTCAGGATCGAAGTGAACCGAGAGTCGAGCTCGTGCCGCTTCTCCCATCCGACTCCCCAGTTGTCGACCGCTTCGAAGACTTCGTCGTCATCCGCCATGAGCCAATCAAGCATCCGTCGATAGCCGTCCGCGCTCCGAACCACGACGAGCCCCGGCGCGTCCCCTCCCACCACCATCCCCGTCAGCGCTTCGTCTTGCCCCTCGAGCTCCACCACGAACAGTTGCTGCTCGTCGACCTCGTTCCACGGCCGAGCCCGTCGAAACTGCTCGACGTCATCGAGCAACCGTTTCACCTTCGGTTCGATCTTGGGCTTGGCCATTGGGAACTCCTGTGGGGGACATTTTTTTGAACGAACCCATGCTAGAACGCGGCGCCCGTTCTTCGCAAGCCGTCTGGAACTCGGGCGCCAGTATCGATAGGCGAGGACGCTAGCGTGGACACCGTCACCGTTGTGGACTCCGAAGGCTCGGCGCTTCTCCTGTTGAAGTGGACGCTGACCGGCCGAGTGTTCGGCACGTCGATCTTCGACGTTCCGGTCACCGCGGCCGGCGAAGTCCGGGTCTCCGGGGCTGCACCGTAAGCGAATTCGTCGGTCTTGGTCCTACGGGCCGGTTCAGGGCACTGCGTCATCAATGTGGTGCTTCAAGGTTGGTTTAGCAGAGCGACAACCCGCGCCAGGATACTCTGTTGCTGTGTCAACAACGCGAAATGACCGGAGCCTGGCAACTCGAAGTAGTCGACCTCCACGCGGTGTTCGCGTAGGCGATCGGCAAGCGCACGCGCGCTGTCTACGGCAATCCGGGCGTCGTCTTCTCCGTGAACTATGAGAACCGACTTGCCCGTGAACTGTCGCACCGACATCTCCTCTTGCGGTACTCCAGAGATTGCTATTACGCCGCGGAATCGCTCCGGGTGGTTTGACATAGTGCGGATTGCTCCGATGGAGCCAGCTGATACCCCACCGATGAAGATCCTCTCGCGATCGATCGTTGAATGCCGTTCGAGAATGTCCTCTAAAACCTCGAGCGAGCGCTCTTGCCCCGCGATCTGCCAGTTCCCCCAACCGAACGTCGGCATCGCGACAGCCACGTGGTGTTCCTGTGCGAGCTTGGTAAGGATTTTGGGGTACGACTGGAAGTTCCCACCGTTGCCGTGCAAGAACAGGAGAAGCGGAGCCGCGCGGCCTGACGACGGCATCGCCAACCAGTAGTGCCCTCTGTCGAAAAGCCAAGAGTCCAGGACAACTGACGGATTACATGGCAGCGAATCTCGCGCAGTATAGATCTCGCGAAACAGCTCAAGGCCCTTGGTCTCAAGAGCCTCTTCATCGGACAGGCCGAAGAAGCCGCCTAGCAGTACGATGTCCAGTTCCGGGATGCGGGAGAACCACGGAGGAGCAGTGGAGCCAGCCATGGTTGACTGCGAACGGAGAGAGTCGTCGCTGTCGTGTTGCGTGTCTTGCATTGGAAGAATGAGCCAAGCGATCGTGAAACCACTCACAGCGGCAAGGCCAAGAACGGCGATACGAACAATTCTCTTGGGAGACCATAGGAAGGCAGCAGGTGCGACCACTAGGCAAGCGGTGGCCATGAACAGAGAGAAGAGATGCCCAAGCCCGAGGGCGGCGCACAGCGCACCCAAGCATAAGGGGAGGGCCGCAAGAGTCGAACTTGCAAACAAGGCCCCAGCTCGACACAGCCGTCTAACCGCAGCCCTTCTCATCGTCATGCAATCCGATTCCCGGTTACTTCCGTAATCGTATCAGTGGCGAGGGTGCCACGACGCGCTGGACACCCGTTAACCCACGCGGGGCTACAAGTGCTCAAAGATTGTCGCCTGTCCCAACGTTTCGCTCCAACCCCGAATCGGATTTCCGCGGGACTCGTGCGGCTGCAAGCAGCCGCCGAGCCGGGTGTTGCTTTTACGATGAAACTGTATACAGTCTACAGTCATGTCACGAACAAACATCAGCTCAGACCTGCGGGCGACCCTCCGCGATTGGATCGTGGCTGGTCAGATTGAGCCGGGATCTCGCTTGAACGAGGTTCACCTGTCCAAGGAACTCGACGTCAGCCGCACTCCCTTGCGAGAGGCGCTGTGTGGCTTGGTGAACGAGAAGTTCGTCCTCGAGGTACCTCGACGCGGCTTCTTCGTCGCTCCGTTGAGCGTCGAAGAGATCGAGCAACTGTATGTGATTCGACAGATCCTGGACCCGGCCGCGTTGCGCAAGGCGGGCCTCCCGGATGAGGCGACACTCGGGCAACTGAAGAAGCTCAACACGAAGATCGCCGGCGCGAAACGGGCGAAGCGCATCATCGATCTCGACGACGAATGGCATTTGACCCTGGTTGCGGGATGCAACAATGAGGTCCTTCTGGACTTGATTCGACAGCACATGATCCGGACCCGTCGCTACGAGCTGGCGTATATGAGTCAGGCGAAGAACGTCAGTGTTGTGACCGACGAACACGTTCAGATCATCGACGCGCTCGAACAACGGAAGTTGTCGCTGGCGTGCAAGCACTTAGAGCAGAACATGTCGACGGCAGTGGGCCCGCTGATCGATTGGGTTCGAAGCCAACAACAGCCGGAGGCGAACGAATGACGAGTTGGACACTAAGCACGGTTGGCTTGCTGATCGCGTTCTTCTCGCACGCCTCGAGCGGAGAGACCGCGCCGAGCGGTGATTCGCTCGGACCTGTGCCCGCGGAGGAGCTGGTGGGTCTCTGGGCAGCGGAGAGACTTTTCGGCGAACCGCTGAACGAAGAACTCGTGATTCGCAAGAGCGGCGCGAAGCTGTCGGCTTCCATCGAGAGCCGCAAAATCGACGTCACGCATGACGGCGCTCGTGTCAGCTTTTCGCTTCGCGACAATCGCGGACGGTTTCGCGGGTGGCTGGACGAAGACGGGTCGCTGCGCGGACACTGGATTCAGCCGGCGACGGACCAGGTCGGCTATCCAGTGGCGTCGCCACTGGAGTTCGTGCGTCAGGGGGACGCGTGGAAGGCAAACGTTGCGACCTATCCGGATCGTTTGCGCCTCTACCTCCGCGTGCAAAAGACAAGCGACGGACCGGTAACCGCGTTCATTCGCAATCCAGAACGAAACCGAGGAGTGTGGATCGGAATTCGTCGCGTGACGGTCGACGGGGAACGGGTCACCCTGACCGGTACCGAGGGACGCCGGCTCTTGACGGGCCAGTTGCGCGACAAGAACTCGGTGCTCTCGCTACCGCTGCCCTTCGCCGGAGATCTCCCCTTCGAGTTTCGGCGCGTCGGCCGCGAGTCGGACTTCTATCCTTCGAAGGCGTCGGCCGCGTATCGATACGTGCAACCGAAGCAACTGTCCGACGGTTGGAGAACGGCCGCTTGCGAAGAACTCCACTTGGATCGCCGCCGACTAGAGGCGCTGGCTCAGAGTGTTCGGGATACGCAGACCACTTCTCTGGCCACGCCCTACATCCACTCGATCTTGATCGCCCGCAAAGGCAAGTTGGTCTTCGAAGAGTACTTCTACGGTTACGATCGCGATCACCCGCACGATACTCGGTCGGCCGGCAAGAGCGTCGCATCGATGCTGGTCGGCGCGGTGATCGATCACCATTCCGATCTGGACGTCGATCGAACCGTGGCGTCCATATTCGGCGATCAGTTCTCCGAGCCGCAGTCAGAATCCAGAGTTCCCCTCCAAGATCGACGTCAGTGGCGAAAGAGAATAACGATCGGACACGCGCTGAGCATGCAGTCCGGTCTGGACGCCGACGACAATGATCCAAAGTCTCTCGGCGGCGAAGACCGCATGCAGGATCAATCGGATCAAGTCGATTGGGTTGCTTACGCGCTCGCAATTCCCATGGCTCGAGAGCCGGGCACGAAGGCTGTCTACGGTTCGAACAACATCAACTTGGCTGCGGCAACCGTGGCGCGCGCTACGAAGTCTTGGCTCCCAGACTTGTTCGCTCAGCACTTGGCGGCGCCGCTCGGAATCCGCAACTACTACTTCAACCTCGATCCGGCGGGCCACGGGTATATGGGAGGCGGCATCCGTCTCACTGCGCGCGACCAACTGAAACTCGGACAGGTCATGCTCGACGGAGGAAAGTTCAACGGTAAACAAGTGTTGAGCCAGGAGTGGGTCGCCAAGTCCCTCGGCGCCCAAGGCGGCATTCACGAGCCCAACGACTATGGCTTGGGTTGGTGGCGCAAGTCCCTGACGTTCAAAGAGCGAACCGTCGACGTGGTCTACGCCAGCGGCAACGGCGGCCAGTTCATCGTCTGTGTCCCCGAGTTCGATCTTGTGGTTCAGATGTCCGGGGGGAACTACAACAACTTCCCCGTCTGGTATCGAAACCTGACTCATTTGATTCCCGAGTTTGTCTTCTCCGCTATCGAGAAGAACTAGCGCGTTTGCGCCTTGCCACCGGTGGGGTAGGCTCGGACTTGACTGTATCGCCGGTATCGTGACAACTGCGCTCAAAGAACCGTCGCTCACCCACAAGGAGGACGCTCCCGTGAAGTCTCCAGTACAAGTCCTGCTCGCGGTCCTCGACGACGCGTGGTCGCACCCATGGGAAGGCTTGCTCTACGCACTCGATGGCCTACAAGAGGAGGAAGCAACGTGGCAAGCACCCTACTATCGAATGGAGGAGAGCGATTCCGGCGTGTTCAAGGTTGGATCGGTACTGTGGCACATGGATCACCTGCGCAGCTGCAAAGACGTTTATACGGCCCAAATGATAGGAAAGGAGCAAGGTCCAAAGAAGGAGCGCGGCGACGATTCTCTCGCCTCGATTCGGGCCGAACTCGAGAGCAGTCACCAACGCCAGCGCGGTGCCCTTGAAGGTCTCTCGGACGATGACCTGCAGTCGAGAACGTTGGACGGAGTGCCGTTCGAAGAGGTTGTCCGCGCAAACATTCGTCACGATACTTGGCACGCTGGCCAGATTGTCGTAGCGCGTCGGGCGTGGCGCGTCGGCCGGTGAGACTTTCGTCGGGGGGACGAATCAGTGCCGGTCGAATCAGTGCGCGGGGCGTGACCAGAAGTATCGACCTTTCGCGCGGACCCGTCCGCTTTGATGGTTCACATGTCGGGTTCCACCCATTCCGCCCGGCCCTGTCCACATCAGGATCTTGTCGTCGAAGAGTTCGTCGAGGCAGTCGACTAGGTTCGCAATCACGTCGGTGCCGAACTCCGGGTCGGTGTCGTGTTCGAAGTGAATGTGCGTGATGTTGCAGATCAGGAGGGTGAACTCCGTTCCGTCGTCGAAGATCTGAACGTCTCCGACCGCGTCTATTTCGGCTGGAAATGTCACGAGCAGATTGTCGGTGCGGTCAGCGAGGCGAGGGCTCCGCGTCGAGAATCGCTCGCAAAGCGTCTTCAGGAGCTGGTCGTTCAGCGCACTCATGATGGATCTCCCTCGGCAGAGTCGTGGCGATAGACGATTCGTCCACGGAGCAGTTTACGTCGGACTCTCTGCAGCTCTTCCAAATTGGGCACATGGACGTGCATCGGAATCTTGACGAGTTGCTCGTCTCGCTGATCGAACGGGGGCGGTGGGCGCGTGGTGAACAGCTCGGGCCAGCTACGTTGGGGGCAGCTGTAGAAAATGTGATCCGGCGGTCCCGACTCGTTCCACCATTCGATGATCTTCTCGTTGATGTGGACGAGCTGTTGTTGAGCATTGCGCAATCGAAGGCGCGAACCGTAGCGTGACTTGCCTTTGGTTTTCGCGAAAAGGGTTTGGGCTCGGCCTCGCCCGCGGACAGCGTACGTTTTGATCACCTTCTGGTGGACGACTTCCTCGCCGCTCCACCAACCGAGCGCCGCCGCCCCTGCCTGAACCAAGATCACGAGGTGCTCTCCGAGCCCGTCGCGCAGATGGTCGAGGTAGTCGCGGGGGACTTGGGTTTGCGCCGTCAGCGGAAAACACGCGGGAGCGAAGAACTCTACCGAGGGACTGCCGTCGACTTCGTCGGTCGAAACGAAGTGATTGCCGCTGCGACTGGCGACCATGCTCTCGCGCGAGAGCAACTCATCGAGTCGGGCTGCGCAGTCCCGCCAACCAAAGGTCTCGCTACGCTCGGGCTCTTCGCTCATGGTCGGGTCGATCTAGGGTTGGTCCCCCGAGGAGGATAAGTCACGAGATTCTGGCCGGAGATCATGTGGTTGACGTCCGGGTTCTGAAGTTCGGCGATCAGCGAGCAGCAAGCGGCAGCAGGATCTCCCGAGTCCGTCAGTGATCCCACCCAGTACTCGTTGCCGGGCCAGGAATTGCCATCCCAAGCGTACATAGCGACCAAGAGTTTCTCGGCGTCGTCGAGCGGGGCAGCCGGGTTTCGTCGAGAGTAGTGAACGCGAACTCCGTTGAAGTCATCGCTGTCGAATCGTCCCCGGCAGTTGCAGTCTGGCGGGAACCAGCTGAAGTCGAGGTCGCTGATGGTCTCGGTCAACTCCGAGTGTTCGGAGAGCACCTTCCCGTACTCGTGGCACATGAGTTGGCCCTGATCGGAGTGGACCCCCCAAACTCCGAGTCCCAGACCGACGGCGTGAACGTATGCGCGTCGCCCGACGTCGCGAGCCCGCTCGGCAGCTTCGAACAAGAAGGGCTCGATCACCGCGCGGATGCGGCGCCGATAGACGTCGGTATTCAGATAGCCATGTTCACGTATTTTCAGGAAGGAAGAGTCTGGATAGCGACCCGCCGCGACGTCGTCGAACAACGGAAACCCGTTTTCTTGCTCATAGAACTTTGCCCAAGCGGCCAGCAGGGGGAACTCATCGTAGCTGTCGCGCCCGTAACCATTCTTGGTCGTATTCTGCTCGGACGTCACCATCATGTGACGCCACTCCATCTCACCGCGTCGCTCGAATCGCGCTCCGACCAATCCGATGTAGACGCCTTCGCGTTGGTAGCTTCCAGGGGGGCCGGGTCGTCCTTCGTTGTGTCGGTCGCCGTCGTTGATGAAGAGCGTGGGGGTTGAGACGCCGACAAGGGCCGACAACGCCACTTCGTCATACGAGAGGAGAGTTGCGAGATTGAGCGGAGAGTTCTCGCGATCGGTTCCGATCTGCTCGAAACCTCCCACCCCGGATTCTCCGCTTCCGAGCTGCCAGGAATCCGCCGGACCGTAGAACACGAGGGGACGACACTTCAACAGTCGATCGAAAAGTCCGCAACGGTCGATCGAACCGTACAGTTCTCGTTCGACGGAAGATCCCGTCGACTGCTTCACCTCGACAAACGCCTGGGCCATGTCGAGCACCCTTTGGTGGGTGATCGGGCGGGTGCCGTTTGCGAACGAGGCGACTCGTTGTTGATCAGCCTCGGTTCTGCATACGTGGGCAAGCCTATTCTCGGGTCCACGCGGGAAAGAGTACGGTAAGCGAGACGAGCGGTTGATCAGTGCGTCGAAGGTCTGACTTACCATTCGGAATCTCCTTGGCGGTTCCCCGCGCTGGCACCCGCCGCTGCGGCTTTCACTCGAGCAGCCATCGACTATGCGCCGTCTTTTCGCAAGACATACTCGGCGATCTCTTTCCCTCGGGCGTTGGCGAAACCTTTCTCCTCGGCACTTACCGCGAAACCACACTTCTCGAGGACTCGGAGCGACCCTTTGTTGTCGGTCGCTGCGCGAGCGTAGATGGGACGAGTCTTGACCAATCGAAAGAGTTGGCCAAGAGCCCCCGTAGCAACACCCTTGCCCCAGTGCTCTTTGGCGATCCAGTAGGTCACTTCGAGCTTCTCTTCCATTGTGAAGCTCATGACACTCCCTACCAGCTCTCCCTGGCAGAGGATTCCCCTTTTGGTGATGGCGTCATTTCTCATGACCATGTTCCACCAAGATTGGTGGGCAGCGTCGTCGGTCGGATCCTTGGAGGTAAACGCCGCCATGTGGTTTGCCTCGGGGTCTTGTTGGAATTCGAACAAGATGGCTCGATCTTCATCCGTGAGATCTCGCAGTGAGATGGTCGTCACAGGCGTACCTTTCGACTTTCCCCGGGGGAGGCGGCGCATCGCCTCACATCACATTGTCGCGCATCGACTCCCCCGACCGGCAGTCAGAGAAAGCGAACGAGATCGTCCATGTTGACGAGCGGAAGACCCCACTCCAACGATCGCTGTTCGAGATCCGCTGGGCCGGCCATCGTGCCGCTTCTGTTCATGACTTCGCAGCAGACGCCCACCGGAGGAAGGTCCGCCGCCCGACAGAGAGCGACGACGGATTCGGTGTGACCGACGCGTTGAGCAAAGCCGTCGTCGCGAGCGCGAAGCGGAAACACGTGCCCCGGCATCAGGAACTCGTCGGGCGTAGAGTCAACCGCAGCGAGTCGTCGCACGGTGGCGGCTCGTTCGTGCGCTGAGACCCCGGTACCGCGAGCTTCAGCGAGATCGACTGAAGTATACATCCACGTTCCTTGATGATCTCCCGATCCGTGCATGGGCGGAATCTCCAACCGTTCGAGAACTTCGCCGTCGCAGGGCACCGTCGGGTGGCAGCACGCTTCCGTCAGAATGAACGCGAAGTGCTCCGGGCTGGCATGAGCGCCGGCAAATATGACGTCGCCCTCAACTTCTCGATCTGGATCCCACACGAGGACGGCACCGCCAGCCTTGATTTGTTCGATGACCTTCTGCACACCAACCGCGCCGGTCACGACACCCGTCCACGGCAGTGGGGCAATGCAGCGAGCCGCAGACTGGCGAAGGCCGGCGCTACGGTCTGCGAGTTTGGCGAGCATGTCGGTTTCTAGATTGACGCGATCTCCCTCGCTAAGAGATCCCAGCGTGGTTCGCCCGATGGTCGACGCCACCAACGCGACGGAGAACCGATCGCGGATCACTTCGGCGATCGCCAAGCTGACTCCGTTGACCGCGACGGAGCCCTTCGAAACCAAGCTCTTCAGAACACGTTCGGGCGGTCTGATCCACAGTCGTAGTCCCGACCCCTCGTCATCGACGCGCGTGACCTTGCCCACGGCGTCGACGTGCCCTTGTACGAGATGCCCCTCGATGGAATCTCCCATCGAAAGAGGCAGTTCTAGATTGACGCGTTGACCCGTCCGGAGTTCGTTCGTGGTCGATCTTGAAAGAGTCTCGTGCGTGAGACGGACCTTGAACCGGTCGGCATCGAAAGACTCGACACAAGTTCGTACGCCGTCGATGGCGACATGCGCACCAACGCTCAAGCGCGCACAGGTCTGAGAAGACTCGACGACGAGAACGGCTTCGTGGTTTTGAATGACGGTGCCGACATCGGCAATGAACCCGCTGAACATGCGGTTCCCCTAACTCTTTAACGTGCCTAACTCTCGAAAGCGTTTTAGCTTTCAAGAGCGAGAGAAGAGTGAGCTGGAGAAGTAACCACGCACGTGGGAAGTCCTCGCGGAGCGGGGTGTCACCGCATGGCATCGGAATCTCACCGACTCGTCCCGCTGAAGCGCAGGACCGACGGACTGTGGACCGTCTCACCTTGGAATCGCACCAACAGAAGATTAGCAACCGTCCCGCCGCCTGTCCAGGCGGCCGCACTGACTTGCACGCAAGTGTGCAGTTTGCGATCCCGTGTGCCTCGATCGCGGTGAAATCGCTCGGCGAGATTGAGAGGAAACTTCCGCCGTGAACTTCGTCGGCATGGCGCAGTACTGCGGGTGCCGGGATTCAATCAGGGGCCTGCCAAAGCCCGGTTGGAACGACCACTCTGGTATCGTGAGCCAGCTGCCGATAGCGTGACGTCGCGTCAACGAAGGAACGGGAACCGCTGACCATGTCCTACCCATCGATCGCTCGTGCTGTGGCGGGCCCCCTTCTGGTAGTCGGGCTTCTGGGACCATCGTTGGCTGGGCGATCACCGGTGGATTCGACCGACTTCGTCGCTACGCGCTCGGTCGTAGTTGCCGGCCCCGAACAGCACAACATTCGCTCGGGTCGCCACGTCGACAGTGTGGCGAGTCCGAACGGATCTCTGACGATCGCGTCGTTTAGGCGCGACTCGGGTGCAGCACCGATGCGCATCTTCGTGTCGCGCATCGACTCTGCCGGAAAGACGCTCTGGACTTACGGTGATCGAGCCCAGGGGCGTGCAACGAGCCTCGCGACGACGTCGACGGGTGAGGTGTGGGCCACTGGCTATGTGGAGACGAGACTTCCCGGTGAGCCGAGCGAAGAGGCCACCGAGCCCGGGCTGCGATCGTTCATCGTGCAGCTGAGCAACGAGGGAACGGTGCGCGCTCTGCGATTCGGTCCCGGCGAGGCTATCCCCATGCTGGTCCGAGCCGGGGCGGACGGTGGTCTTCTCGTGGTCGGCACGGCTCGCGGTCCGTTTCAGTGGGATGGCGTCAGCGTCGACGGCGGGGTAGAGGGTTCGACGTTCTTCGGCCGGTTCGATCGGACCGGTCGCTGCCGAAGCGTTCAATGCATCGTCGGAACAGTCAACGTGAACCAAGCCGCCGCCGACCCGACGGGTGGCTTCGTCATTGGGGGCAACTTTTCGGGAGCGGTTCGTTTCGGGTCACAGTCGTTCGAAACCGAGAACCAGTACGACTGCGACGGTTTCTTGGCCCGTATCGACGACTCGGGTGAGATCTCCTGGGCTCGTCGTTACGGCACGCCCGGTCATCCTCAGCGTCACGAGCGTTCTCGCGAAGCCATCTACGACGTCTTCATTCAACCGAACGGAGACGTGGTCGGCCTCGCTCTCCAAGACGATCGCACCTCTGCGCCTGACAGCCTCGTCTTGGTTCGATGCACTCGTGAGGGCGGACCCCGCGCGCGGCATTCCCTGTCGATCGACGTTCGTCCCCCGGGCAGCATCGCTTTGGCCGCCGCGCCGAAAGGTGGTGTCTACCTCACCTACGGCCACCGCCAACAGAAGAGTGCCGACGGAGTCGACCCGCTCCGGCTCCTCGTCCTCGAGGAACGTGACTTAGAGTTCAACCTCGTTCGTAGCTACTCGACTCCGTCACCGACCAACACCATGTTCCGATCCATTGTGGCCACTCCTGACGCCCTGTGGCTCGCCGGCCACTTCAAGTCGACCGCTTCTTGGGGAGACGCCCGGCTCACGAACGACGCGTTGCACCAACTCTTCTGGGTACGACAGCCGCTACGTTGAGACGAACTGCATGAGCACCGCCGCCGAGTGCGCGCACGACCGACCGCGTGCTGCCGTCGACTGCCGACGACTGCCGACGACGTACTCGGCCCGTCGACGAATCGACCAGGGCGCTCAGTAGATTCCGAATAGTGAGAACAGTCGAAAGGCCCGCGAGCACCTCTACGGCCTCTCGAGGGGCATCTCAGCTCTTCGCGTGATCCGGTAATGCCAGTGGGTAAGACGACCCGGTCAAGGTCGCGGTGCGGTCGTGTCGATATTTCAAACGCGGACCTTGCGTGGCAATACGGATCGACCTAGGCAAGCGATGACCAATCCAACACGTCGACTTCTGGCACTTGCGATCATGAGCGGGTTGATCCACGGATCACTCGCCATCGCGACGCGCGCCGAGTTCGACGCCTCTCGGTTGATCGCGAGCTTCTTCGTCGCGCAGGCGATCCTGTTCATCCTGTACGCGTTTGCTATTCGATCCGTGGTTGACGCTGACCCGGAGCCCAGAACGACGCGATGGTGTTGGACCGTGATTATCGGAGGGGCGATCGCGTTTCGGATCCTTGCGATGAGCGGGGATCCGATCCTGGAGAATGACCACCATCGGTATCTGTGGGATGGCAAAGTGGCAAGCGCGGGAATCAGCCCGTTCTTCTATCCGCCGGACAGCGTGTTCCTCGAAGATCTTCGCGACGAAAACTGGAGCCAGGTTGCGTACCGCTCCGTCCCCACAATTTATCCCCCGGTGAGTCAGTTCCTCTTCGCGGCCAGCTGGGCGGTCGGTGGAGCGGAACTCTGGATCTGGAAGCTCTTCGTACTGTTCTGGGACGTCGGCACGATAGGTTTGCTGGTTGTTCTCCTGCGCCGGTTGAAACTCCCCGCTGCGTGTGTCTTGATCTACGCGTGGAATCCATTGGTGATCAAGGAGTTCTCCAACTCAGCGCACGTCGACGCGGTGGCGGTCTTCTGGACCACGGCGTTCATCGCCGCATGGGTTTCGAACCGACGCTCTTGGTCGGCGGTTTGCCTGGGCCTCGCTATCGCATCCAAGCTGTACCCCCTTGTCTTAGTTCCTTTGACCTTGTGCTCGTTTCGCGTTCGTGACCATGCTATTTGGATAGCCACGGTGGCTGCCTGCTACCTTCCATTCATCGACGCTGGCGAGTTGCTGTTCGAGGGACTGAGCGTCTATCTTGGACAATGGGAATTCAACGACAGCGTGTTCGTTGTTCTACGAGCCATCGCCGATCTCTGGTCACCCGAAAACTCATACACGGTTGCCAAGTGCGCGGCTGGTGGGGCGGTTCTCGCCATCGGGCTCGCCCAATCCAGGTGTGTGCGAAACGATGCGTCTCGGATACCTCGTGCGGTGTTGATCGTTCTCGGTTCGCTGTGCATTCTCGGCCCCACCGTCGATCCCTGGTACCTGACGTGGATCGTCCCCGTTCTTTGCATTCACCCGAACCGAGCGTGGTTGGTTCTCGGTGCGACAGCCACGTTCTCCTACGCCTACTGGCTCTACGAAACAGATCTCTGGTGGATCCGTCCGCTCGAGTACGGCCCGTTCTTCATCTTGCTCGTCGCGCCGTGCTTCCCCTTCCTGATCCGATTCATCCGATCGAGCGATTCAGAAAAGGAGGCGACGTGCGCCTTACGTTGAACGCCGGCCCGTGGGCTGGGTTTGCCCTGGCCGCAATGCTGGCTATGACTACACCGCAACTGGTACTAGCCGGCGGCTGGACGCTCGATGCGGGACAGTTGTCCGCTTCTCTTGACATCGTCCACACTCAGTTCGATCGCGTGAAGAAGTTCGACGGACACACCGGGAAGACTGGCGACGTCACTTTCGTCAGTACCGGGATCTCGTTCGAGTTCGGTCTCTACGACTGGGTGACAGTGTTTGCCTCGGTTCCGTACGAAGTGTCGAGCCGCGACGGTACCGCCGCCGGGCCGAGCCTCGACCGCCGCAAAGGCGAAACGAACCTCGGAGACGGGCGTCTCGGACTGCGAGTGCGGATCTTTGATGAGTTCGACGACGACTTGGCGACGGTAGCCCTATCGGGGGCGATCAAGACTCCGTTGTCGAACTACGACGAGCACAAATTGCACTCCCTCGGTGACGGGCAGACCGACCTAGAGCTGAAGCTCGGCGTCGGTCGCATGTTCACGCTCTTCGGGCTCGAACACTTCGTGTCCGTCGACGCCGGCTACCGATGGCGAATCGGCGACCCCGGCGATGAGATCTTCGCGTTCGGCGAGGTCGGAACCTACGTCACTCCCGATCTCGCCGTGCGACTGTTTGTCGATGGCGTCGACTCTAGAAGCGGGCTAGGCCTCGAGTCTCCGGCGTTCGGCGCGGAGGCCGCGGCAACCGGGTTACCGCCGTTTCCCAAGGTCGAAGAAGACGCCGTTCGCGTGGGGGGTGGGCTGTCCTATGCACTGACGGAGAACACTGATTTAGGACTCTTCTACGCCCAGAACGTCGATGCCGACAACACGTCGGTCGACACGGTGTTCGGCCTCAGTATCAGCATCCGACGATAGGAACATCATGAAGACTCTGGGACACTCTATCGGAATCGTCGTCGTGGCAACGGTCCTGATGTCGTCGGGGACGTACCGCCCGCCGAAACTCCCCAAGGGCATGAAGCTCGACAAGGCGGCCATCAAGGCCGGTCAGGCGCTCTTCGAAAAAACTCCGTTCGCGGGCAAGGGCGGCCACACGTGTGCGTCTTGTCATTCGAAGAAGCGTTCGCAGCCATTTAGGCGCGGCTCGCTCAAGAAGCGAAAGACGAAGCTGTTCGCACAGGTCTCTACTTGTGTCACACACAAGAATCGCGTCGCGGGCAAGAAACTCGAAGGCGGTTCCAAGGAAGCGTTCCAGCTAGGTGCGTATCTTGTGAGTCGATACCGGCTACCGTACACCCAGCTCACACCGTTCACGGTCGAGGCCGCGAAGGACGCTAGCGGCAAATGAGACAGTCGCTGCGGTCCCTCAGTGTCAAGATTCCTCTGCTCGGGATCACCCTGTTGCTCGTATGCGCCGTCTCGATCGCGTATCCGATCTACGTACGTGCCCATTATGAGCTCGAGTCCACCATGTCTCATGAACTCTTGGGGATCGCCCGGTCGTGCGCGGCGTTGATCGATCCCGACCAGCACGAAGACGTTTTCGCCATATCAGTGGAAGAGTTCGAAGGAGCTGAGTCGTTCGAACGCATCCGCGACACGTTGCGGACCATTCAATCGGCCAACGACCTCGCAAAGCCGATCTACACGCTACGCCCAGCCCTCGACTACGAAGAATCCGGCGAGGTCGAGTTCGTCGTCATGACGGATCTCATCGCAGGGCGACCCTATGTTGGTAATCGAATGGTCGCGAGCCCCTACGTTCGCCAGGTCTTGGCCAGCGCGACTCCTGTTTGCACACCACTGTACGCGGATAGCGAAGGAACCTGGCTGTCGGCGATCGCTCCTCTTCTCGATGGAGACCATGTCGTTGGGGTGGTCTCCATAGACTACACCGGGACAAAGTTTGAGTCGGCCCTGGCAAGAATGCGGACAGCGTTTCTGTGGGTAGCGGCAACCGCGACGTTCCTCTCCGGGCTGGTCATGGTGGTGTTCGTTCGCCCGCTTGTCAGGCGCATCAGTCGTCTGACCGAAGGGACGATGCGGGTCGCCGCGGGAGACCTCGACAGCCCGATCGGGGTTCGAGGGGACGACGAAATCGGTCGACTGGCGGTTTCCTTCGACGCCATGATCGAGAACATTCGCTCGGCCCGAGGCGCGGCGGCGGACGCGATCAAAGACGCCGAGCGTGCCGCGCAGGTCAAGGCGTCGTTCTTGGCCAACATGTCGCACGAGCTGCGCACTCCAATGACGGCGATCCTCGGTTTCGCAGATCTCATCGCAGACCCGTCTTCGTTGTCGGAGGCGGAGTTTCGGGAGTACATCACGACGATTCAAAAGAGCGGCCGTCACCTATTGGTGGTGATCAACGACATCCTCGACTTCTCTAAGATCGAGGCTGGCAAGATGGACATCGATCCGCGCGGCGTGGCCATCGGACCGTTGTTGCTCGAGATCGTCGAACTATTGCGTCTACGTGCCGAGGAAAAAGGGCTGACTCTGACCGTTGAATTCACGACTCCAGTTCCGGACTCGGTCGTGACGGACGACGTCCGCTTGCGACAGGTGTTGATGAACTTGATCGGGAACTCGCTGAAGTTCACGGAGAAGGGCGGAATCTCGATTCGGGTCGGAACGGTATTGGTCGAGAATCGGCAGATGCTGGAACTCAGGGTTCAAGACACCGGAATAGGAATGGACGAGGAGCAACTCGGTCGACTGTTCCGGGAGTTCGAGCAGGCCGACAACTCCACGACCCGCGAGTACGGAGGTACGGGACTCGGGTTGGCGATATCTAAGCGACTCGCGCAAATCCTCGGCGGAGATCTGACGGCCGAGAGCGAACCCGACGCGGGGTCGACGTTTCGAGTCACACTGCCCATTTCAGAGTCGGTTCACACCCGATGGATCTCCAGTCCGGAGCAGCCCAAACTCGCGAGCGCGGCACCCAAGAAGAAGTCGCGCGTGGTACTGGACAATCGAGTTCTATTCGTCGAGGACGGCCCCGCGAACCGAAGGCTGGTGACGACGCTTCTGACAAAGGCCGGTGCGACAGTGGTCGAAGCTGAGAACGGTCGCCTAGGAGTCGACGCGGCACTCGAGGCAGAGCGAGAAGGAAATCCGTTCGACTTGATCCTGCTCGATATGCAGATGCCCGTCCTCGACGGGTATGGCGCGGCCCGAGAACTGCGCGCGAGGGGCTATGATCGGCCGATTGTTGCCCTAACAGCAAACGCCATGGCTTCGGACAAGCAGAAATGCCTCGACGCTGGATGCGACGGCTTCCAGCCGAAGCCGTTCGATCGAGATGTCCTCCTAGCCGTAGTCCAGAGCTACTCGCAGCCGCGCGCCGATCAAGGCGGCGGCCGACCCGACGTACCCGCGTAGGCTTCGCGTCGCTCGACCCTTGGCCATCCATCTTTGTTTATTATCGCGACGCTCCCTGTCGTGTCCCCCGACACGTGCGTTGCGCGCAGTACGAATCGTGCTGAGGTACGTCTCGTTCGAACGTCGGTACCGTCCCGACGGCGGCTCAGTCCCGCGCGGCATTGCTCAAGGAGTCGATACCCTTTGCTATGTCGCGACCGAACTGCTCGTCGGTCGTGTAGACGTAGCCGGCGCCTTCGCGACGAGTCCACGCCTCGATGTTGCTTCGCTTGTTGTCGATCAACAGCGCTTGCCGGTTCGAACACGACAGACCCAGTCGCTCGATTGCGACTTTGCACAGGGCAGCTTTGTCGACCGTCTGCTCCTGCCACGAGGTGACGATTGCTTCACACGACTGACCCAGCCGATAGGCGGGCTCGATCACGTTGGTGAAGAGATCCGGATTGACGGTGACGATCGCTTGCGGAACTGCGTGGCTCTTGAAGAACTCGTACGTCCGGGCAAAGAACTCGACGTGCTGACAACGTTCGATCATGTGCGCGACGATCGCGTCGGCCGTGAGCGTCATCCGCTGCGACAGTTCCGCTGCGAACCGTTGGGTATCCATCTGTCCTAGATTCCAGGACGCTCCGAGACCGCTGTCTAACGTCCGGTAAACGTCCATCCACTCCGGACCGCTGTTCCATATGAATGTCTCGTCGCAGAGCGTGTCGCCAAAGTCCCATAGAATGCAACGAGTTGTAGCCACGGCGTTTCCGTTCGAGCGAACCGGGGTAGGGGAGGCCTCTACCAAGATCTCCCTCCGGCGATGCGATGAAGATGCTACTCACCACTCTTGGGCAATACGGTATTGGCGTCCCGAATCAATAGCCACTGCCCGCTCGGCGACTTTTCGAGGATCGAAAGAGAGTGGCCGCGGTAGCTCGTCTTTTCGCCACTCTCCTTGACGACGATCGAGAAGTCCGCCTTGCTGAGCACATATGCAAGTGAGCCGGCCACTCGGATCTCCTCGATCTCCGAGCCACCGCTGAACTCGTATAGATCGAGTTTCTCCGGCGAGCCTGACGCACCTTCGATGTAGAGACCTGGATCCATGCGGCCGAATCCAGGGACGAGGAAGACTGCGTCGTCGGCGACGAGCGCGCGCGCCCCCGCCAAGTCTCCACTGTCCGTTTTCGCTTTCCACTCGTCGACCCAGCGCCGGATGTTCGTTTCGTCGGAGTCCGTAGCCGCGACGCCTGCCGTGATAGATTCCGCCTGCTGGGCGCAGCCACCGCACATACCGATGGCCAGTAACATGACGACTGTTCTCATGGTCTCCTCGAGATCGGTTGCTGTTGAACGATGTCGCTCAGAATGCCGCCGCGTCGGCAAACTCTTGAGCTACCAACTCCAGGGTCGGTACCAATCGGACTTGTCGCTACCATCGATGTCGCGTTGCTGTTGCTCCAGGATCTGGGCGGGTGACGGTGTGTACTCTGCGGCGACGGTCGCAATGACGGGAGACACGATCCAGGTGAACGGGGACCAGCCGTACCAGTAGTTCTCCGAGTCCGTTTGCACGATTCTGATTCCATCCCCGCCGTTCTTGTGGATATGGTTCGTTAGATCGTCGACGAGTCCGGCCATTGCGAGGTCGCCGAAGAACGGCACGACGACGAGTAGGTTCGCTCCGATCTTCGTCGTCGCAACGTAGAAGACGGGCTTTCCGTCGGCATCAACGAGACCGTTCCAACGTTTGGCTGGCGAGTGGAATGCACAGCCGCTGACGAAGATCAATAGTGTCAACACGAGTAGGGGCGTGGTCTTCATGGCGTGGCTTTTCTTGTCCGTCTCTACAGTCCGGATTGATGGTACTCAAGATCGAGCTTTGGGAAAACAGACGTGAGCTCGTTGAGTTTGGACTGAAGCGCCTCGATGTCGAAGGCCGCCCTACCGAACACGGTGCGATCGGCGACAAGGCGGATTTCGGTTCCACTGTCATTCGTCGTTCCTTGGGGCTCGGCCGGGGATCGCGCAACGCCGCACTCAAAGTGTTGAACCCAACGTTGGCCCTGACGAAAGCTCGTGAGGACGAAGCTCTCAGAGAGGGCGTTGGCGACGACGGGGCCGAGCGATCCTCGATCTTGCCACAGCCAGTCGCCGAGAGCGGTCATGAGTTGTGGGTGGTCGATGTGGACCGGATAGATGGTGGTGAGCGCTTCTTCCGCGTGGCTGATCGTCGAGCCGCGATCGGGATCGAGTCGCATGCCTCGACCGTTGTCTCGAAGCGTTACGCCGTGATCTCCGGTAACCTCGACCGAGATACGAGTGGCGAAATCGTTCAGGCAACTCTCGATCGTCGACAGGGCGACGAGCTCTAGAATGAGTCCGTTCGGACAGAGCGTTGGGGCACGTGGACGAAGATAGCTCTCGACGTTGTTCCGGATCTTTCGCACCGCGTCTGACATCATGGACGACCTCCGCATTCGTTCTCATACGGGTGACTCTCGTGTGAGATCATTCTCGATCAATAGGCGGAGCATGCACTCTTTTCGGGCCCGATCTACCTTGTAGTCGAATCCGCTACGTTGCCGCGAGCTTCGACGCCAGTCTCTGAATCGTTCGCTGAGTTCGGGTCGTCATGGGGCCTATTGCCTTGTCGAGGACTGCCATGTCTAGGACCGAATCGGTGAGCTTACCCTCGGGAAGCCAGAACAGTTCTTGACCGTCGATGGCGAGTTGGTCGTTTGCCGTCGCCAATGTGAGCGCTTTCTTCCGTTGCGGCGCGGTTGGCTTCTTGGCCAGGAGCGAGACCTGAAGCTTTCCCCCGTCCGACCCTGCAGATTCAGCGAAGGGGGAGGTCGCGGCTATGCGGGTCACCTCTTTCACTGTTCTCAGAAACGTTGGGACCGCGTAGCCGAGCGCGCCTTCGAGTCCCGCTTCTATGAGACGGGTCGTCTTCGCCGCCGACGCCGAAGGCGACTCCAGGACGACGTTGCCGCTGGCGAAAAACGCCCAAACGTCTTGAAAGCCTGCGACGCGTAGACTGTCGCAGAGATCATCGTTGGTGATCCGGCGACCGCCGACGTTCATCCCGCGCAAGAAGGCGACGAACTGCATGAACACTCTTTTCCGGAGGACTTGGCACTTCCCCGACCGGTCGACGGGCGCCGAACGCAGCATACACTAGAGCTTCACGACGGTCTTGCCTCGGGCATGACCGCTCTCGATCAGTCGAAGCGCTTCTGGTACTTCATGCAACTGCCAAACCTTGCTGACGAACGGCGAAAGCTTGCCGGATTCGGCAAGATCTTTCAGGATCAGCAAGTCACGGTGATTGGGTGTCGAGAGGAACCGGCGCAGTTTCTGGCGAACGAACGGCGAGATCATGAGAGGTTTCAGAATGCGCAGGATGAGGCGCAGACCGCTCGCTCCGGTGCCGCTGTTCAAGATCAACATTCCGTTGCGTGTGACCGCTCTTCGACACTCAGAGAGCGAGCGGTTCTCGACGTTGTCGAATACGACGTCGTACTGCCGCCCGTTTCTCGTGAAGTCGTCTTCGGCGTAGTCGACGACGTGATCGACGCCCAGCGAACGGATCATGTCACCGTTCTTCTCACTGCACACCCCGGTGACCTCGGCTGCGAAGCTCTTCGCGATCTGAATCGCGAAGTGCCCGACGCCCCCAGACGCTCCGTTGATGAGGACGGTCTGTCCCCGACTTAGCTTTGCCACATCACGCATTGCGTGTAGCGCGGCCAAGCCCGACGTCGGAATCGCTGCTGCTTCTTCGAAGGAGAGGTTCGTCGGCTTCAGAGCGAGCGCGTCTTCTCGGGCAGTCGCGAACTGCGCGCACGTACCGGCGCTCGTGCCGAACACCGAGTCGCCCGGTTTGAACCGTGTCACCTTCGCGCCGACCGACTCGACCGTTCCCGCCAAGTCGAAGCCTGGGATGCCGAGCTTCGGTTTCCGAATCCCGGTCTCGACACGCATGAGGAGGGGGGTGCCGCGAACCCCAAAGCAGTCGCCAATGTGTAGACCGGCCGCGTGGACGCGCACCAGCACCTCGTCGTGGTTCGCCGAAGGTTTGGGGACATCGCGAACTCTGAGTTGCTCCAGCGGGCCGTACTGCTCGTGCGTCATCGCCTTCATCGGACGGTCTTCGCCGTCTCCGGCGGGAGGAGCGGTGGATTCGCGGGCGGCGGCGCTAGTCGGGGTGGCGGCTTGCATTTGACTCTCCTCGGTGAGTGGCGCAGAATGAGCTTACACCGTAAGCTTACGGCGTAAGCCTACGCATTGAAGCTGTGGAGGGCAAGAGTCGAATCTGGAACTTACGGCGGCGCAGCGCCCAAAAGCAAGTTGAGGATCAGCATGGCGAGAAAGAAGCGGCGTGCGACCCGGGCGCCTTTGACCAAGGACCGCGTCTTGACGGCAGCGGTCGCTCTGGCGGATGAGATCGGCCTCGCGTCTCTCTCGATGCGCCGACTCGGCCAGGAGCTCGGCGTGGAAGCGATGTCGCTGTACAAGCATGTTGCTAGCAAAGACGACATTCTCGATGGCATCGTCGACATCGTCGCCGCCGAAATCGAGGTGCCTAAGATCGGAGGCGACTGGAAGCGGGCTATGCGGCGTCGCGCGATCTCCGCACATGAAGTTCTGATGCGTCACCCGTGGGCGACCATGCTCATTGTGTCGCGCGCGAACGTGGGGCCGGCCATGCTTGGTTACGTTGACGCCACCATCGGTTGTCTGACAGAGGCGGGCTTCTCGTACGCGGTGGCGGATCACGCCTGGAACGCGATCGACAGCCACGTCTACGGCTTCACTCTACAGAAGCTCAACTTTCCGTTCGAGCCCGACGAGTACGCGAGCGTCGCCGAAGCGTTTCTTCCGATGATCCCTGTCGATCGATATCCCCATCTCCACGGGCTCTCCCAGGAGGTCATCGCGCGACGCTACGACGGCTTGCACGACTTCGAGTTTGGTCTCGATCTAATCCTCGCCGGTCTCGAAGGTCTCCGGACGGAGAGGTGATCGACGCTTTTCACTGACTGGGTGCAGGCGGCGCAGTAGTTTCCGAAACGTCACGACGTGACCCATCGATGCGGGTAATACGAGACGTCAACGACTTCGCGGCGAAAAAGAAATCGCCTCGCGTTCCGTCGGAACACGAGGCGATCGAAGTTGAGCAGAAGATCCGTCCGGGGGTCACGTCCAGCGAATGCGCGACCCTCGTTGTAATGAACGCCGTTACGGCATGGGCCACGCGGTTTGGAAGATCGAGATCTGTGCCGCGCCTCCGATGTCGACGTACTCGACTTCGAACTCGTAGTCCTGCCCTGACTGGAAGAGCTGCTCGGGGATCACCGTCCAGTTGGTGCCTGGGACAAGTCCTTCGAGTTCGAAGATGTCTTGCTCACCGGAACCGGTATCGAGGATCACGAAGACGTTGATCTCGGCGACCGGTAACGGCATTTGCGCTGAGATGTCGTTCCACTCGAGCAGCACTCCGTCCGCAGTCACGCTCGGCCCCGTGATCGTGGCGTAGAGCCCCGACTCCGGCACGTTGTGATTGTGGGTGAGACTGTCGGAGCCAGCTGCGAAGTTGGCCGTGAAGCTGTACGTCTCGCCGTCGACCAAGCTCGCCATGGTGGCGGAGAAGGGGCTGGGACTCGACGTCGATCCGTCGGTGTAGCCGACGTAGTCGTCACTGCCGACGAACTCGGGACTCAGAGTGCCGTCCACAATTCCAGTTCCCGCGACGGACGCCGAAGTGATCTCGATACCCGAGTACTGCTCCACGTTGAACTCCACGAACTCCTCCGTGGTGTCGCTGACGCCGTCGAAAATGTTGACGAACTCTCGGAAGACCTCGACTCCGTCGACGCTCAAGCCGTTGCCGGCGAATTGCCACGGTGACACGCTGTCCACGCGCTGCACGGTGAACGTGAACATTGGCGAGCCGTTGGCTTCTTGGTTCCAGTAGCCAACGGACATGGCACCGTTGTCTGCGAGGTCGACCTGACGCCCGTCTTCGATGGTGACATCGTACGAGTCGGCAGAGCCGGCGACCGAGACCATGACACGGTCGAGGAAAAGCCCGTCGGAGAAGAAGTTCTCTTCGCCGGCAAACTCGGTGAGCAGTGTCGCCTTGTCGCGGCCGTTCCACAACGCGGCGTCGTCCAAGAGGGTCGACACCGTAGCCGAGTCCATGGCGGTCAGCGCGGTGAAGAAGTCGGTGACGACTTCACGTACCTCGCCCAGATCCGAGAGACCGTGTGGATCGAGATTCAGTACGTTACCGGTCATGGCGTTGCCATCCGGATCCGTGCCCGCCACGCCCGAGACATCGACGATGATCGAAACCGGTTCGAACGCCACGGTGTTGGCCGGAACGCCGTCCGGGTCGAGCATGACCTCGAACGTGTCGTACGGCAGGGTGATCGAGTAGGTGCCGTCCCCAGCCGGAGTCACACGAGCGATCGGAATGTCCGAGACGCTGCTCTTGACGATCAAGAGCGGCAAAGACGTTCCGACCCCACCGAGTGAAACCGTGCCGGTCATGGTTTCGCTCGCTTGTGTCGAGTCGAAGGCGATGTCGTGCGTGACGTCCGCGCTGGTGAGGTCGACCTCAGCCAAGACCGTCGGAACTTCCGAGCCGGAAGGAACGTCGATTTCGGCAAACGCAGTGTAGACCCCGTCGGGGAGCTTCACCGAGTAGGCGCCCGCGCCGTCGCTGGCGACGATCGCCACCGTTCGCATGCCTTGGTCGAAGACAGTGACCGTCGACTGGGTGCCGACCGTGTCCACCGTGACCGTACCGCTGAGTGTGAAGTTCGCTGACGGGACGCCGATGTCGGCGCGGCTCGGCACCGTGCCTTGCGACGTCACGAAGACTTCGCGCAGCCACGGGGCGCCCTCGCCAACTGCGAGACCGCTCGTATCGATATCGAGCCAATACTCACCGAGCGTCAAGGAGGCGAACTCGTAGTACCCGTCGGCGTCCGTCACCACGGCGATCGGTGTGGTGCCGTCCTTCGGAGTCGCGGTCACGGTCAACGCCGCCACCGGGCCGCTCGAGTCAAGGACTGTTCCCGAGAGGGCCGGAACATTGATCGTGAGTTCGTTCAGCGCGAGCGGCGATCCGTCGAGCTGAATGTCCGTCGTCGAGACGACGATCTCCACGGGACCGTACTCCCACGCCTGACCGTCGAGCTCCGACACTTCGAGCTGGTAGGTGCCCGCCGTGAGAGCGATCACGAACGTTTCGTCAACGCTGATCATGGTCGTATCGATGGTTGCGAAGAAGTGGAAGACACCGCCGATGTCCTTGAAGATCTCGATGGTGCCGGCAGTCGCGACCCCACCGTAGGTGAGGAAACCGTTGAGTGTCTGCGAGGTACCGCTTCCGATATCAACGAATGCGAAGTCGATTCCGGTGAGGCTAGTACTGACCGCAATCGTCACCGGTTGTGGATCGGGCGTAATGACCGTGCTGAAGTCCATGGTCACCAGCTCGGCGCTGACCGTGAAGTCGCCCTCCGGAAGATCGATCGTGTAAGTTCCGTCTTGTTCAGTGTCGACTTCGGAGATCAGCTCCGCTTCGTCATCCCAAACCCGAACCACTCCGGCCGCTCCCGTGCCGTCCTCTGTGACTGTTCCCGCGACGGAACCGGCCACCGCGAACAAGGTGAAGTCGACTGTTTGCGAGCCATTCATGGTGATCATGACCGGCGACGGAACCAGCGTTCCGGCGGACAGCGACTCGGCGAGGACTTCGACGTCGTACATTTCGCCGCCGTCGAGCAGCATTCCGTACTGACCCGTCGGGCTCGTCACCGCGAAGACAACTTCGCCGCTGGACTTACTCGCTTGAATGGTAACGTCCGCGACGCCGGTACCGGACTCATCCGTCACCGACCCGCTGAGCGAATCACCCATGGTGTTCAGCACGAAGTAGTGTGAATCTCCCGAAACGCCTTCACCGACGACGGTGTCATTGCCGACCACGACCGTCGCTTCGTTGGGACCGGTGTAACCGACCGGTAGATCCTCCGTCGGGATTCGCAAGGTGTAGACGCCGTCGAGCAGAGCCATGCTCCAGAAGCCGTTGTGGTCCTGCACGGCGATCAAGTTGCCCGAGCTATCCACGACTTCGAGGAACGACGGCCACGCCGATCCGTTGGAGCGAACCTCGCCGAAGAACGTGGCACCACCGGTGCCGGCGTAGTTCACGAAGTCGAAATCGTGGGTGAAGGACTGAGCGCTGCCGGTGTCGGCAATCGTCTGGCTGAACGGCGTCGCCGGCAGTGTTGAGCTACCTTCGACCACCGCCAGGACGTGGACGTCGCCGGCGGGAAGCGTGATCGAGTAGGTTCCGGCGCTCACCGGATCGAGTTCCGTCTCGACAGCGAGTTGGCCGTCGACGTAGGCGAGGATCGTTCCCGATCCCGAGTACGGGGAACCGTCCATGGTGATGTTGCCGGACAGCGTGGCGACCGCGGTGATCAAACTGAAGTCGAGGTTGCCGTCGGCGCTCGCTGCGCCGTCGATGGTCATGCTGAGCACGCCGGCCGTATCGGTCACGATGACCTCGACCGAGGAGGGTAGCGCGTACGATCCGCTGGAGTCGACCAGCTCTATCGAGTAGTTGCCGGCCGGCAGGAACAGCGCGTAGTTGCCGCTCCCGTCGGTCGTCGACGTTGCCACTTCCTGGAAGATGGAAGTGTCGGTCGCGACGACATCGATTCCGGCCACAGGGCCGGACGCGTCGGTGACGACCCCGTGTACGGCCATGATATCTGCCGGCGGATACGAGAAGCGAAGCTCGTACTCCTGAATCGCACCGCCGACGTCTTGCACTCCGACGATGACCGCGTAGTCATTGCCGATCGTAAACTCGGTGTCCTGGATGAACGTCGCCGTTTGGCCGGCCGGAAGGTCGTCCAACTCCCAAACGTCCTCGAAAGAACCACTCTGGTCTTCCTGGAGTTCGATGAACGTCGTCGCGTACGGACGCGCAAGTCGCGAAGCGATGTCCGCCCAGGTCACCATGACGTCACCACTCGACGTGGTCGTGATCATGACGGTCGGGTAGAGGCTTGCCGTCGGCGCGTTGTACGCCAACGGAAGGTTGTCGCTGCCCGACGCGTACGTCGCGGTGTACGTGTACGTACCGCCGTCGACGAGCGATCCGAAGGTCGTGTCGAAGGGGCTCGGGCCCGAGCCGGAGGCGTCGGTGTACGCGAACCATTCGACCGGAGTGAAGGAATCGTCTTCGGTCAGAGTGCCGTCGACGACTCCGGTTCCGGCGACCGCCGCCGCGGTCAACGGGAAGTCACTGTGTTCGGAAATGATGAACTCGACTTCGGTCGACTCCGTGTCGGTGCCGTCGTCGTGAACGTTGGTGGCCAGCGATTCGATGAACGCCTCGTCGACGTGGAGGCCATTTCCTTCGACGAGCCACGGCGATGATCCATCGACCCGGCTGACCGTGAACGTGAACTCGGGGTGGAGGCTGTAGTTCGGGTCGAACGTGTAGGAATGCAACTCGCCGTCGGCGTCGGTGAAGCTCTCACGACCACTCAGGGAGACCGTGTAGCTATCCGCACTTCCGGTGACGGTTCCAATCAAGTGGTCCCACTGCTCGCCGGTCGAATCGTCCGCGCCGCTGGTGTACGACGTGGTCAGCGCGGTGCCGTCCATGCCGTTGAACAGAACGCTGGCGCCCAGTACCGCGGTGATCTCGGTACTGTCGCGATCGGCAAACCCTTGCAGCAAGTCCGACATGGCTTCGCGCACGCCACCTTCGCTCGACATTCCGAAAGGATCGAGGTCGAGGGTGTTGGTGGAGATCGCGGCGCCGTCGGGATCGGTTCCCGTGACGTTCGGGGTCGAGGCGACGATCGCCACCGGCTCGAACGAAACGACGTTAGCGGGTATAGACGCTTCGAGGAGCGCGACGGCGAAACTGCCGTCCGGCACGTTCATCGAGTAGTCGCCGCTTTCGTCGAGAGTGGCGATCCAGAGCGGACGCGGCATCGGGTCGACTTGGTACAGGATCACCGCGGCCTTCGCCAGTTCGCCTCCGAAGGAGACGTTCCCGCTCAGCGCGGAGCTTACTGCACTCGTCGAGAAATCGATGTCTACCGTGGCGTCGCCAGTGAACGTCGTCTCGGCCGGCGTCGGCGGAACTTCGTTCCCGGCGATCGCCATGGGCATCGCCATGACGGTGTAGCTGCCAGCGGGAAGCGCAATCGAGTAGCCACCGCTACCGTCTGTCTCGACTCTGGCCACGAGATCGAGGCCGCGGTCGAACACCATGACGGTCGAGGCGATGCCGACCGAATCAGTGGTGACGGTTCCGGAGAGAAGGCCGGCGCGACTCGGCATCATCATGTTGACGCGGTTCGGATAGACGGTGCCATCCTGTACCGTGACAACTTGCGGTCGCGGGTACGCGTTGGTGCCCGACGGGGTCGACCCGATCGACAGCCAGTAGCTGCCGTCTTCGATACCGCCGAACTCGTACTCGCCTTCGCCGTCGACCGTGGTCGAGGTGGCCATGCCACCGCCGATCGGGTGGAGCTCGACGCTCATGCCCGAGGCCGGCATCCCATCGTCGAGCAGCACGGTGCCGCTCGGTGCGCCCGGAATGTCGAAGATGAGCATGTTGTTGGCCAGGGGCTCGCTGTCGACGAACGTTCCGCTGGCGTCGACGACCACCGTGACCGGGGCCAGCGTCGAAGCCAAGTCGTTCACGTTGGTGACGTGTACTTGGTACGTACCGAACGCGAGCGGCAGCGCCGTTTCGAAGAAGCTGCCTCCGTCGCCGAACGCGTCCCAGAACTGATGGAACACGAACGCACCGGAGTCATCTCGCAGGATGTTACCTTCGGCCGGTAGTGTCGTTCCTGCTTGCGCGACCTGAATGGTCAACACTTGCGACGTCGTGGGATCAGCGGTGGTAAAGGCGAAGTCGGTCCCGCTCAGCACGGTGTCGACCACGATTGTCGCCGACACGCTGTTGGGAGCGACGATGGTCGTCATGTCGCCGTCGAGCTCCGCTTCGATCGTGTAGGAACCCGCTGCGAGCGGCAGGGTGTAGTCGCCGTTTTCATCCGAGAGCGCCATGGTGACGTCTTCGAACTGAGCGTCGAGCGCCCACACTTCAGCGTCCGCAAGCGGGGCGCCGTCCATGGTGACCGTGCCGTTGACGAAGCCAACCGCAGCCTCGAGTGTGAAGTCGAGCGTGATCGGATCGGTGCCGACTTCCAACTCCACTCCGGGGTGGGCTACCGTTGCGATAGGCACCGAGCCCGGGGTCAAGTTCGCGTCGAACGAGCCCTCACTCAGAAGGATCGCGTAGTTGCCGCTCGCGTCCGTCATGGCGAACGGAATCGGTTCGCGAGGACCGGTCGGATCACCGAACGGTTCGAACCTGATCACGGCGTCCTCCAGCGGGCCCGACGCATCGGTGACGGTGCCGCTCACCGAGGTACCGGTCGTGTTGAGCTGGAAGACCAGCTCGCCGTCGAAGATCGATTCGCTGGAGACACCGCCGTCGACCACCACGACCGTAGCCGAAGTCGTCCCGACCGCTCCGTCCGGGACGTCGTCGTCCGAGACTCGAATGGTGTAGGTTCCCGGAGCGAGCGAGACCTCGAAGAAGCCATCGCTCGGGTTGTTGTAGACGAAGCCGTAGAACGCGTCGCTGTCATCGAACACCTCGAGTTCAGCGCCGATCCCGACTCCGTCGGAGAGGACCCGTCCGTTGATCGTCTCGCCCGGGTTCGTCGATACCGGTAGGTACTCGAAGTTGTGCGTGATCTCCTGCAAGCTTCCCGTGTCGGCGAGAGTTGCCGTGTAGGGAGCCGCGAGGATCGTGCCCGAGGTGACGAAGAACGGTTCCGCAATGACGGTGATATCTCCGGCCGGGAGCAAGATCTCGTACGAGCCACCGGAAGCGAAGTTGAAACCAATCTCGGCCCCGGCGACGTAGGCGAAGATCTCACCGTCGGTCGGCGCTCCGTCCATGGTCAGTTGCCCACTCAGTCGAGCAACGCCTTGTTGGAGCTGAATGTCGTGCGTTTGCGTGGCGACGCCGTCGACGGTCATGGTTAACGTCCCGCTGACGTCGACGACCTCGACCTCCACGGGCGCCGGGCGAATGGCTTCGGAGGGTAGCCCTCCGCCGAGTTCTATCTCGAATGAACCCTCCGGGAAGATGATCGTGAAGTCTCCGGTGGTCCCGGTAAACGTCGTCGGCCCTTGCGTTCCCGTCGACGGATCGAAGCTACGAACCTCGATACCCGCGAGTGGGTTCGAGTCCCAGTCCGTGATCGCACCGCTCAGCGCAACTCCGTCGACGTCGATCGCGAAGTCGAGCACGAACTCGGGTGCGTCCTCGACGACACCCGTGCCCGAGACAGCCGGGGTCGCTGAGCCGTCGACGGTGATATCGACCGGGGTCGGTGCCGTGAAGCTCGACGGCATGTCGCCTTCGAACAACTGAACGGTAAACACGCGAGAGGCGTCGGCCATGATCGCCATGCGGTAGTCACCGCCCGGCGAGTTGTAGCCAGCCATCGGAAGGCCGGTGTAGACCAGCTGCACCGGCGCGGCGTACGGGGCACCTGCCGCCGTGATCGATCCGCGAAGGATCTCGGAAACCGGAGCACCACCGGCGCCCGGTGTGAAGAATGCGATGTCTTGCGTGGTATCGGTCGGGCCCGGAGCTGCGAACGTCTGCTGCACCGGAAGCGGCGCAATGATGTCCACGGTCGGATCCGGCAGAACGTTGATCAGCAGTTGCGCGACTGCGACGAGGTCACCCGCCGGTACCGAGAGATCGTACGCACCGTTCTCGTCGGATTGAGCCGCGGTGACCGCTTCCCACGTTCCGGCATTGTCTTTGAAAATGAGGACGTTGGCCAAGCGACCGGTACCGTCGAGGGTGACGTCACCACTCAATGTTCCGACCGCGGTGTCGAGCGCGAAGTCGATAGGCCCTGACGGGTCGACGGCTCCCGGGGAAACCGTGATTCGGAACGGGGCAGGCCGTACCGCGGTTACCGGGAAGCCCTCGGCGACGATCAAGTCGAACGTGCCTACCGGAAGGTCTAGGAAGTAGTCTCCGGAGGGGCTCGTCAACGACTCGGCGATCGAGAAGTCCGTGAACGGATCGATGGCAATGACGAGCGCGCCGGCGATGGCGCTGCCGTCGGACGCCAACGTGATCACGCCATTGACCGACGCGGCGGCGCCTTGGAACACGAACTGAAGGAAAGCGTCGGACGGGTTGCCCGAGCTATCGCTCGTGGTACCGTCACCATTGACCGTCAAGCTGTACGGCGCCGGTGTCATGCTTCCAGGTGGAACACTGAAGCTCGGCACCCGGACGAGATAGCTTCCCGCGGGGAGTCCGATACTCACCGAGCCGGCAAACGTATTGGCCGAGGTCACCAGGGCGTCGGTTGCGGCGTCCCGGATGTTGATCTGCACGTCGACCGGTTGGCCGACATCGTTGATCGTGTTGATCGTGACCGATGCTGCGGGCGCATCAACTAGCAAGTCGAGATCGACCGAGGTGATGTCCGTCCCGGTCGCGTCTTCCCCGAGATAGATCGATCCGGAGTCGACGAAGATCATGGTCGGTGCCGGCGGGATAAAGCCCGATGGCAGCGACTGCGGATCGATCTGGATCAGATACGTACCGTCCACGAGGCCCATGATGTAGGCCCCGAGTCCGTCCGTTTGTACCCCGGCGACGAAGGCGCCCGAGTCCGACTCGGTGGCGACGACGAAGGCGCCGATCACAGCTTCTGAGACGTTCTTGAACACGTGGCCGTTGAGCGTCGCATCCGCGACGCCGATCGTGATCACGTGCGGCGGTCCGGTGGGAGCCGACCCGTTGATGGTGATGGTGCTGCCGACCACGGTCAACGTACTCGGCGGGGGAGCGATGTGTGCGGGCGGCAAGCTTCCCGGATCGACGACCAAGCGGAAGTTGCCCGGTGTTAGCGGCAAGTCGAACTCACCGCTGGAGTCCGTCCCCGCTTGCGCGACGATCGTGCCGCTGCCGTCCGTCAACTCGACGTAAACGTATCCGGAAACAGCACCGCCACCGGCGTTTTGTAGCGCGCCTTGGAACGTTGCCGTGGAGCTAATGCACTCGAACGAGATCGACCCGTCGGTGGTGCTGGATCCGTCGCCGAGATCGTCCTCGGAGATGGTTACCGCGCCCGAGACGCTGTTGATCGTGACCGAGAACCCGACCGGCGAGGGAACGACGAAACCGCTGGGTACGCTCGAAGGATCGACCTGTACTTGGAAGCTGCCTTCGCCGAGCGCGAGGTTGTAGATGTACTCGTCACCACCGGCGACCGGGCCGGCGAAGTCTCCAGTGACGAACTCACCGGTGATCGAATCGGTGACGAAGACGTAGCCGGGAATACCGACATCGGTTCCCGAGTCGTCGTAGAACACCTGACCGGTGATTGCCGCCGGGGCGCCTTGAACCACGAAGTTCGCGGTGGCGGTCGTCGATTCGAACAAATCGACGGTCTGCGAAGGTGGAGCCATCATTCCCGCCGGTAGCGAGAAGCTATCGACTTTCATGGTGTAGATACCGGGCGCGAGCCCGATCGAGTAGGCGCCGGCGCCCGAAGTCCACGCCTCAGCGATGACCTGGTCGTCGAAGTCGAGCGCGAGCACTCGAGCCTGGATCGGTTCGTCGCTCGAGTCGAGCACGGTTCCACTGACGGTCGCGCTTGCGGCCGACAGGGTGATGGTCATGGTAGATCCATCCCACGCCACACCCGACGCAGTGCCGACCGATATCGAACCGCCGACGACGGAGACGTCGATCGGGGCCGGCGACGCGAAGCCGGGTGGCAGCGAGTACGGATCGACGCGCAGCTCGTAGCTCTGAGCGCCGAGGCTGAGGCTGAACGTTCCGGCGCCGGTGGTTGGCATGCCCGTAACGAAGGTGCCGTCCGACGAAGCGATGAGCTCGACGAACACGCCGCCGATCGGATTGGCGCTTCCGTCTTGAACGACACCAGTGAGTGTCGCCGCCGACTGCACGACGGGCAGGATGTACTGCGTGCCGACGTCGGAGCACGTCAACGTTTCTCCGGACACCGAAATGGTGCCGCCGGAGTTGACGATGGTCACTGGCGGTGGCGGAAGCATGCCGCCCGGAAGCGAGGCGCCGTCGACGTGGATCTCGTACGTGCCGTCACCGATGGGCATTTGGAAGAAGCCGTCCGAGGCGCGGGTCAGCGTCTCGAACAAGAAGATCGGCGGTTGAGAGGAATCGGGGGACGGCTCGACTAGGAACACATTGCACGAGACCGGTGAAACGTTGCCGTCGCCGGATATCGCCGAACAGTCGATGGCGATCGACGGATCGGTGACCGCCAGAATGTAGCCGGTGAAGTTGGCCCCGGCAGTTTCGATCGAGAAGTCGACGTCCGTGACGAAAGTCGACGCGACCGTCACTTGTTGCTGACTCGGCGGGACCGAGCCGATCGGTAGGGACCCTGGGTCGACGAAGATCTTGAACGTCCCCGCCGGCAGCGGGATCGAGTAGTCGCCGTTCTCGTCGGTGGGGGACCCACCGTAGAACGATCCGGTCGTTGCATCTTCCGCGATGACGAACGCGGGCACGCCGTCGTCGGACGAGTCGCTGACACGCCCCGAGACACCCCCGGCCGTGGTCGACAACGCAAGAACCAGGATCGTGTCGTCACCTTCGACGAGGGTGGTCGCCGAAGCGGGGAAGGAGATGCCTGACCCGGTAACCGAGATGGTCACCGGAGCAGGGATCGAGAGTCCCGGGGGAACCGAACCCGGATCGACGCGAACTTGGTAGGTCCCGTTCGATACCGGAATCGTGAAGTCGCCGGTCTCGAAGTCGGACAGAGTACCCGTGACGAAGATCTCGTACTCGCCGGAAGAGTCCGGCGAGAACAAACCGACCGCAGCTTCGATCGGTGCGTCGTCTCCGTCTACGATTCGACCCAAGAGCGAGTCGCTCGACGCTTGCAGCAGGAAGCTGACGACGCCGTCGTCGGGGGTGTCGAACGTTTCCGCTACCGACGCGCCGCTGACGGTGACGCGCTCCGGCGGGCCGGCGATCAAGCTCGACGGAATCGACGACGGGTCGACGAAGATGTCGTAGACGCCGCTGCCGAGGACCATGGAGTACGAACCGTCGGAGGGAGAGGCAAATGCGTCGCGGACGAACGCTCCGGTGCTCGCGTCTAGCACAATGACGACGCCCGGTACCGCCGTTGCCGGATCAGCGAGGTCTGTACGGATCACGCCGCTCACCGCACCCGATGCGCTAGCGACGAATAGCGTTCCGTGGTCGACCGCGCCCGAACCCGGGTCGATCGACGTCAGCGACGCTCCCGCGGCCCAAGTGACCGTCGAACCGTTGACCGTCACGTCGATGGAGTCGCTCGACTGTAGACCCGAAGGCAAGCTCCACGGATCGATCTTGACGAAGTACGATCCGTTGGAGGCACTGAAGTTGACGATTCCGGTCGCCGGATCGGTGCCCTGACCGGAGATGAAGATGGGTGGGTCACTCGGATTCGACGCAGTCTTGAGCAACTCGACGAAGCAAGCGACAGGAGTGGTTCCGCCAGCCTCGTAGGCGACGACGCGAATCGTGCCTCCGCCCGCAGTCACGACGGGGTTGATGATTCCGTCGTTGACGAAGTTGTTCACGCCGGCGGTGTTGTTCTCGGTGACCGTCGTGCCGTTGACCGTGAAGTTGATCGGCAACGGGGCGACGAATCCCGGCGGCAGGAAGTTGGAGTCGACCCACAACTTCTTGGAGCCTTGGCCGACCGGCAGGAAGTAGTTCCCTTCCGGATCAGTGAAGACTTCGTACACGAATCCAGACGGAATCTGTGTCGCCGAGGACGGCGTCACGACTAGTCGGGTTCCGATACCGGCGCCCGTCCCAGTTTGGACGCGCCCGGAGATCATCGACGTGGCGCCGGCGATATTGAAGTCGACGGTGGAGGACGGCGTGACCGTCGTTCCACTGACACTGACTTGTACCGGCGGGGGCGGAAGGATCGGGAACCCGACCGACAGGCCAAAGGTGTCGATGTAGACGTACCAAACGCCGGGAGGCGCGATCAAGGAGTACGCGCCAGATCCGTCGGTGAGCGTAGACGCGGACGGGGAGCCGCTCGAGTCGACCAAGAAGACGTTGGCGTTCGCTATAGCCGCCGGCGTCGAAGCACTCGACTGCTGTGCGGTCACGGTGCCGGTGATCAACGCGTCGGTGCTCGGATCGAACGCGACGAGTGAGAAGTCGACACCGGTGCAGCTGGGGTCGCCGGTACACGTACCGACTCCGGTAATCGTGACGCTGCCTGCCGTCGAGACGCTCAGTTCGATCGAAGACGGGGGAAGCGCGGTCGGCGCAATCGCGGCGAGTGACGCGGGGCTCGGTACCAGTTTCATCAGTCCGGCCGGCACCGCGACGGAGTAGTCGCCGTTGGAGTCGGTTGCGGCCGAGTTGAGGACCTTCTGGTTGACCGGATCCTTGACGATCACGGTCAGACCTTCGACCGGCGACGCCGCGAGGTCGACGGTGCCACTGATGGTGCCTCGGATGACCGGCAGCGTCATGTTGACGTCGATGGTTCCGGTCGACGGGTCGTCGTCCGGATTCTGAATGACGCCATTGAGAACGTTGACGGTCTTGTTCGAGGCGAGAATGACCGTGGCCGGGGTCTCGCCCGACTCGCGCTGGAGTCGCAGTGTGTAGGTACCGTCGCCGACCAGGACGTCGCCGGCAGAACCGTACGTTGCGTCGTTCGTGTCTTGGGTGAGTGTGATGTCGTCGATCAGAACCGCGCCGGTTCCGTCGAGGAGATCGAGGGTCACACGTTGGGATCCGCCGAGGAACGCGTTGACGATCTTGCCTTGCAGCGTTCCCTCGATGATCGCGAAGATCACTTCGGTCTCAGCGGAGTCGTCGACGGTGAACGTGGCACCGCCGCCAGAAACGACCAGTGCCTTGTTGGCGGGCGGTGCGTAGCCTCCGGGCAATGAGAACGGATCGACACGCAGCGTGTACGTTCCGTCGCCGAGGAACACGTCTGCGCCGCCAGCAGTCGCAGGGATGGGCAGTCCGAAGAGCACGTTACCGGCGGCGTCTCGTACTTGGACGAAGCCAGAGACCGGTGTTCCGCTATCTTGAATCTTGATCGGGAGCGCGGTGATTCCGCTAGCGAGTGCCGCGGTGAGTTCGATGGTGTCGGTATCGACCATCGTGCCGGATCCCGCGGTCGTGAGCGTGAACGCTCCACTCGACAGGGTCACGGTCGACGGAAGCGGCGGCACGACATCGAGCGGCAAACTACCGGGATCGACGACGATGTCGTAGGTGCCGTCGATCAGTTGGAAGCCGAACTCTTCAGACGGTGAAGTGAAGTCTTCCATGATGATTGTGCCCGACGACGGGTCGACCACGAAGACGTACGCGAAGAGTCGCGCTCCCGCATCATCGACCACGCGACCGGTGAGTTGCGTCGAGCTGGAAGTCAGGACGAATGGAATGATACCGTCGTTAGGCGTCCCCGCTGACTCCAGCGCGAATCCGTCGGAGACCGAAACGGTGACGGGCGCCGGCACCGGGAGGGTTGGAGGCAAGCTGAACGGCGCGATCCCGATCTGATACGTTCCGTTGGGAACGGTCAGGGACCACGTCCCGTCGGGTGCGGTCGGAGTCTCGAACATGATGAAGCCGGTGGTCGGGTTGACGACGCGGATCACCGCGCCAAAACCTAAGCCGCCTAGCGTCACACTACCGCTGAGTTGGTTCGTCGCTTGGGCGAGTACGAAGTTGACGGTCGACGACGTGGTGGCGATACCGGCACTCGACACCTGCGTGATCGTGGTGCCGACGACGCTGATTTGCTTCGGCGTCGGCAAGATCAACCCGGGCGGGACCGAGAACGCGTCGACGAGAACCTTGTAGTTTCCGTCCGGTAGGGCAACCGAGTAGGCGCCGCCACTGGCTGGATCGGTTGGCGTTCCGGTGACGAAGGCGCCCGAGGTCGCGTCTTCGATGACGACGAACGCTCCGAGCGGAACCGAGCCGGGGTTGAGGGTGACGCTGCCGGTCAGGGTTGCCAACGTGGTGACGTCGGTATCACTGACGCGGAAGTTGACCAAGCCGTCGTTGGCGGCGTTGGCCTCGACACCGATGGTCGTGGTGTCGGCCTCGACAATGGTTGCCGAGCCGAACTGAACCGTGACCGAAGCGGGTTGAATGCTTCCGCTCGGGAGCGAAGTCGCCTGAATCGACAGCTTGTAGTTGCCGGGAGGCGCGCAGATTTCGAAGGCCCCCGTCGCGAAGTCTGTCGGGGACCCTGCGATGAAGACGCTCGTGGCCGCGTCCTTGAGTTGAACGAAGACAGCCAACGGAAGCTCATTGGTGCTGGTGACGACTCGCCCGGTGACGCAGATCGAGGAGATCGATACTACAAAGTTGGCCGTGCCGCTCGCGTCCGTGACCGCAACGGTTTGCGGAGCCGACGGCGTGTAGCCAGGCGGCAAACTGAACGGATCGACCTTGACCGAGTACGAGCCAGGCGGAACGCTCAACGAGTACGCTCCAGTGGCCGGCGTTGTCGGGCCGCCTGCGATCGGTAGGCCGGAAACGATATCGAACGCTTGCACGAAGCATCCCATCGGATTGGCGCCGCTATCGACGACTGTACCGGAGATGGTTCGACTGGAACTGATGAGCTGGAACGCGATAGCGCCGTCGTCGGCGGTCCCGCTGGTTTCCAGGATCGTGCTCGCCGTCACCGTGATGTTGATCGGACCCGGCGAAGCGGTGGCGAAGGGAAGCGTCTGTGGGTCGAGGCGTACCTTGTACGCACCCGGGCCGAGCAGCGCCGAGAACGCCCCGGTTGTTTCGTTCGACCAGCGTCCGGCGATGAATTCGTCCGTGACCGCGTCGAGGATCTTGACGAACACGCGGATCGGAGCGCCGGCCGGGTCCGTGGTCACGCCGGTCAACGTCTGACTGGCGGTGATGACGGAGAAGTCGAAAACGTACTCGCCAGAACCGTCCGGGGTGACGACGGCTCCTCCGTTGGTGGTGACGACAATGGTTCCACCGTTGTCGACCGCTTGCACCGACTTGGCGGTGGGCGCCATGAGGCCGAACGGAAGCGAGGCCGGGTCGATCGACAGCTCGTAGCTACCGAGCGGTAGCACCGTGGCGTAGGTTCCCGTTGCGAACTCGGTGAACAGATCGAGCACGATCTCTTGCGTCGACGAGTCCTTGATCACAACTCGCGCCGACGAAATGGGGTTCGCTCCGCCGTCTTGTACGGTGCCGGAGATCGTGATCCCGCTCGTGGCACCGTCACGGAACTTGAACCCGATCTTTCCGTCGTTCGCCGTGTTGGTCGAGAAGCTTGCGCCCGCGTCCGTGAACGCGAACGCTGACGTCTTCGTGTTGTTCTCGACGACGGATCCGCCTTGGACGTTCAAGACGACCGATGCCGGCGGGATCGCCGTTGTCGGCAGACTCGCCGGGAAAACGGCGAGTTCGTACGTGCCGTCGGCGACGCGGAACTGGAAGCTTCCGTCCGGAGCGGTGAGAACGGCGAGCAGGAAGTTGGTTTCGGCGTCTCCACTGCCCGGGTCGAAGATGCGCACCTCGGCCGGTACTCCGACGTCGGCGTCTTCGTCGACAACAAAGCCGAAGATGTCGACTCCAGTCGCACGGGTGTCGACTGCGGCGAAGTCGAGGGTGTTACTCGATACGCCGTTACCGGTGACGGTCGTGCCGACCACAGTCACCGTTACCGGAGCGGGAGGAATCACGCCGGGAGGAGCCTCGGAGGCGTCCACGGCAAGAGTCCAGCTTCCGGGCAGTAGTTTGACTTCGTAGCTACCGTCTTCGGGATCGGTCAAGAGCTCGAACAACACGGTTTGGTCTTGTGAATCACGCACCTGGATGGGCGCTTCGACGGGGAACGTCTCACTCGACCGGGTGACCGTGACCATTCCGGTCAAGGTGGCGACCGTTCGCGTCATAGCGATGTTCAACGTCGGAGGATTCACCAGCGCGCCGGTGTCTGTGCTCACCGTTCCGTCGGCAGCGACGCCGAGTTCGATCGGGTTGGGGATCGCGGCGCCGGAGGGAAGTGTTTCAGGGTTCACCCGTAATCGATACGCGCCGGCCGCGAGCGGCATGCGGTACGCGCCGGTGAGTTGGTCCGTTCGTGCGCGACGGACGAGAGCACCCGTCGAAGCGTCGACGAGACGTAGCCCGACGCCGACTCCGACGCCGTCGACCGTGACGATTCCGGTGAGCGTTGCCACGCGTGGCGCCAGCGTGAAGTTGACGGCGACGGACGCCCCGGTGGTTCCGTTGCCGAGCGTGACCGCGCTACTCGTGACGGAGGCCCGACGTGCGGACGGGGGGGTGGTCCCGGGTGGGATCGATTGCGGGTCGATGGTGATCTTGTAGGAGCCGTTGGGCAGGATCAGGCTGTAGGCGCCGGTCGTCGGATCGGTCGGTACCGTGAACAGCGTATTCTTCGACTCGCCCTTGCTGACCAAGATCGTACAGCCGACGCCTTCGTCGGCGTCGACGACGGTACTCCCGTCGAAGTCGAAAGCGACGGTGCCCGTGATGTTCGCAGCGCGAGTTTCCAAGACGAAGGACAAGGCGGTGATCACTCCCGATGCGGCCGTGATCAACGGCGTTCCGTCGTTGAGTGCGACTTCGACGCGCGAGGGATCGATGCGGAGGAAGCCAGTCGGGAGGCTCCCCGGCACGATTCCGATGTCGATCGTTCCGAGGGGCAGTGACAGCGAGTATCCGCCGTCCGATGCGGTCACTGCGCGAGCGACGATCTTGCCGCCCTTGCGGGCAAAGACCCGCACATCTTTGAGAGGGTTCGCGGAGGCGTCGCTCACGGTCCCGGCGATCGTCGCACTCGATTGTACGAGGGCGAAGTCGACGACTCCGTCATTGATGGTGCCGCGTTGTTCCTTGATCGGGTTGGCGGGGTCGGCGACCGACTCCACGGCGACGCGCACCACGCTCGGTGGGACGACTCCCCGCGGCAGAAGGTTGGTGCGCAGCACGATGTCGTAAGAGCCGTCTGCCAGCGGCAGCGTATACTGACCGCTAGCGTTGGTCTTGACGGAGATCAACTCGCCGCCCGTCTCCGGGTCGATGGCGACTACTTTGGTTGTCACCGGATCACCGACGAGGGTGACGGTTCCGGTCAACGAAGCCGTCACTCCGTGAGCGGTCGTATCGAGCGTTCCTCCGGCCCCGGGATCGAGGGCCGTGTCCGACTCTTCGGTATAAATGAGTCCGTCTTTGACCGTGATGCGAATCGGGGCGGGAGCGACGACGTCGGCGCCGAGCCCGGCGATGTTCACGATGTATGAACCGTCACGGAGAGCGAGTTGGTATGTACCGTCGATATCGACCACGGTCCGTGCAACTTCACCGTAGCCAACCTCGACGACGATGATCTCAGCACCGGCCGGGACTTCGAGCGGCGCCTCCGCAACGAAGGCGGGCTGCAGCTCACCATCCGGAGACAAGCTGGCCAGCGGTGCGGCGCCTCCGGTGGAGCCGACCGTTCCGCCTGTGATGGTTGCCGCGGCGAGCGCGAAGCTCAGCGTGGCCGGACTCGCGGTTCCGCCGTTGATCGACAGTTGGATCGGTGACGGTGCTGCGAACCCGGAAGGGATCGAGGTCGATTCCAGTCGAACCGTGAAGTTGCCTTCGGGGAGCGAAGTGAGCGCAAAGGCTCCCGAGCTATCCGTCGCGATCTGGAAACGAACGAGGTTCGTTTCGGAATCGACGAACTGGACGCGGACACCTTCGACACCGACGGCACTCTCGGTGACCGTGCCTGCGATCGACGTGCTGGCCGCGGGAAGCTCGAAGTTGAGCGTCGGCTTGCCGGCGACGTTGGCACTGCCGTCGATGGTCGATCCGCGGACGATGACGACGGAGCGTAGCGGCGAGAAGAAGGTCGTCGATCCGATTTGGACCCCGACTTGATACGTCCCGTCCTCGAGATTGACGGTGTAGTTTCCGTCAGAGTCCGTCTTCGCAGTGGCGACGCTGGCTCCATCTTCGTCGAGTACTTCGACGGTAGCGCCGGTCACGTTGGCCGGGGGAGTGATCGCCAACGCTGGCTGCCCGGGTGCAGGAATCGGGGACACTCCAGTGGGTACGTTCACGTTGCCCGACAGGGCGGTACCACTGGTGATGCCACCGCCGCCGCCACCACCGCCGCCGCATGCGGACAGGGTCATTAGGGCGACTACGGAGAACAAGAACCCGAGCGCACGCCACGCGGTATCGACGCGAGAAGCCATGCTCACTCCTATACGAGAGGGAAAAGACAGACTCTGGATGACGAGTAGTTCACAACTCCCCGCGTTATCGGAGTCCACCGCAGGTGAGTTGAGGTGTGTGTTCGTAGGATTTCGCAATCGACGGACGTCTTCCGATAAGTGCGTTACCGATAAGGTGACAACTCGATGCGGCCGATCGGTGGCTCGAACGGCGTATACGCGGACCCCATTTGGGGTCGAGGGAATACAGGCGTGATCACCGCCGACCACTCCCCATAATGTGACGGCGATGTCGCGACGTTGCGCGGTGGAACACGAAGGCGAGGTAACGATGCGGTCGACGGTTCTAGCGGTGTTTATCGGAATCGTGTTGCTCGGCGGATTGCTGGGTGGCGGTGCGGTTCTTTTCTGGACGAGATCCGGCGAAGAGCAGAGTTTTGGAGGGTGGCGCGTCGCGGCCGGGGAGGTCGAAGAGCGGGGCGGCGAACTGTTCAGTGTCGAAGCGTCGAAGCTCGACCGCGACGGCTCTACGCTGACCGCGCCGGCTGGGACTCGTTTTAGAGTCGACGGACAGCTGCCGACCGTGGCCGAAGGCACGGTCGAGTTTCATGTCGACGCGGCGGCGACGGTCGACGATTACCAACTCGCCTCGGGAACCACGGTTCTCATCGCTCCCGGTGGTTTGACCGTTCTGGCGGGGCGATTGACCACGGCTGGCATCGACTACGGACCGGGAATGCTCGTTCGACCAACGCTTCCGGGACCGGTCGAGACCGCGCCTGTCGTCTCGGGGTCGACCGCATCGACCGGGGGGTCGACGACCGGTCGCGTCATCGACGCCAGGACGGGAGCCGGCGTCGTCGGTCTGACGGTGCGAGTGGTTTACAGCCACAGTCCCGACGGTTACCCAGCGTCGCTCTACCCGGAAAGTCGCCAGTGGGTGGAGACTGACAACGACGGCCACTTCACGGTCGCGCCGTTTCACGTCGAGGATCCGCGCTTGCACGCGCACTTGCAGATCGACGCACCCGGGTATCACCCCATGGTCCGGGTGCTGCCGCCGCAAGATGTCCACGGACGGTGGCCCAGTGCAACTCTGGCCCTCCGGCCGGCGCGTACGGTGGAGTTCCGGTTCCTCGACCGCCAGCAATCGCCGTTGCCCGGCGAAGCGGTAGCCGTGGATGAGTACGACGACCCGTACCAGGCGGTCGACGATTTGTCGGTCGAAGATAGCCAGGGTTTCCGCGACCCACGCGTGCTGCGTGACCGGACGAGACGACTCTACTTCTATACCAACGATCGCGGCGTGCTGTATCTGACTCAGGAGTGGCACCGCGCCCAGCTGCTCCACCCGTTCTTCACGACGATTGATAGCGACGAGCCGTCTCCGCCCTGGCTGCTCCACGTGCGAACCGCACTCGATCGGTTGCCACCGCACGAACGGCCCCGGCTGCACGTCTATGAATCGACGGTCGTTCACGATCGCTACCATCTGACCGATCGCAACGGCACCGCTCTCGATCGGGTCGAACTCGAGGTCGAAGTTCCCGAGGAGTCGCGATTCTTTCGCGTCCATACCGACAACGACGGCTGGTTGGCGTTTGGTGTTGATGAACGGCCGATCACGCTGCCGAGCGTTCGCCGAGTGGGGAAGAGCGTCGCCGTTGTGACCAGAACTCCTCGACTGCCGTCGCATCGATTCGACTTGGCGATTCCGTCTATCGACGAACACTACGCCGCCGAGGCCCGAGAAGCGGCGTTGTTATCGTTTCGCACTCTCGCGCTCGATCGAGGAGACGTCGCGTCGTTCGTGCCTGAGCAGCTACGAGCTCCTCTGAACATGACTCAGGTTCTGCGCGGCGATGACGGGCTTGTGCAGTACCGCGGATCGTTGCCCGAACATGGAGATCCGCTGTGGTTCGCGGCGCGCGGTTACCGACCGGTCTCTGTCGCCGTTGCGTTGAACTCTCGCGGGAAGTCGCTGGTCGATTTGGGTGGTATCGTCTTCGAGCCGGGTGAAGAAGTGACGGTCACCGTGAAGGGGCTGTGGCCCGAAGACTACACGCGTGCCTGGCTGAACGTCCGCAGCCCGCTCGAAGGGCTGAAGTCGTTTGCGTATCGTCTCGACGAACGAGGTCAGGTGCGTCTCGCCGGTCTCCAGGACGGTTTTCGATATGAACTGAGTCTCACGGGCGATCGCATTCCTCGCGTCGTCGACGAGCTCTGGGTTCGCCGAAAGGAGATCGACGAGGGGCACGTGATCACGTTGCAAGAAGAGCTCACGCCAGATCGTGATCTCGTGATCAGCGGTCGTCTCTCGACGATTGACTTCACCGACAGCAACGACTATCGGATCGTCGAGCGGCTCTACTACGGCAATGCGCACGATCCGGTGATTCATCGTTCGTATCCCGTGGCTCCCGACGGGACGTTCGGCACCTGGCGCGTCGTGCCGCGTCCGCGGCTGATCGAAACCATCGTGCTCGGTCGCCGCCTTGGTTTTGCCCGCGTGGCGCCGCGAGTGCTGTCGCACGGCGCGGGAGCTTTTGATGCCGGAAGCTTGACGGTCGAAACGACGCGGCACGGATACTTCACCTTCGTCGCGTCGGGCCTCGGCTTGACCATGCCACCGAGAAGAGTTTGGCTGGTCGCCGAGACCGATCGCAATCACGAGATCGCGTCGTGGTCCGTGCCCTCGGAAGACTACCGCCTCCTCGTCAAGCATCTTCTGCCCGGCCGTTACACGTTGGAGTGGGAAGAGCCGGACGGAGAACTCGGATCGCACTCGTTCCTGGTGGACAAGTCGAGCCTCGGGTTCGAAGAGGTCGTCGAGAGACCGCCGAGCGACGACGAACGCATCTTGGTGACCATCGTTGGCGCCGATGGGACGCCGATCGTCGGGGCGTCGGTGCTCAGTCGACCGGTCGCGTCCATCGAAGATCTTCGCGGCGGAATGGCTGGCGCCAATGAGGGGGTGGCCGTGAACCCGGGGATGTACGAAGTGATTCTGCGATCCGGGTCGCCCAATGTGATTCGCGTGTTGACGGATGGTGGGCACCTTCCGGCGTCGGTGTTTGTTCCCCGTGGCATCGCGATCGAGGATTCGATTCGACTGCGAGTGCCGGTCGGGGTGAAGGCTCGGTTACTCGACGCCAACGGTCAGCTGTTCGCGGGATCGATCGAATTCACGTGGGGGGACGAACCTCTCGACCCGACGGCGGACGATCTTTCCGGTTGTCGGATCCTGCACGGTGAGCCGGTGCTCACCCAAGTTCGTGCGGGTCAGCTGCAGGCGAGTGGCTTGCCGCGGGGCCGCCGCGAGATCGAACTGCGTCACGTTCGTTCGGACGTGACCGCCAAGCGCGCGGTCGATCTGCGGACCGGTAGCAACGATCTCGGGTTGATCCACCTCGAACAGCGGCGAGAACTCGTCGGATACGTCGCACTACCCAACGGCACTCCGGCGGCGGGCGCGCGCGTGAGCCTGGTTGCTCCGCTCAAGGCGGACCACTATCCACTTCGTCCGCGCGATAAGAGTCACGAGCGATACCACGCGCTCGTCGACGCCGACGGTGAGTTTAGAATTCCCGGGCTCCCGATAGATTTCAACGAGGACTTGGCGTTGGTCGTCCACCTCGCAGGGTTCACGGACGCCGTCGAGTATCCGATCGATCTCGAAGCCGACGCCCGCTCGATTCGGCTACTCGCCGGCACGCGGCTCAACGTGGCGCCAGCTTACGCGGGTGAGAAACCCGAGGGGTATCGGTTCACGCTCTCCTACTTACCCGACGATCTGACCATGCCGGCGATCACGCTCGGCCGGCTCGATGGAGGTGAGAGGATCGCGTCCCAAGATGTCCGACCGGGACTCTACCGACTCGAGTGGTCGCACGATCGACCGCTCCCTGGTTTCGAGCCACGCGTGTCGGAGGTGTACCTCGCACCGGGGAACGTTCGAAACCTAGTACTCGAAGTCGATGTCACCGCCTTGCGTGGCGCTGTGACGTTCAACGGTGAGTCGCTCGACCAAGGCTGGGTCATCTTTACCGACGACCCGTCGGACCCGAGTCGCAATACGTTGGCTCGCGTCAACGAGGGTCGCTACGCCGGCGCCATTCCCGCTGGGTCACGTCAACTGTTTGCGACCGTGGTCCCTGAGCGGGATCCGATGCCGGCCGTGGACTTGAACACCGGCCAAGGCGTTCCCATCGAACTCAACCACCGCGACGTCGCCCGCGGACGGGTCTCGATCTCCTACGAAGCGTATGACCTAACCGTAGTCGTAACCAATTCGGCGGACAGCGAGCTGACCATCGAGGCGCAGTCCTACATATGGCGAGGAACTCGTTGGGATCTCGAAGACAGCGACCCGGTGCCATTCACCGGTTCGCGGAAGGTCTTCTCCCTCGTACGCCCCGGCACTTTCAAGTTCAAAGTCCGCAGCCACGGCGTCTCCGGTTGGACCGCGACCCGAACGGTCGCGGTGACGGAAGACGTCGAAGTGACCATCGCTCGCTGACCAGGTGCGGTCCGATGGAGTCAGAACGTTGTCGCTTCCAACCTCATGAGGCCGGCGTTGCTTGTCGTTGGGCGCGACGTTGCGGGCGGCGACCATAGCCAGCCGTTCTGGGGACAGGACGACTCCTCTTTCTCGACGTTCTTCTATCCCCACGACAGCTCTTGCGATTCAATGTGAACTTGATCGTTCGGCGTCGACGAGCAGTGGGGACATCGGCTGACCTGCCTGACCCACCGCGGCTCTATCTCCTATTCGGTCAGTTCAGAAATCAGTTGCGATCGAGGTCGTACGGTCTGGGTATTCCGCCGGGACCTTGACCGCGAGTCTGTTCGTATCGAAATCAACGAGGGGCGCTGCGATGTCGGGATTCTTGCCTGAGTCCACAGTTCTAAAAGCGGCGGCGGCGGGGGACGCGGCCGCTCGCGAGGAGCTTTGGCTGCTGCTCTACCCGTGTTTGCTGCGAATCGCGCACGGAAAGCTGCCGCCGCACGTTCGTCGACTGGAAGAGACCGAAGACGTCGTGCAGATGGCGGTTATGCGCGCGCTATCGAAAGTGCCGGAGTTCTCGGACAAGGAAGTTCCGCAGTTCTTTGCCTACCTGCGCACGATCGTGATCAACGTCCTTCGGACCGAGATCGGGCGGCACGGTCGTCGTCGATCGGTCGCCCTCGTCGACGCCACCTCGGACGAGGCGACTCCCCCTGAAGTACTCGAAGACGCGGAGGTGGACCGCGCCTACGAGGAGGCGTTGGTGGCGCTACGGGATGAGAATCCCAGGCTCTACGTCGCGCAGGTTCTCCGAACAGATCTGGGGTTGGGTCACGCGGAGATCGCTCGCCTATTGGGAAAGGGCACCGACGCCGCCCGTCGGGATGTGGCGCGTGCGCGCACCTTTCTCGCTGCCTGCACCGAGCGGAAACTGTGAGACACCCTTCTTCGCGCAAGTCGTTCAATGCTAGCAGTCTGCGACGCGGCCCCCTGGGTGTTCTGAAAAAACTATGTTCGGTTTGCGGTCCGCCAGGGTCGTCAGGGGTGGAGCGAGTACTCCTGAGTGCCTTGGATCAGAATCAGAGTGAGGGATCTATGTTCGAGTCAAGTAAGCGACGTTGTTGGTGGCCTATCGTGGCCTGGATCCTCATCGCCTGGCCGTGTTCGGCTCAGGCTCAGTCGACGGTGCTGTGGCTCGAAGACTTCGAGTTGGGTCTCCCAATGGACTGGAGCGTGTCGTCGGGCGCGTGGGAAGTGGGGGTCCCGACCGTGGGGCCGAGTGCCTTCTCCGGCGACCAATGCGCAGCGACCAATCTCGATGGCAACTACCCCTACCTGACCAACTCGCGGGTGATTACTCATGAGTTCGTCGTGCCGCCGGCGGACCAGAATCCGCGCCTGCGGTTCAGGCAGTGGTACAGCACGTACAACACTAGTGACTACGGCCAAGTTCAGATTCGTCCGAGCGGCGGAGGCTGGCAACTTCTCGCCGGTACTTACGCTATCTACGGTGGTAGCTGGACTCATAACTCGGTCGATCTTTCGGCCTTCGAGGGTCAATCCGTCGAAATCGGATTTCTCTTCGTCGCACAGAACACGATCTCGGGCCCGGATGAAGCGTCCGGCTGGTACGTCGACGACGTATCGGTCGAAATCGGCACGTACACGATGGCGGCCTTGGAAGACTTCGAACTAGGCATGGGGGATTGGTCCGCAACGCACGGTCAGTGGCAAGTCGGTGATCCGTCGGTCGGTCCGAGTGCCCACTCTGGCGATCAGTGTGCGGGGACGATGATCCACGGTATCTACGCCTACGACGAGACCTCCCATCTCGTCAGCCCGACGTTCGTCGTGCCGGACGCGTTCGACAATCCCCGCCTCCGCTTCTGGCAGTGGTACAGAACGTACAACACCAGCGACTACGGCGACGTCAGGATCCGAGCGCCGGGCGGCGGTTGGACGACCATCGCCGCGACCTACACCGTAGTGAGTGGTGGCTGGACGCGCACTTCTGTCGACCTTTCCGCGTACGCCGGCCAAACGGTACAGCTCGGCTTCCGCTTCGTCGCCCAGAACACAATATCGGGTCCCGACGAACATTCGGGTTGGTACATCGACGACGTGACGATCGAAACCGGGCCGTACACCATGGCCGACTTCGAAGACTTCGAACTGGGGTTGGGCGACTGGTCCGCGTCTCACGGGCAGTGGCAAGTCGGTGTTCCCACCGCCGGTCCCAGCAGCGCCCACTCCGGCGACCAGTGTGCGGGCACGATCATCGGCGGCAATTACGCATTCGACGAGAGCTCGTACTTGGTGAGCCCGACTCTGATCGTGCCGGATGCTGCCGACAACCCGCGCCTTCGCTTCTGGCATTGGTACAGAACCTACAACACCAGCGACTACGGCGAAGTCCGGGTCAAGCCTCTCGGTGGCAGTTGGGAGTTGGTCGCTGGGTCGTACACGGTGGTGAGTGGTGGTTGGACCCGCAACTCTGTTGACCTCTCGGCGTACGCCGGCCAAACGGTACAGCTCGGCTTCCGCTTCGTCGCCCAGAACACAATATCGGGTCCTGATGAAAATTCGGGTTGGTACATCGACGACGTGACGATCGAGACTGGGCCCTACACCCTGGCCGACTTCGAAGACTTTGAGCTGGGGCTGGGCGATTGGTCTGCGTCTCACGGGCAGTGGCAAGTCGGTGTTCCTACCGCGGGTCCCAGCGGCGCCTACTCCGGCGACCAGTGTGCGGGCACGATCATCGGCGGCAATTACGCATTCGACGAGAGCTCGTACTTAGTGAGTCCGACTCTAGTCGTGCCGGATGCCACCGACAATCCGCGCCTTCGCTTCTGGCATTGGTACAGAACCTACAACACCAGCGACTACGGCGAGGTCCGGGTCAAGCCCGCGGGTGGCAGTTGGGAGCTGGTCGCTTCGTCGTACACGGTGGTGAGTGGTGGTTGGACGCGCAACTCCGTTGACCTTTCTGCGTACGCCGGCCAAACCGTACAGCTCGGTTTCCGCTTCGTCGCCCAGAACACAATATCGGGTCCCGATGAACATTCGGGTTGGTACATCGACGACGTGACCATCGAAACCGGGCCGTTCACCATGGCCGACTTCGAAGACTTTGAACTGGGGTTGGGCGACTGGTCCGCGTCTCACGGGCAGTGGCAAGTCGGTGTTCCCACCGCGGGTCCCAGTGCGTACTCCGGCGACCAGTGTGCGGGCACGATCATCGGTGGCAACTACGCCTTCGACGAGAGTTCGTACTTGGTGAGCCCTTATCTCGAAGTACCGGACGCTGCCGACAACCCCCGGATGCGGTTCCGTCACTGGTACAGCACCTATGACAGCAGTGACTACGGCGAAGTGAGGGTCAAGCCCGTCGGTGGCAGTTGGACGAACGTGCCAAACGCTTACTCCTTCTACAGCGGCGGCTGGACCCACTGCGCGGTGGACCTCTCGGACTACGCGGGGCAAACCGTGCAGATCGGGTTTCTGTTCGTTGCCCAGAACACGATATCCGGCGCCGACGAAAACACGGGCTGGTACGTCGACGATGTCTCGATCGTCACCGGACCCTACACGATGAGCAATCCGGAAGGATTTGACGCGGGCATGGGCGATTGGTGGGCGTCCGCTGGCCAGTGGCAAGTGGGTGCGCCCACCACCGGTCCCGGCAGCGCGTACTCCGGAGTCGCTTGTGCGGCCACGGTGCTGCACTCCAACTACGCTTACAATGAGAGTTCGTACCTCGTCGGTGCTCCGTTCGAGGTTCCTGACGCGGCTCTCTTGCCCGAGCTTCGCTTCCAACATTGGTATCAAACATTCAACAGTAGCGACTACGGACAGGTTCGAGTGCTGCCCGCTGGTGGCACTTGGGAAGTCGTCTCCTCGACCTACTCGGGATCGAGCGGCGGCTGGTTCCAAGAGTCGATCGACCTCACCGCCTACGGTGGGCAGACCGTTCAGCTCGGCTTCCTGTTCGTGGCGCAAAACACGCAGTCCGGACCGGATGAAGCTCCCGGCTGGTACATCGACGATATCCAAGTCTTCGTCGAACAGAACTTCGTGCGCGGCGACGCCAATGGCGACATGTCCGTCAACATCGCCGACGCGGTGAAGATTCTCGACTATCTGTTCTTGGCCGGGTCGACGAGTTGCCGCGACGCGCTCGACGTCAACGGCGACGGAACGATCGCGATTGGCGATCCGATCTACCTCTCTTCGTATCTGTTCCTCGCAGGACCGCCGCCACCGGCGCCGTTCCCGGATTGCGGTATGGACACCGACGTCGACCCCCTCGGGTGTTCGCAGTCGTACTGTCCGTAGCGGAGTCTCCAAAGTCCGACGTGGAACACGATAAAAAGGAAGGATCGGAACATGATCGATATCAGCGCGAGGCTTCTCCTCTCCGTGGTCGTAGCCACACTCTTCGCGTCAACCGACGCGGCGGCTCAGAGTACACCTCTACCTTGTGGAGACGTCGTCCAGAGCGAGCTCACACTCTCCGGTGAACAGGACACGTACACGTTCACCGCGCAACAGGGAGACATCGTCTCGCTGGTTCTTTGGGACGTGGTCAGTGGTGTGACGTTCGTCGGTGACCTCATGGATCCGACTGGCGCGTCTGTGCTCACGGGATTCCAGGGTGAAGAGACCGTCGAGATTGACGACACGGGGGAATACACCGTCGTCGTCCGCGACTCCGCGGACTTCTACACCGGCGGCTACTCTATTGTCGCGCATTGGCTCTATCCGCTGGGGTCTCAGTGCTCTTCGGCGCGGATCGTGTGCGGCGGAATCGTGCAGAGCAGTCTCGCCACCACGGCAGAGCAAGACTTCTACACGTTTACCGGGGAGGCGGGGGATCTCGTCTCGTTAACGGCATGGAGCACGACGAGTGGTATCGCCATCGTGGCCGATGTGTTTGCTCCGACGTCTAGCACCACGCCGTGGACGACGGTGACTGGGCAAACGGTTCTCGATCTCCCTGAGTCTGGAACCTACACGGTTCGGGTACGAGAGACGTCCTACTACTACGCCGGCAACTACACGATCGGGATCGAGTGGATCGCGCCTCAGTCGAGTCAGTGCGGTGTACAAGCGCTGGCCTGCGACACGACGGTCTCCGGTGCATTGACTACCGTTGCACAGCAAGACTTCTACTCGTTCGAAGGGACAGCGGGTGATTGGGTATCGTTGACGGTTTGGCAAACAACGGCCGGTGTCCAGGTGTTCGGCGACTTGTTCGGCCCGAGTTCCGGGGCGACGCCACTGGTTTCTATCAACGGAGAACTCACGTATGAGCTTCCCGAGACCGGTTCGTACAGCCTGCGGGTTCGCGAGACATCGTTCTTTTACAGCTCGAACTACTCGGTTGGTCTCGAATGGCTTTCTCCACTAGTAACCGTCTGCGGCGTTCAGCCGATCGCATGTGGGGAGACCATCTCCGGAGCGATTAGCGCTACGGCTGAGCAAGATTACTTTTCCTTCGAGGGCGTGGCGGGCCAAGTCGTTATGTTGACGGTTTGGGAGACGACCGCCGGAATTCAGATCTACGGCGACGTGTACGCACCGAGCTCCGCCGCTACTCCGCTCGTGCCTGACGCACGCGGCCCCACCACGATCGAGCTTCCCGAGACCGGGACGTACACAATTCGGGTTCACGAGACGTCGTTCTTCTACCTGGGAAGCTACTGGGTCGGTTTGGAACATGTCTATCCGCACGACACGATTTGCGACGTTGAGCCGATCCTGTGCGGAGGGTCGATAGCTGGCGCCATCAGCGGCACCGCTGTCGAGGACTACTACTCGTTCGAAGCGCAAGCGGGCGACGTGATCGAACTGGTCCTGTGGGAGACGACGTCGGGGGTGGTGGTCGAAGGTGAAGTCTTCGGTCCCAGTTCGGTCTCCGACCCGCTCTTCGTCGATGTCCGCGGACCCACGACGCTGACGCTACCGGAGTCGGGCACGTACTACGTCCGAGTCCACGACTCGAGTCACTTCTACTCACTCAACTACTGGATCTCCCTGGAGTGGGTCTTCCCGCACGCGAGTCAGTGTGACGTTCAGCCGATCGCATGTGGAGAATCCCTGAGCGGTGCGATCAGCAGCACTGGCGAGCGAGACATCTACTCGTTCGAAGGGCAGGCGGGCGACGTGATCGAACTGGTCCTGTGGGAGACGACGTCGGGAGTGGTGGTCGAAGGTGAAGTCTTCGGTCCCAGTTCGGTCTCGGACCCGCTCTTCGTCGATGTCCGCGGACCCACGACGCTGACGCTACCGGAGTCGGGCACGTATTACGTCCGAGTCCACGACTCGAGCCACTTCTACTCACTCAACTACTGGATCTCTTTGGAGTGGGTCTTCCCCCACGCGAGTCAGTGTGACGTTCAGCCGATCACATGTGGAGAGTCTCTGAGCGGCGCGATCAGCAGTACGGGCGAGCGAGACATCTACTCGTTCGAAGGGCAAGCCGGCGACGTGATCGAACTGGTGCTGTGGGAGACGACGTCGGGAGTCGTGGTCGAAGGTGAAATCTTCGGTCCCGGTTCGGTTTCGGACCCGCTGTTCGTCGATGTCCGTGGTCCGACGACGCTGACGCTACCGGAGTCGGGCATGTACTACGTCCGAGTTCATGATTCGAGCCACTTCTACTCACTCAACTACTGGATCTCTTTGGAGTGGGTCTTCCCCCACGCGAGTCAGTGTGACGTTCAGCCGATCACATGTGGAGAGTCTCTGAGCGGCGCGATCAGCAG
>JAJFFE010000392.1 GCA_021776775.1 Planctomycetota bacterium | reverse complement strand
ATTGATGCAAATCACAATACGACGCCAATACCAAGGACACTCCACCGGAGAACGGCGCGCCGCCACTCGCCCACACAATGGAGTTGTGCAGCACCGTGTTCCCTCCCGAGGCGTGGTGGACCGTATTGCCAGCTCCCGCGGCGATGTTCTCGTAGAACGTGCAGCGCTCTGCTACGACGGGATCGACCTGCACGTCCGATTGCATGGCGGCGTGAATGGCGCCCCCGGCGCCGAACGCCTCATTCCTCCAGAACACGGTGCTCTCGAGCAGGAGGTAACGATCGACCGATATGGCCCCTCCCACATCCGCGGTGTTCTCTTCGAGCCAACAAGACTTCAGCGAGTAGCTGCCATCGACAAACGCGACTCCCCCACCGGATCCGGCTGTAGCGTTGCCGGTGAATCGGCAGCCGACGAAAAACGCTCGCGCTATATCGAGGTAGCAGCCACCACCCGATAGCGTTGCGCTGTTGTCCGTGAACTCACAACGTACGAACGATAAGTCAGAGGGGACTGCGCCCCAACTCAGCGCGTGAACCCCACCCCCGGACGCAAGAGCGCTATTGCTATCGAATGCGCAATCCTTGAAGACCGCCTCACTCCCGAGAACGTACGCCCCGCCGCCGCTGCCACTCGCCGTGTTGCCCGCGAACGTGCAGCTAGTCAGGTGACATCCGGGAGACTCGATGAGAGCGACGCCTCCGCCGCTGTCGGCACCAGTGTTGTTGATGAATCGACACTGCGAGAACGTCGGGCTACTCCCGAAGCAGAGCGCTCCCCCACCGTAGTAGAAGGCGGATTGTGCGATCGCGCTTCCGACTCCTCCTGTGATCGTGAAGCCTCGAATCAGTGTGTTGGCACTCTCGAAATCAACACAGTTGATAACGCTGCCAAGCTCGGCGCCCAGTGTCTGCGTCGAACCATCGATAGTGGTCACGTCTGCGCCATCGGGAGCGACGAGACGAATCGCCTTGCCCCACATGCGAATGTTCTCGGAATAGGTTCCGGCAGACACGAGGATCGTGTCGCCGTCGCTCGCCGCTAGAACAGCGTCCGATATCGTCGGAACGTCCGCGGGCACGAGCCACGTGGTCTGAGCCGATGCTACGATCGGGAGCGAGACGAGGATCGCGGCGGTAGTCAAGATTCGGAACATGTCGTCCGACCTTTCTCCCCCTCGACGTGAGCCGTCGACGACGCTCCATCCGTGAGCGCAAGGGCTGATACGACGACTCAATCGAACTTATCGGCACACTCGCGGACGCATCTTGACGGTCCTTTCTTTGTTGGACCGATTGCTCGGAAGTGCAGTAGCCAGCAACGACTTGCTTCCGCGATAGACAACGCGCGTGTGGAGAAAACACCCCTGACCCGAAGGGTAGATCGCTCCAACTATCGCCTCGATGCGACGCCTGCGAGGAGTGCTATCGGAGAGGGTCGAGCAGTCAGACGAGCACTCCGATAACGGCGACGACCGGATCACGAAGGCGACGGAGTCGGCACTGGGGAATCGCGCGAGGAATGCGGTGTTGAAAACGTGAACGGAACAACGATCGGCGCCGGACGCGCCGATCGTTCCAATTCACTTCGACGACTGATAACGGAGATCAGCGATTGTCGGGCGCGAGGATTTCTTGCAGACGCGAATCGTTCTCGCCGAGATCGATCGCTCGCTGTGCGAAGTTTCTCGCCTTCTCGGAGTTCCCCAACTTGTGGTAGCACCACGCGAGATCTGGGTAGACACGATCGACTGGAGGCTCGGGAAGCGCCATGAGTACTTCGAGTTCTCGACGACACGAATCCCAACGATTCATACCGAGGTACGCCTTGGCGAGGAAGTCGTGGATCTCCGGATCGTAGGGATCGATGTAGACCGCGTCCCAACCGAACTCTACCGCCTTCGACCACTTCTCCTGCCCAACGAAGTAGGCCAGCAGTTCCTTGCGAACCACGACGTCGTCGCGGTCGATCGTCGCCAATCTCTGCATCGCCTCTAGCGCCTCAGGTTCACGATCTTCGGCCTGTAGTGTGTTGATCAACAGGTAGTGCGGATTCTGCTCAGCGCCGAAGCGCGGTCTCGTCCCCGTCGGGTGAATCTCGATCGCCTTCTGGAGCAATTGGATGGCGCCGTCGTTGTCGTTGCGTGCCAAACGAATCATGCCGAGCGCAAGGTGGGCGCGGTATTGGTACTTCGTCTTCAGTTCGAGCGCCTTCTTGAGATGGTCGCCCGCCGCTTTGGTCTTACCTTGCCCCATCTTGAGCAACCCGAGCAGGGTCTCCATGTCGGGATGCTCTTTCTCCAACTGGAACGCCTTACCGAGCGTCAGCTCCGCATCCGCTTCCTTGCCGTTGAAGAAGTAACCGAAGGCGAGTTCGACAATCGCGTCGAGGTCGTCGGGATCATCTTCGACTTTGAACTTGAGCGCGTCGACTCGTGCCAGCGGAATCCTTGGCTGCAAGCCGAGCGATTCGGCAAACTCCCGCGCGTACGCAAAGAACCCTTTGTCGAATTCGTCCAGACTCACACCGAGCACTTCTGGGAAGATTTGCTCGGTCAACTTGCCCTTGCCGTACGCCGACAGCATGGCCACGATCTTGTCGAAACCGTACGTCTCATCGATGTACCGACAGATCACCCCACCCTGATAGTACGAGAGCAAGATGCGGTTGGGCGTATCCGGCTTGGTAAACCCACTCTGCAGTCGAGACATGGGCAACAGGCCGTCGTGGAACACCGCTTCGCAGAACTCGTCGGCGAAGTGACGCGTCCACCCGGGGTGCTCGCGACCCTCCTCGAATACCGACAACCCTTCGGTGAACCAGCGCGGGACTCGCTGCTTCGCCTTGTGCAGGGCGATCACGTGGGCGAACTCGTGAATCGCGACCGCCCCCCAGTTACCGGGGATCGCCTTGGGCGTGGTCAGGGTAACCATCTTGCCGAAGCAGACCCCGGAGGCCGCGAGACCGGGCAATCCGATCGAACGCGCTGAGAAGTAGGTGTGCTTCGAAAAGTCCTCGAACGTGATCGGTTTCGAGATCACGACTCGGTACTGGGACTCCATGCGTTCCTTGGCGTCTTCCATGAGCGGCTGCAAGTACGGAAGTAGGAAATCGCGGTCGTCTTTGTGGAAGCGAAACGTGAAGTCTTCGGTCTTGTCTTCGATGAAATTCTTGTCGATGTGACGAATCAGCACCCGCGTGTTGTACGCCCAGATGTTGAACTTGTCGTTCTGAAACGCCTTCTCGATGTACTTCTTGCCCTCGACGTCATCGCCGGCCCGCAACGCGTTGACTCCTAGTGTCACGTAGGCGGGCCAATACTTCGGATCGATCTCGACGGCACGCCGGGCGAAGGTGGCCGCTTCTTCATAGAAAAAGCGGTCTACCATCTTCGCAGCCATGGTGCCGTAGAACTCGGCCGGCTTCGGATGCAGCTCCGCGATTTCTTTTTCGAGAGCCGCCAGCTTTTCGAGTTGATAGGTCGCGTAGTACAAAACGCCAACGTACGCCCGGTACTCGAGATTGCGCGGCTGCAATGTCGCCGCCTTGGTGTACTGCTTCTCGGCCTCGGCCCAGTTTTCATCGAAGAAGGCGAGGTGCCCGTACAAGACTGAAGCGTCGGGATGGTTTGGCCAAACGCGTTCGGCCGCCTTCAAAGCTCGCGCGGTGTCGAGGTATCGGTTTCGTGGGTATTGATAGTCGACATAGGTCGAGTAGGCGAGTCCGACGTGCGCCTCCGCCAACGCGCCGTTTGCCTTGATCGCGTCTTTGAAGTGGGAGCGTGCGTCCGGATAGTTGTACTTGGCGAGGAGAACGTGACCCGAGGCAACGTGAGCCCGAGCGCTGTCCGGATCGACGTCGAACGCGCTCGAGTACATGACGCCGTATGCGTCACGGTGTCGATTGAGGCCCTCGCACGCCTTGCCCATCCAGACGTAGTCGTCGGCCGAAACTTCGCGCGCTTCCTTCGCCGACAGCGCCTTGTAGATACCGAGCACCTTCTCGAGCTCGGCTTTCCCCTTATCCGCCTCGCCCATGGAGATCATTAATAGCCCGAGGCGCGTCAGCGCCTCAACGCTCGGTTTCTTGGCCACGACTTGCTCGAGTTGAGTTCGAGCGACCGTCCAGTCCCCGACCTCGCTGTTGAGTCCGGCCGCTGCGGTCAAGAATCGGAGATTGCCCGCCTTGAACTCCGCAGAGTCCGATAACAAGGCGAGCGCCTCCGTGCCACGTCCAGTCTCGCGCAGCAGCCGAGCGTGCCACAGCGTGCGCTCGGGGGACGCGGGGACCTCTTCTCGCAAGTCGGCGGCGTCTTCGTAGTCGCCGACCAGGATCATCTCGATGAATTCCTCGAGTGTCACCGACGGCTCGTCCGAGCCGGACACTTGGCCATCTGCCGACCCACAAAACAGGAGGCAGACGATCGCGCCGAGGAGGAGTCTGCCGCAAACCCATCCGGGTGAGAGAACAAACGTCGGGAGAGGCGCGCCCGGAGCGGGCTGGTCGGCGTAAGTCGTCATGAGCACTCGTTCCTTGTTTCACTCGATGTTCGACCGGAGAGTCTAGCGGCCCTCATGTCCGTCAACAACGGCGGCGACGCGGGAGGGTCTGCGCCTGGGAGGAGGGGCGCCGAACGGGCGCGGAGCGGTCCGCCATCCTATCATTCAGGTAGGTATACATCGTCGAGGAGACATATGGCATTTCAGGGTGATGATCGAACCATCTCCATTCCTGAGCTGTTCAATTTCATCGTTCATCAGCGGATGGAGGGCCTTCTGGTCGTCGCCTCCGCGAGTCAGGAACGTTGCTTCGGGTTTCGCAACGGCGAACTCGAATACGCGCTCCTGAACGATCCTGGACAGCTACTCGGCGAGGTCTTGATCCGTGAATTGTCACTGGATCCCCGAGAAATCGGCGGGGTCCTCTACAGTCTCGGTGAGGGCCAGTTCTTGGGCGAGGAACTCGTCGCCCGTGGCATCGTCAGCCCGGAAAATCTCGAGGCGGTCGTTCGCCGCCAGATACGACGAGCCCTGCGCGAAGTGCTGCGCTGGAATCGCTGGGCGTTTCACTTCTGCGATTCGATTCGCCGTGACGAGCCACCGACCCGAGTCAAAGCGACGACCCAGTCCCTAGTGCTCGATCTCACGCGAGAGATGGACGAGTGGGAGCGGGTCGGCGAGGTCTTCTTTGACCTCGACTGCGTGCCACACCGCATGCAGGAGTCTGTTCAAAGTCGCAAGCCAGAGGGGTGGGATCCGAACCTACCCGGGCCCGGAAAACTCCTTCTCGATGTCGATGGGCACCGCACGGTACGCGACATCCTGGAAGAGTCGCCGCACTCGGTGTATTCGCTGGCGTGCGCCTTCGCGCAAATGATCGCCGACGGCTTGATCGAACTGCTCCCGTCGTTCGATAACCTCTCGAACAACGAAGCCGACACCTACGAGCTACCTGCGGTTCCGGACATCGCCAGTGGAGTGCTCGAGTTGGTCAGCAGCGAAGAGTTCGACCTCGATAGAACGAGCTCGCTCATCTTGAGCGACCCGATCCTCGCGGCTCGCACGCTACGCCTGGCGTCGATTCGCGGTTCAAACGGAGAATCACGTTCGTTCAGCGACGAGGTCCGTCATATGGGCCGGCTGCCACTACAAACGATGCTCCTCGCCGAGTCGGCGCGACGCTTCTTGAGCTCGCACTCGCACTCTTGGCACCGCATTTGGCAACAGTCGTATCTCACCAGCCTCGCGGCGGAAGAGATCGTGGCGGAGATCGGTGGCGTCGAAGCGGAAGAGGCGCGTGTTGCGGGACTGCTGCACAACCTCGGAGCATTCGGTCTAGCGGCCAGTGACCCGGAACGTTACCGAAAAATCGCTCACGACTCGAAGGGGCGCGGCATCGATGCCGCCATCAAAGCTCAAGTGGAAGAATTCGGTACCGATCAGTGCCGAGTCGGTGCTGCCATCGCTGACAAATGGGGCTTTCCAGCGACGCTGAAGACGGTTCTGCGTGAACACCACTCGAACCTCGAGCACCCGAAGAATCGATTACTGTCGATCGTACGATTGGCCATGAGAGTCGCAGACCCCGAGTCGGAAACCATACAATGGGATCGACTTCATCGTCGCATTGCCAAGCAACTGAAGATATCGCCGGCTTGCTGTGAACGTATTCGTTCACGCGTGAGGACCGAAGAAGACCACGCCCGTGTGGTCGGAGTCCTCGCGTGATTTGCCGGGCCGTCCCCGAACATCCTACACTTCGATGGAGAACCCAGTACGGGCTTCCCCGCTATTCGATCGCGTCTTGTCCAATCGAATCCGTGAATCACGGATATGAAGCCGGTTCCACAGGAGGGTATCCCCTTGGCCGTCAAGCTCACTGAGAAAGCCGAGAAAGTCTTACAGTCCGCGAACGCGGAAGCTCGGCGACGCCAACACGGCTACGTGGGAACAGAGCATGTCCTCTGGGCCCTGCTCGAGCAACGAGACTCTGTCGCCGTTCAAGCCTTGCTACGTTGCGACGTATCACCCGACAACATCGTGCA
>JAJFFE010000391.1 GCA_021776775.1 Planctomycetota bacterium | reverse complement strand
CACGACGGTGAGTGAACTCACCGGCATCAAGATCTCAGCCACCAACGGTCCGATGACACCGCTGATAGCGAGAGCCGCCCCGACCAGGTTGTAGGCGAGTGAGAACCGTAGGTTGCGCCGGATAACACGAAACGTGCGGCCGGCCCCCTCGATGACATCTACGAGTGGAAGAACGCCCGCGCGTGAAAGGTAGACGTCGCACGACGCCAGCGTCGCTTCCGCTCCACCTCTGACCCCAACCCCGACCGATGCGGCCCCCATGGCCGCCGCATCGTTGACCCCGTCACCCACCATGACAACCGGAGACTCCACGGTCGCTTCGATCACCGCGACCTTCTCTTCCGGAGTCAGTGCGCTGTGACAGTCTGCCGCGTCGATACGAAGAAGACGTGCGACTCGGTCGACGGCACCGGGTTGATCTCCAGACAAGATCCCCACGCGCCATCCGAGTTGCCGCAGGCGATCGACGACCGCAGGTGCTTCACGTCGCAATCGATCCGCCAGCTCCAACACCCCCGCGACGACTCCATCCACCGCGACAACCACGACCGTATGCCCGGTCGCGTTCGCGAGCTTCACCGCGTCCGCGGATCGATCGCTCACAGCGACACGGCTCGCCACCCACCGCGGCGAACCGACCAAGATCCGACGTTGATCCACGACACCCTCGATACCGTGCCCCGGTGTTTCGACGACGCCGGAGGCAGTGCCAGCGCGGACAGTGCCGTCGAAGCCAACGTCGTCGCGCGAACCGTCGGTCAAGGCGCGAGCGACGGGGTGCTTCGATACCGCTTCGAGCCTTGCGATCCAACGCGACAGCGTCTCGGTGTCAAAGTCGTGTTCGCCGACCGCCGTCACTTTGACGAGACCCAGCCTCCCCTCCGTGAGCGTCCCTGTCTTGTCCAGCCACACGCGACCGGGACGGGTGAGCAGTTCAAACGGCTCGCCACCCTTGATCAGGATTCCAGCCTGCGCGGCCCGACCGAGCGCTGCGCTAACGGCGAGCGGAGTCGCCAACCCCAGCGCGCACGGGCAGGTCACGACGAGAAGCGCCACGGTGTGATCCAGAGCGTGCGCCGGATCGATCGCACTCCAGACCACCGCAGTCACGCCAGCCAATAGCACGACAGCCGCCACGAAGTAGCCGGAGATCCGATCGGCCAGCGTGACGATTCCAGCCCGCCGCGACGTCAGAGTTTCGACGAGCCCCATCAGCTCACCAACGCGTGACGCCCGCCCCACCGAATTGACTCGTGCGCGAACCACTGTCATGAGGTTCAAGGTGCCAGCAAAGATCTGCTGACCTACAGTCTTGGTCACCGCTTCGGGCTCCCCCGTGAGCAGCGACTGATCGATGACACCGGTGCCTTCCACCAGCGTGGCGTCGGCCGATACCGTCTCGCCGGGGTGAAGCTCGATTAGATCTCCGGGCCGAAGCGAGTCGACCGCTACTTCGCGAACGCCATCGTCCTCGACGCGTCTCGCCCGCGACGGCGCCAGTGACGCCAAGAGATCGGCCGCTTCGGCGGCCCGCCGCCGTTGTCGACGTTCGAAGAATCGGCCCACCAAGAGCAAGAACACCAGCGCTGTGACCGAATCGAAGTAGACGTCCCCACGCGCGAGCACGGTGTTGACGCAGCCGCCGGTGTATCCGGCCAGGATGCCGATGGAAATGGGTAGATCCATGTGAAGCCCGCCCGCGCGAAGCGCCGACCACGCCCCACGAAAGAACACTCCCCCACCCCAGATCACGGCGGGCGTTGCAATGATCAAGCTGGCCCAACGGAAGAGTGACTCGTGCTCGGCGGCCATCCCGCCGAACGCACCGCTGTACAGCGCAAACGCGATGAGCATGACGTTGCCGGCCGCGGCTCCGCTCAACGCTAGCCTCACCAAGAAGCGACGATCTTCGTCGCGCTGCGCTCTTTGAGAAGCGCCATCTCGATCCAGGTGCACGCGATACCCCAGCGAGTCCAGTCGACGCGCAATGTCGGAGAGCGTCGCCGGGTCGGACCACACGACCCGCGCCCGCGAACGGCCGAGATCGACGCGAATCTCTTCGACGCCTTCGACGACCATCGCCAACCGTTCGATGAGCCACACGCACGCGGAGCAATGCAACCCTTCGAGATAAAGCTGAGTTGCGATGCGCCCATCGGGGCGCTGCTCGGAATGTCCCTCGTGTACGGCAGGGTCATCGAGCTCCGCATAGGAACGACCCGACACCGCCGCCGTCACGCCATCTTGCTCGGTACGAAGTTCGTAGAATCGTTCGAGTCCCAGTTCATGAATGGCGGAGTAGACCGCCTCGCACCCGGAGCAACAGAACTCTGTGGTACCGGCGAGTCTCGTCGGAATCGTCAATCCGCAGTGTATGCATCGCGACGGAGCTTTGGACGAGGCGCTTCTCGCGTCGGTGCTTCTCCGCTCAGTGCTCATCACAACACGCGGGTGTTTCGTCGGCCGCTTGCTCGGCCTGAGTCGTGGCGTCGTCCATTCCGGAGGCGGCGCGAGGAATCGCGAGCCCCACCAACTCGCTGCGCCCGAATAGCGTCAACGCCGAGATTGCGAGTAGGATTGCGGCGGTCATCCACGGTCGACGAGCACGAAGGAAACGGACCACCGACCCGGCGCCGTATCCGGTCAGCACCATCACTGGCACGCTACCCAACCAGAACGAGCTCATCACGATCAACCCGTGCCACCACGATCCGGTCCCGGCGGCCACGGCTACGAACGCATAGAGCCAGCCGCAAGGCAGCAACGCCGAGAAGACACCCACGGTTGCCGCTCGCGGAATCGTCGGAAGCTTCGCGACTCTGCCCAGCATTCGAGTCAACCACCGTCCGAACCCCGTTCGCTTCGAACGCTGCACCCATGTCCGTGGCAAGAGCGGCGTGATCGCCCAGGCGACAATCAGAATGGCCGCGCCGATCGCTGAGATGCGTTGAACTCCCGTCAGAGAAACGGTTCGATCGATCGCCTGCCCCAACGAACCAGCCAGCACCCCCAGCGTCCCGTAAGACACCCAGCGGCCGAGGTTGTATGCGACATGGCCGACGTGTCGGGCGTCTCGACCGACGTAAAGCGTGACCAACGGGCCACACATGCCGGCGCAGTGGAGGCTCCCGAACAGACTCGCGAGTAGTACCGTCGTCCAGAGAGTGATCATCGTGCGTCCCGGATGAGCTGCTGCTTCGACCAGATGAATCGATCGCCACCGCGCGACGCCTCGATGCGAATCTTGTGCAGGCCACCGCGCACGATCGGAACGATCGCGCTGTACCGCCCATCCGGCCGTCGCCGGAGCTCGGTCCGCTCCACGTCGCGCGGACGGGTGACGTGAAAGAGGGAAACGATGCCTCGATCGAGATCGACGGTCGCCCCGTCCGGATCCTGGATATCGAATGTGATCTCGAGCGGCGTTCGAGAACGTCGAAACGGCTCGCTGTCGACGACGACAGTCCAATCGAGCTCGTCGCTCTTGCGCAGGGCTGCGCGCTCCTCGAACCAGCGCTCACCCTTCTCGTAGTAGTCTTCCTCGATCGCGATCGCCGGGTGATTCGTGGCGATCGCCATCACGCAGAGGTCGAACGTCGCCGTGCACACCAAGAAACCGGCAATTGCGAACGGCCAGTACCAACCACGTCTGTCCTGGCTCGTCGCCCCTTCTCCCGCCGCCGCGTCATCCGGCAGGGGAGGCGTTTGCGAATCGCTCATGGGAATACTCACTTCCGAAGAGTCCACGGGCCGAGCAACTGGTAGTCGACCTCACTATTGAATCCGTCTTCACCCACCACGCGGATGGTGACGGTTGCCCTGCCCTTGTCGAACACGTGCGGCGGCGTCGCCACGAACCCCTCCGCCAGCACGGATTCGCCCGAACCCAACGTCGCCGGAAGTTCCGCCGAGAGGATCCGGAACTCTCCAGGCCGATCGACTTCCGCCCCTGAGACACCTACGACCAACGCCTGGTACGTCTGCGAAGTCTCGGATCGATTCGTGACGCGAATCTTGATGCGGTTGGTGATGTCACCCGATGGTGTGATCCCGAAGGTGGCGCCCGGTGGCCGCACGATCGAAACGTCCGCCGTATCCTTGTTGACGAGAGCGGTAACGAAGATCGTCAACAGCCCCGCGAGCAGCAGTGGATACAGAACAACGCGAGGGCGAACGAAACGAGTCTTCTGGCCCGACACAGCGTTCTGCGACGAATACCCGATGAGCCCACGTGGCTTGCCGATGCGATCCATCACCGAGTCACAGGCATCGATGCACTGCGTGCAGTGAATGCACTCCATCTGCAGGCCATCGCGAATATCGATTCCAGTGGGGCAAGTCGCCACACACTTGAAGCAGTCGACACAGTCCCCGCGCGGTTCGTCGGCGACGAGCTTGCCTCGCTTGCGCGGCTCACCCCGCTTCGCGTCGTACCCGACGATCAACGAATCCCGGTCGAGCAGCACCGACTGGAGCCGACCGTACGGGCACGCGACGATGCAGGTCTGCTCCCGGAAGTACGTGAAGTCAAAAAACATTCCGAGGGTAACTCCGCCCATCACCAAGAATGCGAAAGGGTGGTCGAACGGAGACTGCCGAACCCAAAGGGCCAACGTATCGACGCCCACGAAGTAGGCGAGAAACACGTGGGCGATGAACATGGACACAGCAAAGAACACGAAGTGGCGGAGCAGTCGCCGACCGTTCGGTCCTTCCTTGTCGAGCTTCTTCTGCTGCGCGTGACCGCCTTCGATCCAACGTTCAAGCGGCCGAAAGAGAAGTTCGAGATACACCGTCTGGGGACACGCCCACCCACACCACACTCGACCGAAGACGGCGGTCAAAAGAAAAATCGCGACCAGAAGAGTCATCACGAACAGCATCAGCAACAGCGTGTCCGTGGCGAGAAATGTCTTGCCGAACAGCGTGAACTCTCGCTTCAGAATGTCGAGCAGGATCGCTGGTTTGCCATTGATCGGGATGTAAGGCAAAGAGACGAACAACACGATGAGAAACCAACCAAACACTCGTCGCCGGCCGTGAAAGCGACCGCACGACGGCTTCGGTCTCAGCCACCGCCTAGTGCCATCGGCGTTGAGGGTGCTGAGGACGCGTTCGTTCCCGTCTTTCGGTGAGTGCGGCATCGCCGTCACTTCTTCGTCCCGGCGGGCGGCGCGGTTATCTCGGGCGGCTTGATGATTTTTATGTCGTACTTGATTCCCTCGGGAGCGCGTCCGCCGTTCACGTTCTTGCCACGCAACGTTCCGACGTATGCGGCCATGCCGAGCATCTTGAGCGGCCCCAACTCCGCTTGCCACGACTTCATCTCTTTGCCGGCGACTCCGTCGCGAATGGTGGTGTAGATCTGCATCAGATCGCCGCCGTGCACCCAGAAGTCATCGGTCAAGTTCGGGCACGCGTCCCCGCGTCCCGACGTGTGGTGGCATGTCGCGCACTTCTTCTTGAAGATCGTCGACATGCCGTTCATGAACGTCGAGTCAGCCATCTTCTCCGCGATGGCTTGCTCCGTCACCTCGAGGTCCGCGTACTTCTCGGCGAGGAGATCCATCACCGCGACCGCCTCCATGCCGTACTCCTCGTGAACCGTGGGTCCGATTCCGACCTCGTAGTACATCCAGTAGAACCCGCTGTAGATGATCGAGGCCCAGAATACGTAGACCCACCAGCCGGGTAGCGGGTTATCGAATTCTTGAATGCCGTCGTATTCGTGGTCCAACAGTCGGTCTTGGTCACTCATGGCTTCACCTCGATGGAGTCGAATGCGTGGGTATCCTGCCCACGCTCCGCAGGTTCGTCACCTTCGAGAGGCAACTGACGCGCTTTATTGAACACAGAACGGTTACTCCGACGAAACGTGTAGAAGAGGATCAAAGCTGCCGCGACGAACATGAGCAGCAGCGAGATCACACCGTAGATCGAAATGTCTTCGGCTTGCGTCTGTGCTAACCAAACCATCACCCCCTCCCTTCGGCGGAGTCTTCAGAGTCGATCGACCCCGTTCTTGGAGCGTCTTCAGGTTCGTTCGATTCGTCGTCTTCCGCCTTCGCTTGGTCGGGTTCGCGGTAGATGTCCGTACCGAGCCTTTGTAGATACGCGATGAGCGCAATGATCTGCTTCGTCTCGTACGAGGCGACGAACGCTTCGAAATCGTCTTCCGTCCACGGCTGATTACTCTTCGCCTGTTCAGCGAGTTCGCGAGCGACTCTGCTCGCTTGCTCACGAGCGACCGTTCCCGCTTCGGTCAGAGCCCGCGGCAGGTAGCTGTCATACGGGGTACCGAGAACGACCAGCGCGTCAATCGACGGCTGCACGACGTCGAAGTCGATCTCTGCGTCTAGCATCCACTCGTACTTCGGCATGATCGAGTCCGGCACCAGCTGCTGGGGATCTCGGAAGTGCTGGAAGTGCCAGTAGTGGTTTCGAGTTCCGCCGACTCGGTGAAGGTCGGGTCCAATGCGGCGCGATCCCCATTGGAACGGACGGTCGTAGACGAACTCGATGCCCTTGGAGTAGTCGCCGTACCGTTGTGTCTCGGCGTAAATCGGACGTACCATCTGCGAGTGGCAGTTGTAGCAACCGTTAGCAACGTAGATATCACGTCCAACGACTTCGAGAGGCGTGTACGGCTGGATGCGCGCCTCCTTCTCGACGTCTTCCGCGGTCTGCAGGATGTTCGACTTCAGCAAGAACGTCGGGACAATTTCGAAGGCAGACGCCGCCACGACTGCAATCAATACCCAGACGGAGAAACGCAGCGGCCGCCCCTCCCACCGACGGTGCCAGTCGCCTTGGAACCACGCTTCCAACTTGACGGCGATCGGCAAGACGTGACCACCACTCTGCTCGAGCGAGGTCTTGCGGCGTGGCGGCTCGACGTAGTCCGGGGAGAGAGCTGCCGCTCGGACGACGGGCACATCGTACGCCTTGGGTCGCATTGCCCACGTCCGCAGGACGTTGTAGACGCACATCACGGTACCGCTGAAGTAGAGCAGTCCGCCCCCGACCCGCGCCCAATAGAACACGTTCAGTCGCGCTGTCGTCTCGACGAACTCGTACTGGATTGCGCCGTCGGCATCGAGCGCGAACCACATCAGCCCTTGGGTGATGCCGGCCACGTAGATCGGAATGATGTAGAAGAGAATCCCGATCGTTCCGATCCAGAAGTGCAGTTCCATCATTCGCTTCGAGAAGAGCTCTACCTGAAACAGCCTCGGAGCAAGCCAGTAGATCATTCCGAACAAGAGGAACCCGACCCACCCCAATCCGCCGGCGTGCACGTGGGCGATGGTCCAGTCGGTGTAGTGCGACAGAGCGTTGACGCTCTTGATCGAGAGCAGCGGACCCTCGAACGTGGACATTCCGTAGAAGGTCACGGCGACGACGAAGAACTTGAGAATAGGATCTTCGGCAACCTTGTGCCACGCACCGCGCAACGTGAGCAGCCCATTGATCATGCCACCCCAAGACGGCATCCAGAGCATGAGCGAGAAGAGCATGCCCAAGGTGGCCGCCCACGCCGGCAGCGCGGTGTAGTGAAGGTGGTGCGGACCGGCCCAAATGTAGAGGAAGACGATCGTCCAGAAGTGCAGGATGGAGAGCTTGTATGAGAACACCGGCCGGTTGGCCGCTTTCGGCATGAAGTAGTACATGAGCCCGAGAAACGGCGTCGTCAGAAAGAACGCGACGGCGTTGTGCCCGTACCACCACTGCATGAACGCGTCTTGCGTCCCGCTGTAGAGCGAGTAGCTCTTGAAGGCGGTGGCCGGGATCACCAAGTTGTTGAAGATGTGAAGAATAGCGATAGCGAGGATCGTGGCGATGTAGAACCAGATCGCTACGTAGAGGTGACGTTCCCGACGCTTAGCGATCGTGCCGAACACGTTGATGGCGAAGAGCACCCAGATCACCGTGAGTGCGATATCGATCGGCCACTCGAGTTCCGCGTACTCTTTCGACTGCGTAATGCCAAGTGGCAGGGTGATCGCCGCCGCGACAATGATGAGTTGCCAACCCCAGAAGTGAATGTTCGACAACGCGCGACTGTACATCGGCGCCTTCAAGAGACGCTGCGTTGAGTAATAGATCCCCGTGAAGATGCCGTTCCCTGCGAACGCGAAAATGATCGCATTCGTGTGCAAAGGACGCAGCCGTCCAAAGGTAAACCACTCCCCGAGGTTCGCCGGATGCCAGGCGAGTTGCAGCGCCACCCACAATCCGACCAGCATGCCGACGACACCCCAAGTGAGCGTCGCCCATAAGAACTTCCGCACGATGGCATCGTCGTACTGAAACTCTTCGATCCGCGACTCCATGAATGATCTCCCGCGCTATCGCTCGTTCTTATCCCTGCGAAACCAGTGGCAACGACGCGAAAACACGCGACTGCCGACGAGAACGTCGGACGACTCAACCCACCACCCAAGTGACGCTTAGGAGAAGTAGCTGGTCGTAGCGCCGATCGTTCGGGGTTGGTAAAGGCAAGGAGTGTTCCTCGAGCCCGGATCATTCATGAAGCGGAGTCGTTGCACGCCCGAACGGCGCGGATCGTTCCGAGCGCAGACAGCGAAGGACAATCGAGGGATGATCAACGGAACACAGGCTGCGATTTCCGTGCGGTGCTTCCTCTTGGCCCAAGGCACGACGCCGCAGTCGACCTAGTGGTCTTCAAGAAGGAGTAACGCAGAGATTCGCGGGAAGCGCAGCCTGCGCGGCTTCGCTTCATGAATGATCCGGGCTCAAAGGAAGGGGATTCTCAGGACGGAGAAGATTCGGGTGGGCGCCTTCAGAACGAAGCAAGCCGCCGAAGACCGGCCAGTCGTTGACGGCTTCCCAGACGCCGCCTATGGTCGTCCGCCAACACAGAGTTCAAAACAGTGAACAAGAAGGAGAACACGATGCGTTGGATCTTGATCTGCGCCCTGGTTGCGACCGGGTGCCTGGTCGGTTGCGAGCCGAAGAGCGGCGACACCAAAACACCGGCCAAGACGGGCGCGACCTCGCAGCCTGCCGACAAGACGTCCGGTGACAAGGCGACGGACGAGAAAGCGACCGGCGACAAAGCGACCGGTGACACGACGACGGGTGACAAGACGACCGGCGATACCAAGGCCGGCGACGCGGACAAGACTCCCGTCGCGGCGAAGCTTCCCGAGGTGCGCTACTACTCCATGGCGGGCTGACCGTTCTGTGGAAAAGTAGTAGCCGCCGTGCGCGCGCTCGAAATGACTAACCTTTACAGCGACAAGATCAAGTTCACCGTCGTCCCGAACAGCGATAAGGCCGCCTTCGATGACGGGGTCAAGACGTACGCGTTCGAGACCCACGGACTCGTCGGTCTTGGGACAGACGGCAAGCAAGTGACGAAGATCGAGGGTCACAGCTTCGGCAAGGACGAAATCATCGCGACGATTCAAACCCTGCTCGGAGTCTAGCCGCACCGTTCGCACCCAGATCGAGCCCGTGCGGCGCGGTCGGGGTGGCACTCGCAACCAGACACGTGCCGAAGAGCGCGCCAACCCTACGATGCGGGGTGGCGCGCTCTTCTTCTTTGGAGTGCCGACACTGACCGACGAGGAAATCACGATGCTCAGCCCTACGCTTCGGCCCGTTCCCGTTCTTGCCGCCATGACTCTCGTGCTATGGGCGGTGTCGCCCGCGATCGCGCAACCGGCACGAGCATTGACTATCGACGACATGATGAAGTTCCGAACCATCACCGCACCGACGTTGTCCAACGACGGCACGTCGCTGGTGTACGGGACCCGCCCCGACCGTGGCGATCCGGCGATCCATATTCGGCACACCGAGTCCGATGGCTCAGTGGTGATTCCCCTGGGGACCCGCGCCACTGTGAGTGACGACAGCGGCTGGGTGGCGGTGGTGGTCGGGCCAACGCTTGCGGAACGTGAAGAGCGACCGCCGCGCACGGGAGACACTCCCGCGCCACCGACGCTCGAAACGCTCACCCTGGTCAACCTCGCGACTCTCGAACCGACGGAGCTCGGCTCGCACCGGCAGCACGCGTTCACTCCCGATTCTCGTTGGCTGATCACCCTACGCTCACCAGAGAGTGCGCCGGCTGAAAGCGCCCCGGACGTCGACACCCCGCCCAAAGCGACCGAACCACCTTCGCCGCCGGCCGTCGAGTCATCAGAGGAAAAACCAGCGGAGCAAGAACCGAAGAAGAAGGCAAAACCGACGCGGGCCGAACGCGAGGCGAAGCGTCGCCGCCAGTCCCTGGGACCTCTAGTCGCGCGACGGTTGAGCGACGGATTCGAACGGCTACTGTGCGAACGCGCCGTCGAGTTTGCAGTCGAAGGATCGGGTCGTTTCGTCGCGTTCGTCGAGTTGGACGCCGAGTCTCCGGAAGAGTCCTTACACATCGTCGACCTGGTCGACGACGCCCCGGTGTTCGTCCGGCGCGGCGGCCGAGTTCGCTCGGTCTCCTCTCCCCAGGAGGGAAGCGCGTTCGCGTTTCTGACCGCCAGTGGCGAGGTACCGGCAGTCTCCTCCGCGGCCCGTCTTCACGTGTGGACACCGGCCGACGCCGCCCCGGTCGACGTGGCCAACGCATCGACGCGCACCGCGTGGGCGGTCCCTCTGCAGAATCAACTGCGCTGGAGTCGGACCGGATCGCGCCTCTTCTTCGGAATGCGACCGGCGGTTGAACTCCCCGCTGTCGAAACTCCCGATGACGGCGAGACCGAACCGCTCGACGTGGCCAGCCTCCGTGAGAAGTCCGGGGTCGATGTGTGGCACTGGAACGACCCCCGCATTGTGACGCACCGTAAGAAGCAGTGGCGTCAGATCGAGCAGCGTACCTATCGCGCGGTCTATCACGCAGAGTCCAGGCAAACGGTCGTGCTGGGCGACGCGCAGTTACCCGACGTCGACATTGCGGAGGAAGGGCCGCGCACCCTGGGACGCAACAGCGACCGCTACCTCAAGGAGGTCACCTGGGATGGAAGCTATCACGACGCTTCGGTCGTCGATCTCACGTCGGGTAAGCGCACCGAGTTCGCCAAACGGCTTTCGCGGCGCGGCGCATCGTTGTCGCCGAACGGTCGCTTCGCCGTCTACTATCGCGATGGCCAATGGCATTTGTACGACGTCGAGAAACAGTCGCACCGCGACTTGACCTCGGCTCTCGACGTTTCGTTCGCAGACGAAGACCACGACTACCCCAGCGACGCTCCGAGCTACGGCGTCGCCGGCTGGCTGGCGGACGACCGCGCCGTTCTGATCTACGACAAGTTCGACATTTGGCAGTTCTCGACCGACGACGCGTCGGCGACGTGTTGGACGGCCGGCCAAGGCCGTGCGGGCTCACTGCAACTGCGAGTGCTCCAAGTCGATCCGCAATCGCGGTTCCTCACACCCAAACAGCCCGTCCTGCTCTCGGCATATCACGATCGTGAGAAGACCCGGGCGTTCTACCGCGCCACCGTCTCAACGGCCGGGGTACAGCCGGTTCTGAAAGACGTCTGTCGCTTCACCTTCGTGAGCAAGGCGAAAGATGCGGATCGCGTGCTCTTCACTCGCGAGCAGTATCACGAGTTCCCGAACCTGTGGAGTACCAACCTCGAGTTCGATGAGCCGCGTCGATTGACCGACGTCAATCCGCAGCAGAAGGAGTTCGACTGGGGACGAGCGCGACTCGTCGAGTGGCGCAGCCTCGACGGAACGCCTCTGCAAGGCGTGCTGATCGAACCCGAAAACGCCGGTCAACGCCCCCGCCCCGTCATGGTGTACTTCTACCGATTCTACTCTCCGCGACTCCACCAGTTCGCCCACCCGCGAATCGGTCACCGTCCGGCGCTAGCGTACTACGTCTCGCACGGATACTCGGTGTTCATGCCCGACGTGCGCTTCGAGATTGGCCGTCCGGGTCTTTCGGCGACGAAGTGCATCGTGCCCGGCGTACAGAAGCTGATCGAAGACGGCATTGCCGATCCTGACGCCATCGGCCTGCACGGTCACTCGTGGAGTGGATACCAAACCGCGTTCATGATCACCCAGACCGATCTCTTCAAGGCGGCCATCGCCGGAGCGCCGGTGTCGAACATGACCAGCGCCTACGGCGGCATTCGCTGGCAGAGCGGACTCTCGCGACAATTCCAGTACGAGAAGTCGCAAAGTCGACTGGGATCGACGCCGTGGGAGTCTCCCGGAGTTTACCTCGAAAACTCGCCCCTCTTTTTCGCGGATCGCATCAACACGCCACTCTTGATGATGTTCGGTGACAATGACGGTGCAGTTCCGTGGTACCAAGGGATCGAACTCTACATGGCGCTACGACGACTCGAACGCGACGCGATCTTGCTCACCTATCGCGGCGAAGGACACGGACTGACGCGCTACCCGAATCGCCTCGACTACTGTGTTCGCATGAAGGAGTACTTCGATCACTATCTGCGCGGAGCAGAAGCGCCCGACTGGATCGAGCGCGGTCAACTCTACGAGGGGAAGTGATCCCCTGCGGCGAAAGTTGAACTTGCGTGAGCCCGAGGGAGCCGCTACCGTTTCGGTGGGGCTCCTTTTCACGTCTACGTTGAAAGGGACGCTAATGCTGTTCCAACGATCGCCGCAACTGCTTCCGTCGGGGCTGTCACATTCGACGCCCCACCCCCGTCCGTGCGCACAACGCCAGCCGGCCCGATTCTACGGCCGACGAACTCTACCCATCCTTTCCCGTTTGACGTTACTCGTCTCGATCGTCGTATGCTCGACGCTCGATGCACGCAGTGACTTTGCAAACTTCGAAACACCGCAAGTCAAACCGATCACCACGGCCCTCGTCGGCATTGGCGCCGATCAGATCGAAGTGGTGCTGGTCTGCAACACGCCCGACAACTCGGTCGAAATCTACGAGGCGGATGCGCCCCACCGATTCCTCCAACGCGTTCCGGTCGGCCTCGGCCCGGTGACGGTTCGTTGGTTCCCGGGTCTACAACGCTTCTACACCTGCAACTTCGACGGCGACTCCGTCTCAGCGGTTCGTATGGAACTGGTCAGCCCTTCGACCGGCAGCCGCGTTCGCGCGTTCCTCGAGCGTACGACGCTAGTCGGCGATCAACCGTCCGACATCGCGTTCGATCCCACCGGCGTCGTCGCGCTCGTCACCCTGAGTGGACGCAGCTCGGTCGCCATTCTCAACCAAACGGACCTCTCGCCGATCGCCGCCGAAAGTCTTCTCGAAGCGACCGATCCCGCGATCGATCCTTTGAAGCTCGCCGTCAAGGCGCCGCGGCGTATCGAGTGGTTGGCGGATGATCGCGTCTTCGTTCAGAACATCATGGGCGAAAGTCCCAACCCAAACACGACGTTGCCGACTCAGTACGACCTCGACATGTGGTTCCTCGACAGCTCCAACCCGAACCCCGAGGGGCAGATCAATGGGCTGGGATCGACGAACCACGGCTTCGCCATGACGTCCGACGGATCTATAATGGTGGTCGTCGGCACGAAGGCTCGCAATCACGACGCGGTCGGCGAAGCGGCCGTGGCCGCACTCGAGTTCGGATTCGTCGAAAGCCGCGTCTGGATCATCGACACGCCGCTCGGCGGGCAGCCGACGGTGCGCCCCGAGGCCGCCTCGGGCGCGATTCCCGTGCCTCCGGTCGTCCCGCTCAGTCGCAACCTCAACCGCGACTACTCGACGCTGTCGGAAACGCCGGTCAAACGCCGAGTCGCCCTGTCGCAACCGACCGATGTGATCATTCTCGAAACGCCATCCGGTGAGATCGATCGTCTGGTCGTCACCGCCTACCACTCCGACAAGATCACCTTCCTGACGCCCGGCTTGACCCCCGGTGGCTACTTCGAAACCCAGTTGAAGCTACCGGTCCTCAATCGCGCCGGTGGATATACCGCAACGGGACCACGCGGCTTGGCCCACAGTGCGTCGACTGGATTGATCTACGTCGCCTGTCGCCTCGACAACACGCTTCGCGTCATCGACCCGAACGCGCACCGCGTGACCGCGGCCATCGCGCTCCAGAACGATCCCACCCCGCAAGACATCCGCGCCGGGCGAGCCTTCCTCTACAACGCGACCGAGACCTCCGGCAATGGATTCGTGTCGTGTGCGTCGTGCCATATCGACGCCACCACCGACGGGCTCGATTGGGACCTCGGTGATTTCAACACGGGACCGCTCATGCCCCCCGGGATCGTGGGCGCCGGCCAACCGGGACTGTTCACCGAGTGGCCGTCGGAGAAGGGGCCGATCATCACGCAGACGTTGCAAGGGCTCGTGAACTTCCGGGTGAACGACGCCGCCCAATATCTGTTTACGAACGCGCCGTATCACTGGCGCGGCGATCGCGCCAACTTCCAAGCGTTCAACGTCGCGTTCCCCGGCCTACTCGGCCGCGATCAAGAACTAACAACCGCGGAGATAAACGCGTATACGAGTTTCATCAACACCGTGCGCCATCCGTCGAATCCCGAGCAAGCGATCGATCGCCGCGTTCCCGGCACCCTCGACCCCGTCGATCCCGATGACCCCACGTTGGCCAGCGGCGCCAAGCGCGGATTGCAGATCTTCCACAACGCGGCGACCGACGGCTCCCTGGGCTGCGTCGGCTGCCACAGCCTGCCCGACGGTTCCGACAACACGCTGACCGACGCCTTCAACGTACAGCTAACGCTGAGCGGGTCGCGACTCACGCAGCTGCAACCGTTCGAGACCGCGGCTCTGCGAAACCTCGTTCCCCGAGAAGTCTTCCTGCACCGAGCACCCGGCCTTGAAGACCCCCTCTTCGCCGTCGGCAATGTGGGACTCACGCACAATGGCAACATAGCTATGGGGTCGATCAACTTCTTCAACAACTTCTTCTTCTCGAACACAGTGCCGGGCGCGACTCCCGATGTTCAGCAAGAGAACCTCGACGACCTGACGCGCTACACGCGACAGTTCGATTGGAGCACCGCCCCCGCGGCGGGGCTCAGCTACACCTTGGATCCGACCGACGATCCGTTCAATCTCGTCGCGTTCAACTTCTTCGAAGAACAAGTGAACGAAGCGAACATCGGGCTCGCGATCATCGCGCGAACCGGCGTCGACCTTCGCGGATTCTGGTACGACATCACCGTCGACCCCCCGGCGTATCGTGAAGAAGGAACCATGACGTGGCTGAGCCGGGACGAGATCGAAGATCTCGCTGACTTTCCCGACAGCGCGGTCATTTTGCAAGGCACGCCGCTGGGTAACGAACGTCGTATCGCAAACCCTCTTGGCGTCGCAACTCTGATCGCGGATGTCGCCAACGCACCGCAGAACATCGCATCGCAACCGATGGCACCGATGACGTATCACACCGACATCCCGCTGTTCAAAGGCAACTTGAACGTCAACCAAGCGGTCGACCCCGCCGTCGTCACCCTGAACCCGATCAACACGTTGTGGGCGGTTCGAACCTTGCAGCTGTCCGCACTCGGCGACTTCGGTGTCGAAGAGTTGCACCACATCCCGCCGCGGCGCATGCGGGTGACCGGCGACAACATTCGCCCGGGCGCCAAATTGCTCGTCGGCATCCCGACCACGATCCCCGGCGACTTTCCAGTGCAGGTCATGGAGCTCGATTTGTTCCCGACCGTGCACACCAGCGACGCGGGCGATCAAATTTGGGAGACGGAACAAGAGCTCGACGCCCTGGTGCAGTTCGTTCTGCTCAACGGTGGTCCGTTCGCCCCCGACGTCACCAACGTTGCCCTGCGACAGACGACAACCCCGGCGCTCGATCCGCAAACGTGGAACTCGTTCGGGTTCGCCGTGCTCAATGCCGACGGGACATTGAACACGTCCATCCCCTTCGTTCCGCTGACCGTGCAAGACGTTCGATAACGAGGGCTCGGGCGGGGCAGGAAACATCGGCCCCGCCTGGCGCCTCACTCTCACCCGCACAACCGTCAATTTTAAAACAGCTTACACGAACCCGAGCTATCTATTGATATTCCATTCTCACAACGTATTCTAGCGACCTTCACTCGAGTGTCCCGGATCAGAAGGTCGTCATGAACATCGTTTGCGTACTGATCTTGAGCGGTTTGCTTGGCCCCGTCCGCCCCCACTCGCACGCCGCTGATGGTCACGTTCACGCTCCCAGCGCCGAGCCGCCCGGTTCTTCCGAGTTTCACCTGCAGCCGGGCCGAGACCTCGCCGTACCGAGTCACGCGCATCCCGTTGCCGCCGCCGTCGAAGCGCTCAATCCGCAACTCGCGTTGCACGCCAACTCGATCTTCCGACTTGACGACCGACGAGTAGTGAACGACGCGGGCGATCCCGTGGACGATCGATTCAGCCTTCGCGAAGTCGAAATCAACCTCCGCGCTACGGTGGCGGGGTTTGCCGAGGGCGTCTTGATCTTCACCAGTGAAGCGGAGTCGCCCGGCGAGTACGAGACGGGACTCGAAGAGGGCTATCTGTCGGTAACGCGCTTCTTCGATATCCCTCCGGGCCCGATCGACATCAAGGCGGGACGCTTTCGTCCCGAGTTCGGCCGTCTCAACGAACAACATACGCACGAGCAACGACAGACGGTACGGCCGCGTTCGTTCGCGAGTGTGCTCGGTGAAGAAGGGTTTTCGCAAGACGGCGTGCAACTCGGAGTCGGGGTTGGCTCGGACCGCACGGGTCAACGTTTTCGCGTCAGCTCCGCGTTGATCAACGGCGGGGATATGCCACTCGGCGAAGACAACGGAGGCGAGAACATCGCGTTCACTGTGCACACCGAACTGTCGTGTTCGGTGGCCGAAGGGCACTGGATGGAAGCGGGCGCGTCAACTTGGCAAGGGCGCAACGACGCGCGCGGCTCACACACCACGGGGCTGTACGGCGTGGACCTGACCTATGAGTGGCGGCCTCACGGCGTCGGCCGGCCGGCGGCATTCGCAATGGGGTGTGAAGGGTACTACACCGCGATCGACGAAGCGGGGCGGCCAGACTCGTCGCCGGTGGGCGGGTTCGCGTGGGCAGAGTACGCGTGCAGTGATCGCACGTCGATCAGTGCGCTCATCGACTTTTTCGAGTCACCGTCCGACGACCGGGTCGAGACGACGAGCGCGGCGATCTACGCCAACTACCGATTCGACTCGTCGCTACGGCTACGCATCGGAGTCGACCGCGTGCTGCACAGTGACGATCGCGCGTTGAACCACAGCGATACGGTGTACTTCGAACTTGGTTTCACGATCGGCAGCGCCGAGCACCGCCACTGACGCTACGAGTTTACTGTGGGCTACGGCTCGTCCCATCGCAACACGACGAGGACCGGAAGATGGTCGCTGGCGAGCGGCTCTTCGATCACTTCGATCGACTCGGCGGTGAAACCCCGTGCCCGTCGTAGCCACACGATGTCGATGCGACGCTTGCGCTCGTGCGGCGGCAAGTTCGCGCCCATCGTCGGTTGCTCGTCCACGAGTAACCGCGCCGAGTCACCCCACTCCTGAGTCAGAGCGTCGTACGGGGGAGTATCGGGCGTAAAGTTGAAATCACCCGTCAGGACGGCCGGACCAGGCCACGCCTCGATCGCCTGCTTGATCTGCTCGACCTGCCGCACCCGAGTCGTCTCCGCCTGGTGACACAGATGCGTGCCGGTAAACTGCACGGCCGGGCCGCTCTTCCCCCAAGGTCGCACGACAACTTCGAGCGCAGCGCGTGGCTCTCGGCCCTTGTCGGCACTCAACGGATGAGTCGTCACGGACTCGAACGGGAAACGGGACAGAACCGCTTCCCCGTACTGTCCACCGTCGTACGGCATCGCTTCGGCGAACGCGTGATACATGCCGAGCTTCTCGCCGAGGACCGCCGGTTGATCGACGCCGCTCACCCGCCCGGTGTTGCGATCGACCTCTTGCAACGCTACCACGTCCGGGTTGGTCCGCCGAATGACGTCGGCCAGTCGCGTGTAGTCGAAACGCCCGTCGGTGCCGCGCCCGTGGTGAATGTTGTAGGTCAGCACCCTCAGCCGACGCGGAGTATCGTCGGTCGACGCGCAACCGCTGAGTCCGATCATGAGCAAGCTGATCACTGCGAGCCACTGCCGGTGCATCATCACGAAAGCCTCCACCCTTCTCGATAGGTTCGGTGCAAGAACGCGTTCGCCTCGGCGGAGTCGGTCGTCATCGCCTTCGCGTTCCAGCGCAGTTTCTTCCCCGCACGAATGGCGAGATTGCCGAGCAACACGGTCTCCGTAAGTGGACCCGCATAGTCGAAGTTGGATCCCGCGGGCGCCCCACCCTTACACGCCGCAATCCACTCCTTGGCGTGACCGATCGACCGGACGAGAGTCTTCGCAGGACGCTGCCACGTTCGCATGCGCGACTCCGGCAAGAGACGCAAGCCCCCGGCGCCGTGCGCGCCAGCGATGATCTTCCCCTCGGTCCCGTGAAAGAGCACCCCGCCGTAGGTGGAACCCATTTGCAGCCCGTCGTCGAGTTCTGCCGGACGCGCCGGCATGAGACCGCCGTCGTACCACGTCAACTCGACTGGCGGCTTGTCGCCACGCTTCGGAAAACTGTACCGAACGATCGACGACCGCGGGTACGACTCGTGGTTGAACTTCTTGTCCCAGGACAATCCCTCGGGGACGAAGGTGGAGTGGCTCGCCTCGACCGTTGACGGGTGACCGAGGTCGAGTGCGTAGAACACGGGGTCGAAGATGTGACACCCCATGTCGCCGAGCGCCCCCGTTCCGAAGTCCCACCAACCGCGCCACACGCGTGGGGTGTAGGCGGGGTGATACGGCCGCGCCGGAGCGGGCCCCAACCAGAGATCCCACGCCAATGTGTCGGGCACGGGCGGTGTATCGGTCGGGCGGCCGATGCCCTGTGGCCACACCGCGTGCGGCGTCCACGTATCGACCTTCGTGACCTCGCCAATCGCACCGGCGTCGATCCACTCCTTGAGCAAACGCATCGACTCCATGGCGTGACCTTGGTTGCCCATCTGCGTGGCGACGCCAGCCTTGCGCGCGGCGGCCGCCATGGTTCTCGCCTCGACGATGGTATGCGCCATCGGTTTCTCGACGTAGACGTGCTTACCGCGCTGAATCGCCGCCATGGAAGCGACCGCGTGCACGTGATCAGGCGTGGCCACGACCACGGCATCGATGTCCGGCTGCTCTTCGAGCATGACGCGAAAATCTCGATACCGTTTCGCCTTCGGGTAGCGCTCGAACGCCGACTGGGCGCGCTGCCAATCGACATCGCACAACGCGACGATGGTCTCGCTCTCCATCGCACGGAGATCTCCTCCGCCCTGCCCCGCCACTCCGATACCGGCGATGTTCAACTTCTCGCTCGGCGGAGTGTAGCCACGTCCGCCCCACACGTGCCGGGGGACGATAGTGACCGAAGCCATAGCAGCCAGGGTGCTGCCGAGGAACTCTCGTCGATCCATAGGAGCCATCTGTCCTCTTTCGCGGTCGTTGGAACAGTCATGGGGTACGCCGGATCCTCGGCGATGGCGACTCGGTTGTCACCGACCTTCTTTGAGCTGGCGCGACAAACTCTCGATGTGCGACCGCTGCAGCCGTTCGAAGTCTGCGGCCCGCTCGGGCGCGAGGTGCAGCAGGAGAATCGCCACCTCACCGTCCGGCGCCTTGCCGATCGTCACCCGTTGCGGAGGCTCGTGAGGGTTCTGTGGATTGTCCAACGTGTTGTCGTAGGTGAAGCGCATGCGCACTCGTGTCCCGGCCGACAGCGCCACGGGATGCTCGTAGTGATACGGCTGTTGCCAGTTCATGTCCCAATCATCGATGCGCAGCAGGAGCCGCGATTCACCGGTCGGCGCGACGGCCCTCACCTCGATCGTTTGACACAGCAGATGCGCATTCGGCACTAAACCGATGAGCTGGGCGTCGACCGGGCATTCGTACTCCGACTCCACGGCGTAGTCCGGGACGTTCGGCGGGATGTCGATGCGAACGGACGTCATGCCGATCGCGGCGACCGGGTGGACGACTTCCCCCACTGCCGCGTAGAGACCGACTTGAAAGCGGAGCGACTCCGAACGTCCGATCGGGTTGAGGTGCGTCTGCACGCTGAAGTCGGCGCCCGCCGGCAGCGGCCAACCGTAGCCGGGGGGTAACGCGAACGGCCGCGTGCCGACAGCCCAACCCCCGAGCGACCCCGCCAAATTCAAACCGACGCCGCCCATCGCCGGATACCCGGGCCCGGGCGACTGTTCGTCGAAGAGCTTCGCGTAACCGGTGGTGTCGGTCAGGTAAAGAGAGCCGTGCAACACGCGAGCGCTACTCGGAGCGAAGTCGATGGCGCGCACGAACGCCGGGGCGTCGTTGGGTATCGGTAGCACGAACGTCTGGAGCACCCCGAGCCCTTCGGCGGGAACGGTGAACGGTCGACGCTCCTCTAAGACGAGATCCGGCTTGCCCAACGACCACACCGTTCTCGAAGTGTCGGACAGTGACGTTGCGCCAGCGGTGGTGTCGCCCTTCCCCGCCGGGGCGCCCGCCTTCCACCATCGTCGCAACAATTCAACGTCGGCCGCCGGGACACCGCGCGACCCGACGAACGGCTCGGCCCCCGCGGTCGGCAACCACGGCGGCATGAAACCACTCCCGACCACCTCGACGATCTGCCGAGCGCGCTTTTGTACATCGCGATAGGTCAGGAGGGAGAACGGCGCCCCCATGTTCGGACGGTGACAGTGTTGGCAGTGACGCTCGATCAACGGGCGAATGTCGCGATGAAACGTCACCGGCTCTTCAAGCGCGCCGACCCAAGCGGCGAGCACGGCGCCGACGATCCACGAGCCCATCACGGCAGACTCGGTATGTAGCAACCGATGGCGTCGGTGCGGGTCGGGTCGACGGTACCACCGGTAAGAAGTGCGTCGACGGCGTCGCGCAGTTCGTGGCGCGTCGCCTGCTTTCGTCGCTTGCCGAAGTCGCGGTAGAGATCATCAATTCGGCCGCGGTAACGCAGCTCGCGCTCGCCACCAGCAGACGTCAACACGGCCGCTTCCGGCGTCACGGTCGCTCCGCTCGCTTCGACCAATCGGTGCTCGGTGTCGATGATCACCGGAGCTTCAAACCCGTACGCTTCCGCGTGCGCGATCGCCGCCTCTACCCCGACGTCCGGGTCGACATGAACGAGATAGAACTGAACCGACGCGTCTTCGTAGTGCCGCACCAATCGTTGAATCTCCGGTGCGTAGAAGTTCGCGATCGGGCAGTCCTTCGTGATGAAGATCAGCACATGGACGTGCCCTTCGGCGACTTCGAGCGGCCGATGACGTTCACCACGAATATCCGACACCGAATCCACCGCCGGGATCGCGGGCAGCGATGAACATCCTGTGACAAAGAGCACGAGCCACCCAAACACTATCCGCCACCACACATGCGCCTCCTCACCACTCTTGGAACCGGGTTGAAGGATAGTGTCCGCGGAGAACCGGGTCAAAAGCGAGGGCTGAACTCGACGCAAAGTTTCACCCCCCCTTTCTCCCCCTGAGTCCGAGTCGCTATGATCTGCGATTCGAAACTCCACGACTCCCTCCCTCCGATCTGCCGCACTGTCACGACCGCCGCACTGTCACGACTGCCGCACTCCCACGAAGGTGCCAACCCATGACCGACCGCTCGACCTCAGTTTCACCGCTCGCACTGGCGACGTCGCTTCTCTTCGGCCTGTTGACCCTAGCGGGCTGCGGCGGCGGTGGAGGGAGCGACGAACCGCCGGTCGTCACTGCCAGCGAGGCGCTCCACGTATCGAGTGAGCACGCCAGCTTCAACGGCTCCGATGTGCTCGAGTGGGAGAACGGCAATACCGCCGGCAAGATAGAACTCAGCGTGCAGGGGTTCCACCGCGGAAGCCTCCGCGTCCGTGTCTTCTCGGCCGACAGCACTACGATCTACGACACGCAGCACGCGTACTGGGACAACTTCTACGCGGTTGGTGCCGACGACTACGTTCACATCAGTTTCACCGCTCCCGGACAGCCCGGACTGTGGACGATCGTGTTGGACTACATCGACTTCACGGGACACCTTCGGTTCACCATCGAAGACACGACGGCCGGCGTCGAAAACGCGATTCCGACCGCAGCGGACCTGTCCACCGTCCTCGATCCCGGCTTCGGAATCGACAGCCGAGCCGTCTACGATGTGTTTCGTACGTACGGCCTCGAGTCGAGCAACGACTCCGTCGGACGGCTCGTCACCGTCGGCACCGCGATCGACGACAACGGTCGACGACGGTTGGCCGCGTGGCGGTTCACCTCCGACGGCGGCTTGGACGTCAACTTCGGCAACAACGGTATCGCGCTCTACGACGCCGGAGTACCGTCGACCGGTCGCAGCTTGGCGATCGACAACGTCGGCCGCATCTACGTCACCGGCTGGCAAGTGGGAGACTTCGGTGATCTCGACATGCTACTGGTGCGGCTCACCGCTAACGGGGCGGTAGACGGCGCGTTCGCGACGAGCGGTGCGTTGACCTACGACGACGGCGGATTCGACGATTTTGGTTCGGGCGTTCGCATCAACGGCGCGGGACGCATTGTAGTCGCGGGTACCACTCGAGACTTTGACAGCAACACCGGGAATGTCTTCTGCAACCGCTACTTCGACACCGGCGCGCCGGACATTACCTTCGCCGGCGGATCCGCGACCACCGCCAACCCCACTGATCGCTGTTCGGCGCTGGCACTCGACGCCTTCGGCCGACCCACCCTCGTCGGGGAGCGCGACGGCGACGTCGCAGTGTGGCGCTTCACGACCGCGGGCTCGCTCGACCCGACGTTCGGCCCCGGCGGCTCAGGCGTCGCCGGAGGAATCCCGCAACCCATCGAGGAACGTCGCGGCGTCAGCATAGACGTCCGTCTCGCGGACGGAGCGATCGCGGTGTGCGGAAGTCGCATGGTCACGTCCAGCAATCAAGACCTTGCAGTCTGGCGCTTCGATACCAACGGCGCCACGGTGACCAGCTTCGGCAGCGCCGGCTTCGCAGCGTACTCGTACGCGCAAGGCGAAGCGATCGGCACCGGTATCCTCTTCGATGGCAGCGATCGCTTGATCATCGCCGGTGTCGCGAGAGTAACCGGCGACCCCGCGACCGACGACGCCTTCGCCACGGTGTGGCGCTACCTGAACGACGGAACGATCGACCCCGCGTTCGCCGGCGGCGACGCGGCGTTTCTCGACCGGCGTTCGAATGACAACGTGGTGACGGGTGCAGCCACGCTCCAGCACGCCGGCGGCGGCGAGTTCTACGTCATAGGCGCGTCAACAGATCGACGAACCGGCGCCGCCGACATGACCCTCTGGCGGATCCAGCCGTAGTCGACAAAGGAGTTCGTCTACACGGCTCGATTTCTGCCCGGCTCGCATGACACCAACCCAGAGTCCGAGTCCACACGCCGAGTTCACACCCCGAGCTTGCCAGGCGGAGCCAGTCGCCAGGAATACCGCACCCTCGTCCGCTACCACTTATTAGAGTTCGAGAAGATCACCTCGGTCAGCGCGAGCAGTCGACGAAGTCGACCGGACTCCGCCAGATCGTTAACACCCGCATTGTAGTTCTCGGGTCCGCTGTCCTATCAGCGCCTTCCCGCTTAGGGCACGGCTACCACAACCAGCTTAAGCTCGGTTGGCGAAGTCGAATCGAGTGTGAGTTCGAGATTGCCCCCGAGATCGATCGGCGTGAAGGCAAGTGAGCCTGAGATCGAAGAGGCGGTGAGAAGTGTGAACTCGTCGCCGTCGTTCAAGGATAGGCCGGCCGGAACCGTGACGTTCAAACTCCCTGCGAGCGTCGCCGTCCCGCTGAAGCTGAGCGTTCCCGGACCTGTCGTGGTCATGGTCACCGCGATCTCTCCACCCGAGAGAACCAGAGTTGAGCCACTCACGTCGCCCCCTTCGAGGGATAGCGTGCCGGCGCTCTGATTGAGACCTCCCGAAAAGGAGAGGGTCCCTGATTCCACGATCACCGATCCGGTGTTGTCGAAGGGGATACCCATCGTCGCGGCACCCGTACCGCCCGATTTGCGGAACGTGCCTTCGTTCTCCACCTGGTGGTTCGCCCCACTCCAATC